>NZ_LLWH01000228.1 GCF_001411475.1 Pseudomonas endophytica | reverse complement strand
CCGCAGCATGAGTGATACCCCGGTTAATGTGACAAAAAAACGCTTTATCGCCGGGGCTGTTTGCCCGGCGTGCAGCGAGCCAGACAAGTTACAAATGTGGAACGAAGACGACGTACCGCACCGCGAATGTGTGGCCTGCGGTTACTCCGACACCCTCAATGAGCAGGGCTTGTCCGTGCCCAAAGAGCTGGGCACGCGGGTCAACATCTCCGCCCTTAAAAAAGCCCCCGACCCTAAAGTGCAGGCGGTGCAGTTCTTTCCTAATCCGAAACTGAAAAAGCCTTAAGCGTTTACACCCTAGGGGCGCACGGCGCCTGCGCCCCTAGGGCTGTTTTATGCCGTGAAGAAGTAGCGTGTCAGGTGAAAGAAGATCGGTGTGGCAAAACAAACCGAGTCCATCCTGTCGAGCATCCCTCCGTGCCCTTTGATTAAGGTGCCCCAGTCTTTGGCGCTCAGACTGCGCTTAATGACCGACATCACCAGCCCTCCCACAAACCCCATCACACCGATCAGGACGCGTAAAACAGAAATCAGCGCGTTACTGATCCACATGGGCGTTTACCTTCAGTTGTCGGGTGATGAATAACGTTCGGGTTGCACAGGTGATCAGTGAGCCGAGGGTGATCATGGCCAGAGCGATGAGCAGTACGTAGTGCGTGCCGTAAACGGGGGCTTCAATTGCATTGAGTAATAGGGCTGCGGTCATCAGGGCCATTCGGTGCTGTTTGGCCATCGGCCCGGCAAAACACTGTGTGAGACCAATCGAGCCGCCAAAAACCCGGACATATGCGGTGAGCGTTGCAGCTAATGCGCCCAGCCAGCCAAGGTTTGGATAGCCTATGGCGTAGCCAAGCCCAACGATGAGCGCGCTATCGGCAATACGGTCAGGGAATTCGTTGTAAAGAATGCCGAGGTGGGATTTTTTCCCTCCCTCTATGGCAACCATGCCATCTAGAAGATTGCACAACAGCCGCAACTGAATGCTGAGCGCACACATAATTGACCCAATAACGCCGTTATCCAGGATCAATACACCTGCTCCGAGCAGCGCAAAGAGCGCACTGGCGACGGAAATCTGGTTGGGAGAAACATCTTGCTTAAGGAGGGCGTTAGCGAGGTCTTTTGCCCAGCCCGCAGAACGGGCCTTAATGGGCCTCCGGTTTTTAGTCATGCGAGTCCTTACAACTTATCGTGGGAGAAAAGTCGGACCTTAGGGGCATAAAACCGATGTTTATGTCAGAGCAGATGGGTAGCTTGCGAGGGATGTGGCCGAGAGTTTTGTAGGTGTTTACGCGATGAAGAGATCGCAACGATGGGCTGTGTAGGAGCTGCCGTAGGCTGCGATCTCTTGATCTTAAAAAGCAACAGATCGCAGCCTACGGCAGCTCCTACCAGAAGCCAAAGCCAAAAGCCAATAGCAAAAGCAGCACCAAGACGGGTGTTTTAAGCCTTCTGCCACACCTTCGGTTTGAAGAACAACGTCTCGCCGCGTGCCAACTCGGTGAGGCTGTCGTGGTCTTTTACCACTTCCACTTCGATCAGCTCGCTTTGACCTTCGACTTTCAAGGTCACGCGGGTAGTTGCGCCCAATGGGCGGATGTCACGTACTTGGGCCGAGTGGTGGTCTTCGAGTTCGTGGCGCGACAATGACACCTCGTGCGGGCGGAACAGGACGTGTTCTTCGCCAACGTGCAGGCGGTTTGAGTCGCCCAAGAAGTGATACACGAAGTCGCTGGCCGGGTTTTCGTAAACCTCACCCGGTGAGCCAATTTGCTCGATCACGCCCTTGTTCATCACCACGATGCGGTCTGCGACTTCCATCGCTTCTTCTTGGTCGTGGGTTACGAAGACAGACGTCAGATTGATGTCTTCGTGCAGGCGTGCGAGCCAGCGGCGCAGTTCTTTACGGACTTTGGCGTCGAGTGCACCGAACGGTTCGTCGAGCAGCAGCACTTTTGGCTCTACCGCCAAGGCGCGAGCCAGAGCGATACGCTGGCGCTGACCACCCGACAGTTGCTCGGGGTAGCGGTCAGAGAGCCAGTCCAGTTGCACCATGTTTAGCAACTCGTGGACTTTTTCCTTGATGCGGGTTTCGTTCGGGCGCTCGCTCTTAGGCTTCATGCGCAGGCCGAACGCCACGTTGTCGAATACCGTCATGTGGCGGAACAGTGCGTAATGCTGGAACACAAACCCAACGTTGCGATCACGTACGTCATGGCCGGAGACGTCTTCGCCGTGGAAAACGATGTTGCCCTGATCCGGGGTTTCAAGCCCGGCAATGATACGCAGCAGGGTGGTTTTACCGCAGCCTGACGGGCCCAGAAGGGCCACGAGCTCACCGCTGTGGATGTCCAGATTGATGCTATCCAGCGCTTTGAAAGCGTTGAAATTCTTACTGACGTTACGGACTTCGATCGACATGGTTTATTCCTCCGCGGCGCTGGCGCGCAGGCGGTTAATACGGGATTCGCTCCACTGCTTGAGCAGCAGGATGAAGAGCGCCAGGATCAGCAACAGAGTGGCCACAGCGAAGGCGGCGACGTGGTTGTATTCGTTGTAAAGGATCTCGACGTGCAGCGGCAGGGTGTTGGTCACCCCGCGAATGTGCCCGGAAACCACTGACACCGCGCCAAACTCGCCCATTGCCCGTGCTGTACACAGCACAACGCCATAGATCAGGCCCCATTTGATATTAGGCACGGTGACGTGCCAGAACATTTGCCAACCATTGGCGCCCAGCAAGCGTGCCGCTTCTTCTTCCTGAGTGCCCTGCTCTTGCATCAGCGGGATCAGCTCACGGGCGACGAAGGGCACGGTCACGAAGATGGTGGCCAGCACGATACCCGGCAACGCAAAGATGATCTGGATGTCGTGGTCTTGCAGCCATTCGCCAAAGAAACCCTGTGCGCCGAACATCAGCACGTAGACCAGACCGGCGATAACCGGTGATACCGAGAACGGCAGGTCGATCAGCGTGACCAAGATACTTTTGCCGCGGAAGCTGTATTTGCTTACGCACCACGCTGCACTGACGCCGAATACCACGTTGAGCGGCACCGAAATGACAACGGCAATGATGGTCAACTTGAGGGCCGACAGCGCGTCTGGCTCAAGGATCGCATCAAAAAACGCCCCGAAGCCCAGCTTCAAGCCTTGAGACACAACGATCAGCAGGGGTAACAGCAGAAAAACGATGAAGAATAGCCAACCGAAAGCGATCAGCACCCGACGTGAGAACGGGCTGCCGCGGCGGGCGTCGTTAGCGGCGGAGGCCGCACTTACTGATGAACTGGACATGCGCTGGCCTCCT
This sequence comes from Pseudomonas endophytica, assembly GCF_001411475.1. GTDB lineage: Bacteria > Pseudomonadota > Gammaproteobacteria > Pseudomonadales > Pseudomonadaceae > Aquipseudomonas > Aquipseudomonas endophytica. The sequence continues at coordinate 14,219 of NZ_LLWH01000228.1, read as the reverse complement.
TCAGGATGGGGTTTCGATGCGGCGTTGGATCAAGTTGATCACCAGCAGCAAGACGAAGGAAACCACTAGCATCATCACGCCAATAGCGGTGGCACCGGTGTAGTCGTATTGGTCGAGTTTAACCATGATCAGCAGCGGCAAAATCTCGGTTTTCATCGGCATGTTGCCCGCGATGAAGATGACCGAGCCGTACTCGCCGATACCGCGGGCAAAGGCCAGCGCAAAACCGGTCAACCACGCCGGTAGCAAGGCGGGCATCAGGATGTAGCGGAACACTTGCAGTGGCTTGGCGCCCAAGCAGGCAGCCGCTTCTTCGATTTCACGCGGGATGTCTGCCAGCACCGGTTGAACGGTCCGCACCACAAACGGCATGGTGACGAAGGTCAGCGCTAAGGTGATACCCAGTGGCGTGTAGGCGATTTTGAAGCCTAAGTCTGAGGCGAACTGACCAATCCAACCGTGTGGTGCGTACAAGGTGGTCAGTGCAATACCGGCCACTGCGGTTGGCAGGGCAAAAGGCAGGTCGATCATGGCATCAATGATCTTGCGTCCGGGGAAGGTGTAGCGCACCAGCACCCAGGCCAAGACGGTGCCGATGACACCATTGATAAGGGCCGCGAAGAAGGCGGTGCCAAAGCTCAGTTTGAGTGCCGCTAAGACCCGAGGAGCAGTGATGATTGCCCAAAACTGTTCCCAAGTGAGTTGCGCGGCATGGACAAACATCGCTGCCAACGGTATCAGCACGATGAGGCTGAGGTACACCAAGGTGTAGCCCAGCGTCAGCCCGAAGCCGGGTATGACGGGGGAAATACGACGAGACATAAGAGTCCTTGGTTAACGCATGAAGCCCGCAACAACGCAAGCGGGCTCTATGTTCTAGCTTTCAGCGTGGCTTAATGCCCCGCCCCACAGGTTATTGCGCCTGGTAGATCTGGTCGAACACGCCACCGTCATTAAAAAATTTCGGCTGCGCAGTTTTCCAGCCGCCGAAGTCTTTGTCGATAGTGACAAGCTCCAGTTTTGGAAATTGCTCGGCGTATTTGGCCGCTACTTTTTCGTCACGTGGACGGTAGAAGTTTTTGGCTGCGATCTCTTGCCCAGCAGGGCTGTAGAGGTGTTTTAGGTACTCGTTGGCGATGTCGAGGTTGCCCTTTTTCTTAGCGTTTTTATCGACTACGGCCACCGGCGGCTCTGCCAGAATCGACAGCGAAGGCACCACGATTTCGAATTTGTCAGTACCGCCTTCTTCTTTCATTGCCAAGAACGCTTCGTTTTCCCACGCCAGCAATACGTCGCCCTGACCGTTGTTGACGAAGGTAATGGTCGCGCCACGGGCACCGGTGTCGAGCACAGGTACGTGTTTGAACAGTTCTTGCACGTAGGCATTGGCTTTGGCTTCGTCGCCGCCGTTGGCTTTCAGGCCGTAAGCGTAGGCAGCCAAGAAGTTCCAGCGAGCGCCGCCACTGGTTTTAGGGTTCGGGGTAATGACAGAAACGTCTTTCTTGATCAGGTCGTCCCAGTCTTTGATGCCTTTGGGGTTGCCTTTACGCACCAAGAACACGATGGTCGAGGTGTAAGGGGTGCTGGCGTCCGGTAGGCGGGTTTGCCAGTCTGCCGGCAGCGAGCCTTTGTTAAGTTTTGAAATTTCATCAATGTCACCGGCCAGCGCCAAGGTCACAACATCGGCACGCAAGCCGTCGATCACGCCACGGGCCTGTTTGCCCGAACCGCCGTGAGACTGTTGGATTTTGACGTTGTCGCCAGGGTGGTTGGCTTTCCAGAAGTTCACGAACTCAGTGTTGTAATCCTGGTACAGCTCACGGGTTGGATCGTAAGAAACATTGAGTAACTCGTAGTCTTTGGCTACCGCGGAGCCAGCAAAAATGGCACTGGCCAGCGCGGCCAAAGCGTAACGGCGTAGGGACATAGGTGGCGCTCCAAAGCTGTTTCTAGTTGTCATGAGCGCAATCAGGCGAGTGCGCTTGGGGGATTAGTTGTTTTTCTGGCCTGGGTTCTGCAGCCGGAATTTTTCTTTGCGTTCGATCTGAACCACTTGTGCGTTATGCACAGTGATCTCGACAGCACCAAAGCGCAGATCTCGTAGCGCGCTCTGGATTTCCCGCAGAATGGTGGCTTCGTCCTGGCCGTCAACGCTACGCAGAGATGCGCTCATGGTGTGCTCCTGAAATGTTGGGTGCCGACTTAAGATGCTGGCTTGGGAGCAATAGTAGTGAGGCGCGATTATTCTTAAAAATACTATTTAAGAATGTTTATATAACTGAATTCACAATTGGGGATTGTCTCTCTGCGGAACTACCGCAGGCTGCGAGCTTTTTAGCGGCCAAATCAAAAGATCGCGAGGCAAGCTCGCTCCTGCAGGGCTAATAGCGCTGCACGATTGAAGACTGCAGCTACACTCCAACTGCCTCGTCAGAGTATTAGTGCGAGGCAGGTGTGATGAGCTGGCTTATAAAGGTAAGAACTGTCACTGGACAGTCGGTGAGAGTGAGATCACCTTAGAGCAGTTGTCGCCTTTTCCTGCATAGTCTGGAGTCTTTATGTCGTTTACCCCTGAGTTGGTTGCCGAACTGGAAGTCCTAGCTTTGTTTGACTTGGGCAGTACGTTTGAGGGCGTGAAAATCCATCAGACCGCTGATCCCAAAGTCATTGATGCTGCACAGCGTCTCTTTGATAAAGAGCTTATCGATCAACGCGATGGTGGCTATCTGACTAGCTTGGGCCGCGATGCGGCTGAGCATGTCCAAGGGTTGCTGCTGATCCTGAATTCAAAGTCCAAGACAGACAAAAAACTGGCTGAGCTAGCCTGACTCCCTGCCACGCTCACGGAGTCTCACCGTTTGCCGATTCCGTGGGCACATCTTTTTTCCTTTCTTCTGTCCAGATGTGTAAAAAATCTGACGTCAAAAATACAATCGTCCAGAGTCTTTCCTGCTGCTGGCTGTAAACTCTCCTCACCCTTTTCTTTCTCGTTTGGCGAGCCGGTCTGACTCTTTAATGACGCGCCCCCTTGAAATAAGACCTGCTCAGAACGAGGAGGTCGATCGACAGGCTCTCTGTCAGTTGCATGCCCGTTTTCTGGCCGTCAACCAAAGTCGTCTGCACCGCGCGATAGAGGCGCTGTTGCCCGCCCAGCAAACGACTCTTAAGCTGATGGCCCTGTTGTTCCATGTGAATGACCCGTTATTACCCGGCTATGTCTCGGACTGGACGCCAGCCGGGGTGTCGGGTTATGCGCCGGATGTGTCCACGCTCGACATTGCGCAGATGTTGGTCGGCGACTTTGCTTACTCCCCGGTGCTTAGGCAGCCTCAGACCATTTATGCCCTGTATTTGATGGGCAGCTTAGGCACATTGGCTCAAACCGAGCAGAGCGATATGGATGTGTGGATTTGCCACGCCTCGGATCTGGATGATCACGCGTTGGCCTCTCTGCGTAATAAGTGCCAGCGCTTAGAAGACTGGGCGGCGAGCCGAGGCAGTGAGGTGCACTTTTTTTTGATTGATGCGCAGCGTTTTGCTCAGGGTGAGCGTGGCCCGACTTGCGGCGTCGATGACTCAATGGGCGCGCAACCGACGTTGTTGCTCGACGAGTTTTATCGCACGGCGATTTGGCTCGCCGGGCGCACACCGTTGTGGTGGTGGGTACCGGAGTGCGAGGAGGCGCGTTATGCCGAGGTTATTCACACGTTGCAGACCCAGAGCTTAATTAATGCACATGAGGTCATCGACCTTGGGCATTTGTCCCATATCCCCGCGGATGAGTTTTTAGGGGCCGGGCTTAGGCAGTTGTTCAAAGGGATTGAGTCACCCTACAAAGCGGTGCTCAAACTGCTGCTGGTCGAGGTATACGCCAGCGAACACCCACGCGTAAATTGCCTGAGCCTGAGGTTCAAGCGCGCCATGCACGCCCAACAACTGGACCTTGATGAGCTGGACCCGTACGTGATGGTGTACCGGCGTATTGAGGACTACCTGCGTGGCCGTGGCGATGTTCAGCGCTTGGAGTTAGTGCGCCGCAGTTTATATCTAAAGACAAATATCAAACTGACAGGCCAGGCCGTCACGCGGGGCAGCCAGTGGCAACGTGCACTGCTCAAGCGCTTGACCGCTGAATGGGGCTGGAATGAGCAGCAGTTGGCGCAATTGGACAACCGTGCGCAATGTAAGGCCGAGCCGGACAGGCTTGAGCGTTTGGCGTTATCGCGTGAGCTGAATGACAGCTATCTTTTTTTGAGCCAGTTAGCGCAGCAAGATCACGCGATCAGAGTGCCGGTTCATTCGGTTTAAGCTGATGGGGCAGCGCTTCAAACTAAGCGCTACCGCTAATCTAAGTAGGTCGAGGGTACTTAGAGGTCGAAGTCGCCTGCTGCTTCGGGCTGGTAAATCACTTCGAGCAATTCGAGTTTCAGGGTTTTGCCGCCGGGGGCAGGCCAGTTGATGTGTTGGCCCGTCTGCAAACCCAGCAATGCGCTGCCGACCGGCGCCAGAATCGAGATTTTACCTTCGTCTGGGTTGGCATCTTTAGGGTAAACCAGCGTCAGATGGTAATCCTTGCCGCTGCTTTGTTCGCGGCAGTGCACGCGTGAGTTCATGGTCACAATGTTCGGCGAGACTTCTTCGTGGCTGACTAGATTTTCAGCACGATCCAACTCGGCCTGCAACGCAATAACACCGGGTAACGCGTCATCCAGACTGTCGATCAGCTTCTCTAGACGCTGCACGTCCAGGCGTGTGAGGGTGATGGAGGGTGTGAGACTCATGACCTGGCAGGCTCCTTTTTTCTGCATTAAAAAGCAAAACCCCGCCGGGAAATGGCGGGGTTTTGACCAGCCTCGTTATAGCGAGGCGAATGTGGACACTACCACAGCAAAATAAATACACAAGTGAGCCGGGGGTGGATCAACCCCTGCGCTGCCGAGCCTGTTCACAAATCACTCGACGGCGCTGGTCATCTGCTGAGCGCCACTCTCGAATATCCTCGACGTGGCGAAAACAGCCCAGACAGACTTTGTGTTCATCCAGCCGGCAGGTGCTGATGCAAGGCGACGGCACTGCCGGGCTGACGTTGCTGTAGAGCGGTTTTGCGGGTTTAGCAGGCGCAGTCACAATCAGATCTCTTCAAATTCCAGCTCGGCGCCCGCTTGCTCCAGTGTCAGGCGAGCCACCATTTCACTCAGTAGCTCATTCGTACTGTCATGTACCCAGCGCGAGTTATCTTCGTCATATTCGAAATGGAATCCACCGCTACGTGCGGCTAGCCATAGCTGGCGAAGCGGCTCTTGTCGGCTGAAAATCAGTTGGGTGCCATTTTCAAACTTGATCGTTAAAACGCCTGCCGAGTTCTCTACATCAACATCCAGATCACTGTCGTCGAAGACGTCTTCCAGGTTTTCCTGGGTGGCATCGACCAGATCGTGAAAACGGGCTTCAGTCAAACTCATGGTGGAACCTCGTAATGTCTAGTCATGCTCGGAGTTCGCAAGATACGGGCGCTCTAGGCCGATTGCAAACCCTAAGACAACCCGCCCGTACGCGACGCCTGATTATCCAGACAGGTGCCCCCCGTGCGAGCTGTCTGCTGCATAGGCAAGCTGGTGGGTGGTCGGTATACTCGGTCGCAATTAATGCTTTTCAAAGGATTTCGCCATGAAGCGCCTGATCTCTTCTTTAGCTGCGCTTGTCGCGGTTGCTTGCCTTGTTTCTGCCTGTGGTCAAAAAGGCCCGCTGTATCTGCCCGATGACAGCAAAAACCCGGATGAACAAGCCCAATCGTCGCAATCTCAAGCGCACAAGCACGAATAAGGGAACACCATGGACGCTTTTACTTACCGGGACGGCGAGCTATTCGCCGAAGGTGTTGCGCTGACGGCAATCGCCGAGCGCTTCGGCACGCCAACGTACGTGTATTCCCGGGCGCACATCGAGGCGCAATACAACGCTTATGCCCATGCACTGAACGGCATGCCGCACTTAGTGTGCTTTGCGGTCAAAGCTAACTCCAACTTAGGTGTACTCAATGTCCTGGCGCGTTTGGGCGCTGGTTTTGACATTGTTTCGCGCGGTGAGCTGGAGCGTGTACTGGCCGCTGGCGGCTCGGCAGACAAAATCGTTTTTTCAGGGGTTGGCAAAACCCGCGACGATATGCGTCGCGCGTTGGAAGTCGGCGTTCACTGCTTTAACGTCGAGTCCACTGAGGAGCTTGAGCGCCTGCAAGTGGTGGCCGCCGAGCTGGGCGTTCGTGCGCCGATCTCGCTGCGCGTCAACCCGGACGTAGACGCGGGCACGCATCCCTACATTTCAACCGGCCTTAAAGAAAACAAGTTTGGCATTGCCATCGCTGACGCTGAGGATGTGTATATCCGCGCCGCGCAGCTGCCAAATCTTGAAGTGGTCGGTGTCGATTGCCATATCGGCTCGCAACTGACCACTCTCGAACCTTTTATCGACGCACTTGATCGCCTGTTGGGGCTGGTCGACCGTCTGAGCGACTGTGGCATTTACCTACGCCACATCGACCTCGGTGGTGGTTTGGGCGTGCGTTATCGCGATGAAGAGCCGCCATTGGCTGCTGATTACATCAAGGCGGTGCGTTCGCGTATCGAAGGTCGTGATTTGGCGCTGGTGTTTGAGCCGGGCCGCTTCATAGTGGCCAATGCGGGCGTGCTGCTGACCCAAGTTGAGTACCTCAAGCACACCGAGCACAAAGACTTCGCCATTGTTGATGCGGCCATGAACGACTTGATTCGTCCGGCGCTGTATCAAGCTTGGATGGACGTGACTGCGGTTCGCCCGCGTGACGCTGAGGCTCGCGCCTACGACATCGTAGGCCCCATCTGCGAAACCGGTGACTTCTTGGCCAAAGACCGCCAGTTGGCCTTGGCCGAAGGTGATCTGCTGGCCGTGCATTCGGCAGGCGCTTACGGTTTTGTCATGAGCTCGAACTACAACACCCGTGGCCGTGCTGCCGAAGTGTTAGTGGATGGCGATCAAGCGTTTGAAGTCCGCCGCCGCGAAACCGTTGAGCAGTTGTATGCCGGCGAAAGCCTACTGCCGGAGTGAGCCCATGTTGCTGCGTTTCACTAAAATGCACGGCCTGGGCAATGACTTCATGGTTCTCGACCTGGTCAGCCAGCACGCGCATATTTTGCCCAAGCACGCTAAACAATGGGGTGATCGGAATACCGGTGTCGGCTTTGATCAATTATTGATCGTTGAAGCACCCAGCAACCCGGAAGTGGATTTCCGTTACCGGATCTTCAACTCTGACGGTTCCGAAGTCGAACAGTGCGGCAACGGTGCGCGCTGTTTTGCCCGCTTTGTGCTCGACAAGCGTTTGACCACGAAGCGTCAGATCAAAGTCGAAACCAAAAGCGGCATCATCGAACTTAACGTGCGCAGTGATGGGCAAATAAGCGTCGATATGGGCCCGCCGCGCCTAGTGCCGCAAGATATCCCGTTTGTGGCCGACGCACAGGCGTTGAGCTACGAGGTCGATGTCGATGGGCAGCCAGTTGAGTTGGCGGCTGTTTCGATGGGTAATCCGCACGCGGTGTTGCGCGTGGACGACATCAATGCCGCGCCCGTGCATGAGTTAGGGCCAAAAATTGAGCATCACCCGCGTTTTCCTGCGCGGGTCAATGTGGGCTTTTTGCATGTAGTTGACCGTCATCGCGGGCAACTGCGGGTGTGGGAACGTGGCGCCGGTGAAACCCAAGCCTGCGGCACTGGTGCCTGCGCTGCGGCCGTGGCTGCGATCAGCCGTGGCTGGATGGACTCCCCCGTGACCCTTGATTTGCCCGGCGGCCGTTTGTCCATCGAATGGGACGGCCCAGGCCACTCCGTGATCATGACCGGCCCGGCGATGCGGGTTTACGAAGGACAAGTCCGTTTATGAGCGAGCGTACCTGATGACCGACCAGCAACAGCCTTGCGACCTTGAACTGCCTGCTGACGCTCTAGACGCCGCGACGGTTGCGGCGTACCTAGAGGCGCATCCAGATTTCTTCAGTCAACGCGATGAATTGCTGTTGGCGTTACGTATCCCGCATCAGCGTGGCGATACCGTTTCGCTGGTTGAGCGCCAATTAGAGCTGTTGCGCGGTCGTAACATCGAAATGCGCCATCGGTTATCGCAACTGATGGACGTGGCGCGTGACAACGACCGGTTATTCGAAAAAACCCGTCGCCTCAACCTTGCCCTGATGGACGCCACCAGCCTTGAAGAGTTGGTGATTGCTGTTGAAGACAGCTTGCGCCAGGATTTCCAGGTGCCTTTTGTCAGCTTGGTACTGTTTGGCGACAACCCCATGCCGGTCGGACGTTGGGTCAATGGCGCCGATGCTCAGCGCGCTTTAGGCGGGCTGTTGGCCGAGGGTAAAGCGGTCAGCGGCAGCCTGCGAGAGCATGAGCTGGACTTTTTGTTCGGCGAAGAACAGCGTAAGCAAATCGGCTCAACGGCTGTAGTTGCGCTTAACCACCTCGGCTTGCACGGCGTACTGGCGGTGGCCAGCCGCGATCCGCAGCACTATAAAAGCACGGTGGGGATGCTGTTTCTTGGGCATATCGCCGAAGTGTTAGGCCGGGTCTTGCCGCGCTTCACCAGCGCTCTGCGCTCGGTGCGCTAGCTGTGGAACGACAACTGGACGCTTACTGCACTCACTTGCGCAGTGAGCGCCAAGTGTCTGACCACACGTTACAAGCCTATCGCCGCGACCTGAACAAGGTGCTGGCGTTCTGCGTTAAAGAATCCATCGCTACGTGGTCCGCGCTGGATATTCAGCGGCTGCGCCAACTGGTGTCGCGTTTGCATCAACAAGGCCAGTCTTCACGCAGTATCTCGCGACTGCTGTCGGCTGTTCGCGGTCTTTATCAGTACCTCAATCGTGAGGGCTTGTGCGACCACGACCCAGCAAACGGTTTGTCGCCCCCCAAGGGCGAGCGTCGGCTACCCAAAACGTTGGATACTGACCGAACGCTGCAACTGCTAGAAGGCGCGGTTGAAGACGATTTTTTAGCCCTGCGCGATCAGGCGATTTTGGAGCTGTTCTATTCGTCTGGGCTGCGCTTGTCGGAATTGACGGGGCTCAATCTGGATCAGCTCGACTTGGCTGACGGGTTGGTTGAAGTGCTGGGTAAAGGCAGTAAGACCCGCGTCCTACCGGTTGGCAGAAAGGCCCGCGAAGCCTTGCTGGCGTGGCTCCCGTTGCGCGGGTTGGCTAATCCGCCAGACGACGCAGTGTTCGTCAGCCAGCGCGGTGCTCGCCTTGGCCCGCGGGCGATCCAGTTGCGCGTTAAAGCGGCGGGCGAGCGTGAGCTGGGGCAGAACCTGCACCCGCATATGCTGCGCCATTCATTTGCTAGCCACTTACTGGAGTCGTCTCAGGATTTACGTGCGGTGCAAGAACTGCTGGGGCATGCGGACATTAAAACCACGCAAATCTATACCCATCTGGATTTCCAGCATTTGGCATCGGTTTACGACAGCGCCCATCCACGGGCCAAACGCAGTAAGGGCAGTGAATGACCATTAAGCTGATTACCTTCGACCTCGACGACACCCTATGGGACACCGCGCCAGTCATTGCCAGTGCCGAAAAGGTCTTGCATCAATGGCTGGCGACGAACGCACCCCATTTGGGCGCATTAGGCCCTGCGAGTTATCAGGCACTGCGTCAGCGCGTATTGGCCGCTGAACCGGGTCTCAAACACCGGATCAGCGCGTTACGTCGACGGGTGTTGTTTCATGCCTTAAATGATGCGGGTTACACGAACCCATCCGTGATGGCCGATCAGGCGTTTGAGGTATTTATTGAGGCGCGTCATGCATTGGACGTGTTTCCACAGGCCGAACCCACGTTGGTGACATTGGGCCGTGACTATGCTTTGGGTGTTGTGACCAATGGCAACGCCGACGTACGGCGTATCGGGCTGGGGCATCACTTCGCGTTTGTGTTGTGTGCTGAAGACATCGGTATTGCCAAGCCGGATGCGCGGTTATTTCACGAAGCGCTGAAACGCGGCGGCAATCTCTCGGCCGCAGCCGCCGTACACGTGGGCGATCACCCCGGTGATGACATTGCCGGTGCCCAGCAGGCGGGCTTGCGCGCGATCTGGTTTAACCCTGGTGGCAAGCGCTGGGAGGGCGAAAAAGCTCCGGATGCTGAAGTCGGCTGTTTGAGTGAGCTGCCAGCGGTGCTGTTGCGCCTGCGCTGATACCCCACGGGCTGTACAGCCAACCCCTGTAGGAGCTGGCGCAGGCTGCGATCTTTTGACCTTTTAAAGATCGCAGCCTGCGGCAGCTCCTTGGGGTCAGTGGGTTTGAGCCACAAAAAAACCCGCAGCGACGGCGGGTTTTTTTCAAGAATGGAGCAGCCCTTAGATAGGACGGCTGCCGTACTTGTTGTCAGGCTTTTTGGGTGGGTCTGCCACCACGTTCGCCTCGACTTCCTGCACTTTGCCGCCCCGCGAAAGAAACTCTTCCATGGCACGCGCTAGAGCATCACGCTCTTTGTTTTTAACTTCAATGCTTGGCAGGTCATCAACCGACACCGCTGCCTTGGATTTGCCTTTGGCAGCTGGGGCCGGGGCATCTTCGCCAGAGTCGTCGTCTGCAACGTCCTCGGCTGCTGCTTCCAAGCCTTCCTCGGTTTCGTCGTCGTCACCTACTTCGAGGTCATCATTTTCCAGATCATCGTCGCTCATGTTCTACCCCATGACTTGCGTAAAGCAGATTAGTTATAGACCAGTTGCATCCAGAGTGGACCGCCGCTGGTGAAAAAATAGCCTTGGGCAAACCGAGGCTCAAGTCTCTTCATCCATAAAGGTGACGAGCGCTTATTAAACAGCGCAATATCACGCTGCCCGCTTAGGTAAAGACGTTGCCAGCAGCCCTAGCTGCGGACCTTGAAAGCGTCGGCTATTGGTCCTCGCCTTCGTCCTGCCAAGGTGCTGTTTTTTGCCCCTTGGCGCGCATTCTAGCGCGCTGAATAAAAAAGCAAAGCGGCTAATAGTCGAGTTATCGCGTAAGCCTTGTTCCTACAATCAAGCGTAGAACTGATCTACGCCTAAAGTGGTCAGAAAAATCATTTCTTCGCAGCGAATCGCGCCACATTTCAGGTAAAAAAATACCCGGCAAGCCGGGTATTTTTTTGCAAGGTAGCTTACAAGTTGTAACCACGCTCGTTGTGCTGCGCGAGGTCGAGGCCAACAGACTCTTCCTCTTCGTTAACACGCAGGCCCATCACGGCATCCAGCACTTTGAGAATGACGTAGGTCACAATCGCGGTGTAAACAACGGTGAACGCGACGCCTTTGAACTGGATCCAGACTTGGGTGCCGATGTCAGTCACGCTGCCGAACCCACCCAGCGCTGGCGCTGCAAACACGCCGGTGAGGATGGCGCCAACGATACCGCCGATACCGTGTACGCCAAAGGCATCCAGCGAGTCGTCATAGCCCAGCTTACGCTTGAGGCTGGTGGCGCAAAAGAAGCAGATCACGCCTGCGGCCAAGCCGATGACGATCGAACCCATTGGGCCAACGGTGCCAGCAGCCGGGGTGATTGCCACCAGACCGGCAACCACGCCCGAGGCGATGCCCAGTGCGCTTGGCTTACCGTGAGTGATCCACTCGGCAAACATCCAGCCCAGTGCCGCGGTAGCAGTTGCGATTTGCGTCACTAGCATCGCCATGCCGGCGGTGCCGTTAGCGGCAGCGGCTGAACCTGCGTTGAAGCCGAACCAGCCGATCCACAGCATGGCAGCACCAACCAAGGTGTAACCCAAGTTGTGCGGTGCCATTGGAGTGGTTGGGTAGCCTTTACGCTTGCCGAGTACGATGCACGCCACTAAGCCCGCAATACCGGCGTTGATATGCACCACGGTGCCGCCTGCGAAATCCAGCACGCCCCAGTCACCCATCAAGCTGCCTGGGCCGCCCCACACCATGTGTGCGATTGGCGCATAGACTAAGGTGAACCACACGCCCATAAAGATCAGCATGGCGGAGAACTTCATGCGCTCTGCGAATGCACCCACGATCAAGGCCGGGGTGATGATGGCGAATGTCATCTGGAAGGTGACAAATATGGCCTCAGGGAACAACGCCGAAGGGCCGGTAAGGCTGTCAGGTGTGATGCCCGCCAAGAACACTTTGCCGAAGCCGCCAATGAACGAATTGAAGTTGGTGACGCCCTCCTCCATCCCCGCGCTGTCAAAGGTGATGCTGTAGCCATAAATGACCCACAGAATGCTGATCAGACCGGTAATGGCGAAACACTGCATCAACACAGAAAGAAGGTTTTTGGAGCGCACCATGCCGCCATAAAACAGCGCCAGGCCGGGAATGGTCATAAACAGTACCAAAGCCGTTGCGGTCAGCATCCAGGCGGTGTCGCCGGAGTTGAGGACTGGAGCAGCCACTTCGTCTGCCGCCATGGCCAGGCCAGGCAATACAGCGGACAGCAGGGCTCCGAGCCCTGCGATTTTACGCAGAGTCATAGTGTTTTCTCCTGGGGCGTTGGGGTTTGGCGGCTTAGATTGCGTCGGTATCGGTTTCGCCGGTACGGATGCGAATAGCCTGTTCCAGATTGACTACAAAAATCTTGCCATCACCGATTTTTCCGGTGTTGGCAGCCTTGGTTATCGCTTCGATAACCCGGTCAAGATCTTTGTCGTCAATAGCGACATCAATCTTCACCTTTGGCAGAAAGTCGACCACGTATTCCGCACCGCGATACAGCTCGGTGTGGCCTTTCTGCCGGCCGAAGCCTTTAACCTCAGTAACGGTAATGCCCTGCACACCGATTTCAGACAGCGACTCGCGTACGTCGTCTAATTTGAACGGCTTGATAATGGCGGTGACTAGCTTCATGAAACTTCTCCCGAATTGGTGGACTTGCCCCAGGAAAACAAACCCGGCTCAAGTCTAAGCGCAGTGTCTGGCTTTGTAACGCTTCGTTGGCCTTCTTCAGTCAACGCAACGTGTATCAATCGCTGGTGACGGACCCACTCCCTGAACCACCTGCCGCACTACCATCGTCACAGCAACTGCATCAGTACATCGTCATGACCTCCTAAGCAGAAACCTTGCCATGTCTGGAAAACCCATTAATTACAGTTAGTTATCGTTAGGTAATGGCGTTTTGCCCGAAATGGCAAAGCGTTTGTGCACGCAAACGGTGCGAAGGCGGTAGGTAGGACGCCCAATAAATGTGCGTGGACGGGTTAAGAATGGGTTTGGACACTGCGTGATACACTCGCCGGCATTCGATTTAAGGAACTTACCCATGCTCGCGCCCAAAGATTTTCTTGATGCCCTGAGTGGCCAAGCCTCCCGTCTATTCAGTGGCGACACCGCCCTGCCGCGCAACGAAATCGAAAGCCAGTTCAAAGCCTTGCTGCAAAGTGGTTTCAGCAAGCTGGACTTGGTCAGCCGCGAAGAATTCGACAGTCAGATGGTGGTATTGGCCCGTACGCGTGCGCGCCTTGAGAGCCTTGAAGCCAAAGTGGCTGAGCTCGAAGCCAAGCTGTTACCGCCTAGTGAGTAATGCCCAGATGCGGTGCGTCTTGTTGAAGGGCTGAAGGCAAAATTGAGATTGGAAAAGCCTGCATGATTCACCATTCATGCCCCAAAAAAGACATCTATCAGTAATGGCGATTTGACGTCACTCTTACTTTGACATTAATGTCCACACCTTTCAGGGAAGCGGTGCGGCATTAGTCCGCAATTTGCCGCGCGAATTAATTGATGGAGCAAGGATGCGCGGCGCACTTCTACGCAGTGGCAAAAGTGGGGCTTTTACCGCCCTAGGTGAGACTGGACAACCGGTTTATCGGGCTGCACTTCAACTGCGCGAAGCCATCCGCCGTAAAAATCCTGACATGGCCAAGCACTTGGCCGTCCCGCAAAGTGATGAACTAGGCGACAACATTGACTGGTACAGCGATATCCAGGGCGATGTGGTGCCGTGGGGCAGTGCCACCGAACAAGAGCGCTCGCCTGCACGTGCCGAGTTAGAAACCTTCAAAACCTTTTTGGCCGAGCAGAGCAGTACGCTGCTCAATGATGGCACTCAATCCCCGCTCAGTGACAAAACGGTATTCGCCAAGTTGCTCAGCCGTGTCATCGCTTTCCCTGATGAAAGCTTTGTTTACTTGGTTAACGGCAAACCTGTGCTGACCTTTTGGGGGTTCATACAC
>NZ_LLWH01000227.1 GCF_001411475.1 Pseudomonas endophytica | reverse complement strand
CCCCGGCATCGACAAGACTAAGCCTAAAGAAGAGCCGCAACTGTAATCTATCTGTTGTAGGAGCTGCCGCAGCCTGCGATCTTTTGATATTGCGGTAGAAGATCAAAAGATCGCAGGCTGCGCCAGCTCCTACAAAAATAGAGATGCACCCAAACACCGTGCGCGATGGTGTTACGGCTGCCAACCGTTGATCGCAGCCTTTGTGCCTCGTCAGCAACTGCAGACTTAGCCCGTTTGCTGCGAGACAGTGCGGCGCATGGATGACAGGGAATCTCCTACAGGTATAGATACAGAGTAATAATTAAGCCTTGGATGCCGCCAGAATCAGGACTTTCATTTCGGCCACTGCCGACTTGAAGCCGACGAATAGTGCATGCGCAACCAATGCATGACCAATGTTCAGTTCGTTGATTCCTTTGATCGCCGCCACTGCTTCTACGTTGTGGTAGTGCAAACCGTGACCCGCGTTAACGATTAACCCCTGACCCAAGCCAAATGCAACGCCATCGGCCACCCGTTGCAGCTCTTCAGCGATGTCCGTGGGTGTTTGGGCGTCAGCGTAACGACCGGTGTGCAGTTCGATGGCGGGCGCCCCCACACGGCGAGACGCTTCAATCTGACGCTCGTCGGCGTCGATAAACAGCGAGACTTCACTGCCAATTTTGCTCAACCGCTCAACCGCCGCCTTGATCCGCGCCTCTTGCCCCGCCACATCCAAACCGCCTTCAGTGGTCAGTTCTTGTCGGGTTTCGGGCACCAAACAGATATGCGCCGGGCGAATGCGCTCGGCAAAGGCCATCATCTCTTCGGTCACACCCATTTCGAAGTTCATGCGCGTTTGCAGCACATCGTTGAGCAGCAATACATCGCGCTCTTGAATGTGCCGACGATCTTCACGCAGATGCACGGTAATGCCATCGGCGCCCGCCTCTTCTGCGTCCAGAGCCGCCTTGACTGGGTCTGGGTAACGCGTACCTCGCGCCTGACGCAGCGTGGCTACGTGGTCGATATTCACGCCAAGAAGAATGCGGTTGCTTGTGGTCACGTGGGCTCTCCTGAAGAGTTGAAGATTCGGCGCACAGCATACCGATCTATTCAGGGCTTGCGAAACAACTCACGACTGGCCAAAGGCTTGCCGGCCAAATGAACAGCCAATGCTTGGCGCATTAAGCGCTTGGCCGCTGACAGGGCGCCCGCGGTCGTCCAATCGGCGTGCGCCATGGCGTGTAACTCGACTCCCTGAAACAATCCCGGCTGCAACAACCAAACACGCTCCAGCCCTGCGTCTACTTGCAAGCGATACATGCCATCAGCCGCGACCGGCTCGCCGTGAATGTCCTCGGTGAGCGAAAAGCTGTAGCCCAAATCGTCGAGCAATCGCCATTCGAACGCCCGCAATAAAGGCTCAAGCGGTCGCCCCTCAGCCAGTGCCAGCAAGGTTGCAGCGTAGTGATCGAATACCGAGGGGTGCGGGTCTTCGGCGGGCAGTAAGCGTATCAACAGCTCATTGAGGTACAAACCGCTAAACAGGGCTTCACCCACCAGCCAGGTGGAAAGACCTGCACTTTCCATGCGACCCACATTTTTCAGCTCGCCGCGACCGTGGAACTCGATTTCCAGCGGCACAAATGGCCGTGCCAGCGTGCCCGCCTTGCCTCGCGCACTGCGCAACACCGCACGCAGGCGTCCTTGAGGCGTGATGAAATCTACCAGCGCGCTGGTTTCACGATAAGGGCGACTGTGCAGGACATAAGCGAGTTGGGGAACAATGGTTTTGTTGGACATGCCTGCGGGAATCTCTGAGGCCAAAACGCGATCCCTGTAGGCGCTGCGCCAGCGCCTACAGGTTTATTCACCCGTTACAGAGATGAAATCTTATTGGTCGCCATAGCCCAGCGAACGCAGTGCGCGCTCGTCGTCGGACCAGCCGCCTTTAACCTTAACCCACAGGTTAAGCATGATTTTAGCGTCGAACAGCAGCTCCATATCTTTGCGCGCTTCAGTACCGATACGCTTGATGCGCTCGCCCTTGTCGCCAATGATGATTTTTTTCTGACCGTCGCGCTCAACCAGAATCAACGCATGAATATGCAAGGTCTTACCCTGCTGTTTGAATTCTTCGATCTCAACGGTGATCTGGTACGGCAGCTCTGCACCCAGTTGGCGCATGATTTTTTCACGTACCAGCTCTGCGGCCAAGAAGCGGCTGCTGCGGTCGGTGATCTGATCTTCTGGGAAAAAGTGGTCGTTTTCTGGCAAATGCTCTGCAATCACACGCTCAAGGGTATCGAGGTTGTGACCATTCTGAGCCGAGATCGGAACGATCTGGGCATTAGGCAGTTGCTCCTGAAGCCACGTCAGGTGCGGCATCAGCTCAGTCTTGTCTTCGATACGGTCGGTTTTGTTCAACACCACGATCACAGGCCCGGTCACGTATTGGACGCGCTCCAACACCATTTGGTCTTCTTCGGTCCACTTGGTGCGATCCACCACGAAAATCACCACATCGACGTCTTTCAGCGCCGCCGAGGCCGTTTTGTTCATGTACCGATTCAGGGCCTTTTCGCCGCCTTTGTGCATGCCTGGCGTATCCACGTAGATCGCTTGAATAGCGCCTTCGGTCTTGATGCCCAGCATGTTGTGGCGGGTGGTCTGCGGCTTGCGCGAAGTGATCGCCAGCTTTTGACCCAAAATATGGTTCAGCAGTGTGGATTTACCCACGTTTGGTCGACCAACAATGGCGACATAGCCACAGCGAGTTTCAGTTGAATCAGTCATGGCCATTCTCCACGCCAAGGGCAATAAGGGCTGCTGCGGCCGCGACCTGTTCGGCAATACGACGGCTCACACCCTGACCTCGGCTTTTTTCATTCAATAGGACGATCTCGCACTCAACGAAGAACGTGCGGCAATGCGGTTCGCCTTGGATATCTACCACTTCATAACGCGGCAGTTCACAGGCGCGCGACTGCAAGTACTCTTGCAGTCTAGTCTTTGGATCTTTATTGGTGTCGACCAGCGTCAGCGTTTCGAACTCGCCAGCCAGCCAAGCCAGAACGCGATCACGAGCGGTGTCCATACCCGCGTCCAGATAGATAGCGCCAATCAACGCTTCTAGGGCATCAGCAAGGATCGACTCGCGACGGAAGCCGCCGCTTTTTAATTCTCCCGACCCCAGACGCAAATACTCGCCCAGCTCAAAACCGCGAGCCAACACGGCTAGGGTTTCGCCTTTTACCAAGCGCGCACGCAAGCGCGACAACTGCCCTTCACGGGCCAACGGGAAGCGATCAAACAACGCTTCACCGGCAACAAAGTTGAGAATTGCGTCCCCAAGGAACTCAAGACGCTCGTTATTGCGCCCTGCGAAACTGCGGTGTGTCAGGGCCAGAACCATCAACTCCTGATCTTTGAAGGTGTAGCCGAGCTGACGCTCTAAACGACTTAAAGAAAAACTCACGATTTACCCACGTTGAGTTCGTGGCCGAATGTCACCACCGGACCGATATTAGGGATCAGTGATGTTCGTTGATCGCATAGCAAATGGACTGGGAACAGGCTGTTCGCCGCCGTCACACTTAACGCTTTGTTCAAATCCACATCCTGAATACTGTTGACCGCCCTGCCCGAGACGGCAGACGGTCTTAAGAACCCTCAGGCAACCGATTTATTCGGACGCCTGAAAAGCATTCGGCGCTGTTATTAACAGCGCCGTCTTGGCTACTTGATCAGCCCCACCCGCGAGAAGTTCGGCAGATGGCTCATTTTGGGTTCCGGCCAACTCATCCAAACAGCGAAGGCTTTACCGACAATGTTCTGGTCGGGAACCATGCCCAGCTCATTTTTGGGAATGTTCGGATCATCCCAGTAACGGCTGTCGTTCGAATTGTCGCGGTTGTCGCCCATCATGAAGTAGTGGCCAGCCGGAACTGTCCACTCGTTATCAGGCGGCGCTTGATAACGGTTCATTTCTTTGCGAATCATGTGCTCGGCTTCGCCCAGTTTCTCTTTGTACAACTCAGCGCTGCCCAACGTGCCAGGCTCGGTACCGACCATTTGCTCGGCAACCGGTTGACCGTTGACGTACAAATGCTTATCGCTGGTGTAGCGAATTTTGTCACCCGGCAGCCCCACTACACGCTTGATGTAGTTGACTGACGGATCGCTTGGGTAGCGAAACACCATCACATCCCCGCGCTGCGGATCACCCACTTCGATGATTTTCTTGTCGATCACCGGCAGGCGGATCCCGTAAGAAAACTTGTTCACCAAAATGAAGTCGCCCACATCCAGCGTCGGTTTCATGGAGCCGGACGGAATCTGGAACGGCTCAACCAGAAACGAACGCAGCACCAGCACGATGAACAACACCGGGAAGAACGACTTGCCATATTCAACCAGTAGCGGTTCTTTATTGAGCTTTTCGATGACCTGCATATCAGCCGACTGAACAGTGGCTTGATAGTTAGCAACAGCCTTACGCCGGCGAGGTGCCAGGAAGACCAAATCGAGCAGCGCCAGCAAACCGCAGACGGCAACAGCAATAACCAGCAACAGCGGGAAATTTAGTGACATAGGACCTAGCTATCCAACCTGAGCACCGCAAGGAAGGCTTCTTGTGGAATTTCCACGTTACCCACTTGCTTCATGCGTTTTTTACCGGCCTTTTGCTTTTCTAACAGCTTGCGCTTACGGCTAACGTCACCACCGTAGCATTTGGCCAGTACGTTCTTTCTGAGTGCCTTGACAGAGGTCCGCGCAATGATCTGCCCACCAATGGCGGCCTGGATCGCGACGTCGAACATCTGGCGCGGAATCAGTTCTTTCATCTTCTCGGTCAACTGCCGACCTTTGTAATGCGCGTTTTCCTTGTGCACGATCAGGGCCAACGCGTCTACCTTTTCACCGTTGATCAACACATCAAGCTTCACCAGGTTGGCCGACTGATAACGGTCAAAATGGTAATCGAGCGAAGCATAGCCGCGACTGGTGGATTTGAGACGATCAAAGAAGTCCAGAACCACTTCGTTCATCGGCAAATCGTAGGTCACTTGTACCTGAGTACCCAAGAACAACATGTCGTGTTGAACGCCACGCTTTTCGATACACAGGGTTATGACGTTGCCCAAGTGCTCTTGAGGCACAAGAATGTTGGCCCGCACGATCGGCTCGCGCATGTCCTCGATCGCAGACAGGTCTGGGAGCTTGGACGGGTTGTCGACGTAAATCGTTTCACCGTTTTTGAGCAACAGCTCAAAAATCACGGTTGGCGCGGTGGTAATCAGGTCCAGGTCGTACTCGCGCTCCAAGCGCTCCTGGATGATTTCCATGTGCAGCATGCCCAAGAAGCCGCAACGGAAACCGAAGCCCAAAGCATCAGAGCTTTCTGGGGTGTATTGCAGCGACGAGTCGTTAAGCGTCAGCTTTTGCAGCGCGTCGCGGAAGTCTTCGAAGTCATCGGAGCTGACCGGGAACAGACCGGCATATACCTGCGGCTGAATGCGTTTAAAACCCGGCAGGACTTCAACGTCAGGGGTCGAATTCAGGGTCAGGGTGTCACCTACCGGTGCGCCGTGAATATCCTTGATGCCCGCGATGATGAAGCCTACTTCACCGGCCTTGAGGTCAGTCGTCGCGCTGTGTTTAGGGTTGAACACACCGACGCTGTCCACCAGGTGGACCTTGCCAGTGGATTTAACCAGGATCTTGTCACCCTTTTTCACGCGGCCATGACGCACGCGCACCAAGGACACAACGCCCAAGTAGTTATCGAACCAAGAGTCGATGATCAACGCTTGCAGCGGATCTTCGATATTGCCGGTCGGCGCAGGAATGGTGTGTACCAGACGCTCAAGCACTTCGTCGACGCCCAGACCGGTTTTGGCGCTGCACGTCACGGCATCCGTGGCGTCGATGCCGATAATTTTTTCGATTTCTTCTTTTACACGGTCAGGATCAGCCTGTGGCAGGTCGATCTTGTTCAAGACCGGCATCACCTCAAGACCCTGCTCAATTGCGGTGTAGCAGTTGGCAACGGACTGGGCTTCAACGCCTTGGCCAGCGTCAACAACCAGCAACGCACCTTCACAGGCCGCCAAAGAGCGGCTGACTTCATAGGTGAAGTCAACGTGACCCGGGGTGTCAATGAAGTTCAATTGGTAGGTTTTGCCGTCTTTGGCCGTGTAGTACAAGGTAACGCTGTGGGCCTTGATGGTAATCCCACGCTCACGCTCCAGGTCCATGGAGTCCAGTACTTGGGCTTCCATTTCGCGGGCAGTCAGACCACCGCACATCTGAATGAAACGATCGGCCAGCGTCGACTTGCCATGGTCAATGTGGGCGATGATGGAGAAATTGCGGATATGACTCAAATCACTCACGGGTCAACACTCAAAAAAGTCGCAGGCAGACTGCCCGCCGAAAAATAGCCGGGAATTGTACCTGATCCCTGCGCCAAGCGTCACGCTCACAGGCCAATGGCCTCCTACAAAAAAGCCCCTATCGTAAGATAGAGGCTTTTGATCAGCTTAATGGCCGCGGATCAGCCCGCTCGACGCAACAGCCAGAAACCCGCCAGCGCGCATATACCTGCCGGCAGCAATACCGCAAACAGCGGCGAGAAGCCGAACACCAAACTGGCTGGGCCCAGTAAGTCTTGCGCAATTTTGAAAGCAAAACCCACCAGCACACCCGTGAACACGCGCTGCCCCAGCGTCACAGAGCGCAAAGGACCGAAGATGAAAGATATCGCCATCAAGACCAGCGCCGCTGTCACCAAGGGCTGTAACACCTTGACCCAAAATGCCAGCCAATACCGACCATTACTCAGACCTTGATCTTTCAAGTAGTGGATATAACTCCACAAACCGGAGATCGACAGCGCGTCCGGGGCCAGGACCACGGTGTTAAGCAATTGCGGATTTAACGAAACGTCCCAGCGCTCTTCAGGCGCTTTAATGACCTCAGTGCTGCGATCATGAAACACCGTGGTTGCGACATCGCTCAACAGCCAGTAGTCCTGATTGAAGTTCGCTTTGACGGCAAAACTTGCAGACAACAGATGGCGTTCTTTATCGAAACGATAACGTGTCACACCCAGCAGCATGCCATCTGGCTGAACCGCGTTGATATGGATGTATTCATCCCCTTCACGGTGCCACATACCATGCTTGGAGCTTTGCGCATCACCGCTGCCCTGCGCCAATGCACGGTTGGCCTGAGCAACAGACTCGCTCGCGGGGGCCAGATACTCGCCAATCAAAATACCCACCAACATCAAGACCAGCATTGGCTTCATGACCGCCCAAACGATGCGACGGGTAGAAACACCCGCTGCCCGCATGATGGTCAGCTCGCTATTGCTCGCCAAACTGCCCAAGCCAATCAGGCAGCCGATCAGCGCAGCCACCGGCAGCATCTCGTAGAGGCGGCGTGGCGCAGTCAGCAGCACAAAGCTCAACACATCCAACATGGTGTAGGAGCTGGACGTGCTCTTCATCTCGTCGATGAAGGCGAACAAAGATGCCAGCCCCAAAATGATCCCCGAGACGGCCAGGATCGCTACCAATACGCTTTTACCAATGTAGCGATCGAGCTTAACCATGAGCCAACTCCTTCACGCTGCGGCGACTCGCCAATTTCAAGCGCAACGGCTCCCAGTAAAACAACAGCAGACCAATGATCAAGAACAGACCATGCACCCACCACAAGCCCAGCATCGGGGAGATTCTGCCTTTCTCAAGCGCCCCCCTCACCAGGATCAAGGCGGTCACGTAAGCCAAATAAAGAAGAATGGCTGGCAACAGCTTGAGGAAACGCCCCTGACGCGGGTTAACACGCGACAGCGGCACAGCAATCAGTGTCACGACAAAGACCAATAGCGGCATGGAAATACGCCATTGCAACTCAGCAATCGCCTTCAAGTCAGTGCTACCAAAGAGGCTGCTGGTTGGCATCGCATCACGGTCGGTAACTTCATCGCTAACATCAGGTTTGGGGAGCAGCACGCCATACGTGTCGTACTTGATCGCGCGATAGTCCGCCAAACCTGGATTGCCGTCATAACGGTAGCCGTCATCGAGAATCAACCAGCGGCTACCATCAGGGCGGACTTCTTGGCGGCCCTTTTGCGCGACCAAGATAGAAATGCTGCGATCCTTGGCATCCTGACCGAGGTTCTTCTGAGAGATAAACACCCCGCCTAGACGAGTGCGGTCATCAGTCAGCTCTTCGGTGTAGGTCACTCGAGAGCCGTCGTTTAGCGTCTGAAAGCGGCCTGGCTCCAAGGTATCGAACTCGGTCAGGGCATCTTGCTTGTTCAGGATTAGCTGAAACTGATTCGCCCCATGCGGTGCAAGACTCAGGCTCAACCACGCAACGATCAGCGCCACAATAGTGGCCGGCACCATAGTGATAGCCAACAAACGCTGCTGGCTCATGCCCGTTGCTGACAAGACCGTCATCTCACTTTCGAGATACATACGCCCGTAAGCCAGCAGGATGCCCAGAAACAGCCCTAAGGGCAGAATCAGTTGCATGAAGCCTGGCAGGCGAACGCCCATGATCATGAACAATGAGCTGGGATCCAGAGCGCCAGCAGCAGCCTGAGCCAGGTATTTAATGAAGCGACCGCTCATGATG
The DNA here is from genome assembly GCF_001411475.1 of Pseudomonas endophytica. GTDB lineage: Bacteria > Pseudomonadota > Gammaproteobacteria > Pseudomonadales > Pseudomonadaceae > Aquipseudomonas > Aquipseudomonas endophytica. The sequence continues at coordinate 9,148 of NZ_LLWH01000227.1, read as the reverse complement.
ATGACCAGCAGCACAGCGCTGACAGCGCTCAACGTAAGCAGGACTTCGCGGGATAGATAACGGAAGACGATCAAACCAGACACTCCAGGGGTCGTCAGGCTAAGGCGGCCAAACAAGCGGCATAACGAGTCGACACTAGCTCATGTAGATGAGCCTAGCCGTTTAAAAAGATGGCGCATTATCCTGTGAATGACCGCGCCTGTCACTGCACAAGCTCAGCCAAGGCTTTAAAGCGCTGTTTTGAAAGACTCCAGGGTTGTCAGGCCCGGCCGACGAGGTTCAAACTGCCTGACTTGACGCTCACTTGAACTTAGGTGCGGCGCCTCATCTTTTAAGCAAGCACACCGCACCGTTTGTGCGCACGTTGACCATTTGATTCAGGGACCCGGACATGGAACTGGTTGTAAAAAGCGTCAGCCCAGAAACGTTGAAAACGGCCACTCTCGTGGTCGCCATCAGTGAAGGCCGCACACTCGGCCCTACCGCTAAAGTAATCGACGAACTCACCAGTGGCGCTATCAGCGCCGTGCTCAAGCGTGGCGACATTGCTGGCAAAGTCGGCCAAAGCCTGCTACTTCATAGCCTGCCCAATATCAAAGCCGAGCGCGTACTGCTACTAGGTACAGGCAAAGACGAAGCACTGGGTGACCGACCATTGCGCAAAATCATCAGCGGCGCTCTGAACACGCTTAAAGGCTTGGGTGGCAGCGACGCGGTACTCGCGCTCGACGAACTGGTTGTCAAAGGCCGCGACAGTTACAGCAAAACCCGCCTGCTGGCTGAAACCCTGCTTGATGGCGAATACACCTTCGACCGCTTCAAAAGTCAAAAAGCCGAACCTCGTGCCCTGAAAAAAATCACCCTGCTGACCATTAAGGCTGCTCAGGCTGAAATTCAGCGCGCGGTGACCCACGCTCACGCCATTGCGGCCGGCATGTCGTTCACTCGCGACCTGGGCAATTTGCCACCTAACATCTGCCACCCAACCTTCCTCGCCGAACAAGCCAAGGATCTGGGCAAAGAATACAAAGGGTTGAAAGTCGAGGTTCTTGACGAGAAAAAGATCAAAGAACTGGGCATGGGCGCGTTCTACGCGGTCGGCCAAGGCAGCGACCAACCGCCCCGCCTGATCGTCATGAACTACGCAGGTGGCAAGAAGTCCGAGAAGCCGTTTGTGCTGGTGGGCAAAGGCATCACGTTCGACACCGGCGGCATCAGCCTTAAGCCAGGCGCCGGGATGGACGAAATGAAGTACGACATGGGCGGTGCTGCCAGCGTGTTCGGCACCCTACGTGCCGTGCTTGAGCTGAAGCTGCCGATTAACCTGGTCTGCATTTTGGCCTGTGCCGAGAACATGCCAAGCGGCGGCGCCGCGCGCCCGGGCGACATTGTGACCACCATGAGCGGTCAAACCGTTGAAATCCTCAACACTGACGCCGAAGGCCGTTTGGTACTGTGCGACGCACTGACCTACGCTGAACGCTTCAAGCCGCAGGCGGTCATTGACATCGCGACCCTGACGGGCGCGTGCATGGTTGCACTGGGCGCTCACACCTCAGGCCTGATGGGCAATAACGACGAATTGATCGACCAACTGCTAGAAGCTGGTAAACAAGCCGACGACCGCGCTTGGCAGTTGCCGCTGTTCGACGAGTACCAAGAGCAATTGGACAGCCCGTTTGCCGACATGGCCAACATTGGCGGCCCTAAAGCCGGTGCGATCACCGCAGGCTGCTTCTTGTCTCGTTTTGCCAAAGCCTACCACTGGGCTCACTTGGACATCGCCGGCACGGCATGGGTCAGCGGCGGCAAAGACAAGGGCGCCAGTGGCCGTCCTGTGCCCTTGCTGACTCAGTACCTGCTGGATCGCGCCAACGCTTGAAGCTGACAATCGACGGTTGCGCCGTTTGATCGCGGCGCAACCCCGATTCAGGAACCGTAATGACCTCAGAACCCGACACAGAGCTGACCAAGGTCGACTTTTATATCCTGCCCAGCGCCGAACCCTCCGCGCGGTTGGATTTTGCGTGCAAACTCACGGAAAAAGCTTGGCGCCTAGGCCATAAGGTCTACCTGCATTGCAGCGACGAGACGCAACGCAACGACTTAGACGAGCGTCTATGGCGCTTCAAAGGCGAAAGCTTCGTCCCACACAGCAACCTTGAAGACCAGCCCGACGGCGTGGTGCTGATGGGCTTCGCTGAAGCTCCCGCCAACCATCAAGATTTATTGATCAACCTGGACCTTAAAGTCCCAGAATTTTTCAAACGCTTCGCCCGCGTGGCGGAGGTCGTGGTCGAAGACCCTGTCGTACGTCTGGCTGCACGGGAGAGTTTTCGTTTCTACCGTGAACACGGCTATCCTCTGCAAGACCACAAGCTACAACGACTTTGAGCACACGATGGATACCTCTAATTCGCCGAAAAAAGCCGCACACCTGCTAGACGACCTCGAATCCATTCGCCAATTGCTTGGCGATGATGGCCTACAACCGCCATTGTTGACGGAAATGGTCGGCCACGGTGGCGAGCAGATCCCACTGCTGTCTGACGTCATCGACGACACCGTCGCCCCCGAACCCGATCCAACACCGGGGCAAGCACCGCCCGCCGACATCGCCGCAACCGCCAAGACCGAAAAAGCGCCGGACGCGCTGTTGGTGCATTTGGACAAAGAGCTGCGCACGGCGGCGCAAGCCATCATGCACGAGGTGATTAACGACTTCGCCCCGCACATCGAAACCGAAATCAAACGCCGTTTGGATGCGCACATGGAGCGCCTGCTCAACCAACATCAGAGCTGACATTGTGCAAGAGCGAGCTTACCTCGCGATCTTCTGAGCCTTAAAAGATCGCGAGGCAAGCTCGCCCCACGGGGTTTGATCTCGCCCTCAGCGTCCTGCCCCGCTATACTTGCCGGCTTTCCTGAATTAATGCCTAAAGGGTCCCGCCGCGCATGGATAAGACCTACCAGCCGCACGCAATTGAAACTTCCTGGTACAAAACCTGGGAAGAAGAGAATTATTTTGCCCCGCAAGGCGCGGGCGACTCGTACACCATCATGATCCCGCCGCCGAACGTCACCGGCAGCCTGCACATGGGCCACGGTTTTAATAACGCGATCATGGACGCCTTGATCCGTTTCCGCCGGATGCAGGGTCGTAATACCCTATGGCAACCGGGTACTGACCATGCGGGTATTGCCACCCAAATGCTGGTGGAGCGTCAGATCGAAGCACAAGGTCTGAACCGCCACGACTTAGGCCGCGAGAAGTTCCTCGAGAAGATCTGGGAATGGAAAGACCAATCCGGCGGCAACATCAGCCGTCAGATCCGCCGCCTTGGCTCGTCCGTAGACTGGAGCCGTGAGCGTTTCACCATGGACGATGGCCTGTCGCAAGCGGTGAAAGAAGCCTTTGTACGCCTGCACGAGGACGGTCTTATTTACCGCGGCAAGCGTCTGGTTAACTGGGACACCAAGCTGCACACCGCTATTTCCGACCTCGAAGTAGAAAACCACGACGAGAAAGGCTTCTTGTGGAACCTGCGCTACCCGCTGGCCGATGGCGCCAAGACCGCTGAAGGTCTGGACTACCTGGTTGTGGCAACCACCCGCCCAGAAACCATGCTCGGTGACTCAGCGGTTGCGGTAAACCCAGAAGACGAACGCTATAAAGCTCTGATCGGCAAATTTGTTGAGCTGCCACTGGTTGGCCGCCGCATCCCGATCATTGCAGACGACTACTGCGACCCTGAATTCGGCACCGGCTGTGTGAAAATCACTCCGGCCCACGACTTCAACGACTATGAAGTCGGCAAGCGTCACAACTTGCCGCTGCTGAACATCTTCGATAAGAACGCAACTGTTCTGCCTGCGGTTCAAGTGTTCAACCTTGACGGTACGCTGAATGACGCCATCGACGGCACTCTGCCCGCTAAATACGCTGGGCTGGATCGTTTCGATGCACGCAAACAGATCGTGGCTGATTTTGACCAAGCTGGCTTGCTCGTCAGCGTCGACGATCACGCACTGAAAGTACCGAAAGGCGATCGTTCAGGCACCGTCATTGAGCCGTGGCTGACCGACCAGTGGTACGTATCGACCAAGCCGTTAGCAGAATCGGCCATCGCCGCCGTGGAAGACGGGCGCATTGCGTTCGTACCCAAGCAATACGAAAACATGTACTTCTCATGGATGCGTGACATCCAAGACTGGTGCATCAGCCGTCAGCTGTGGTGGGGCCACCGGATTCCGGCCTGGTACGACGAGTCGGGCAAAGTCTATGTCGGCCGCGACGAAGCTGAAGTGCGTGCCAAGCACAACCTCGGCCAGGATGTTGCGCTGCAACAAGACAACGATGTACTCGACACTTGGTTCAGTTCTGGCCTATGGACGTTCTCGACCCTCGGCTGGCCTGAGCAGACCCAGTGCCTGAAAACCTTCCACCCGACCGATGTGCTGGTCACCGGTTTCGACATCATTTTCTTCTGGGTTGCCCGGATGATCATGCTCACCATGCATTTGGTGAAAAACGAAGACGGCACGCCGCAAGTCCCATTCAAAACCGTGTATGTACACGGCTTGGTGCGAGACGGTCAGGGCCAGAAGATGTCCAAGTCCAAAGGCAACGTGTTGGACCCGCTGGACATCATCGACGGTATCGAACTTGAAGACCTGGTGGCCAAGCGCACCACCGGTCTGATGCAGCCAAAACTGCTGAAGAAGATCGAGAAACAGACCCGTGACGAATTCGCTGACGGCATCGCCAGCTACGGCACCGACGCCCTGCGCTTCACCTTCTGCTCACTGGCATCGACCGGCCGTGACATCAAGTTCGACATGGGCCGCGTTGAAGGCTATCGCAACTTCTGCAACAAGATCTGGAACGCCGCACGCTACGTGCTAGACAAGGGCGAAGACTGCGGCCAGAACGGCGAAGCCTTCGAACTCTCGCTGGCGGATCGCTGGATCATTTCGCAGTTGCAGCGCACCGAAGCCGAAGTCACCCGCCACTTAGACCAGTTCCGCTTCGACTTGGCCGCTCAAGCCTTGTACGAGTTCATCTGGAACCAGTATTGCGACTGGTACTTGGAGCTGTCCAAGCCTGTACTGTGGGACGAAAACGCCCCGGTTGAGCGTCAGCGCGGCACGCGTCGCACGCTGGTTCGCGTTCTGGAAGTGGCCTTGCGCCTCGCTCACCCCTTCATGCCGTTCATCACCGAAGAAATCTGGCAGCGCATTGCGCCGCTGGCGGGCGCTGAGGGCAAGACCATCATGCTGCAACCTTGGCCGGTGGCCAACGAAGCACGCATCGACCAAGCCGCCGAAGACGACATCGAATGGCTCAAGGGCTTGATGCTGGGCACGCGTAATATCCGTGGCGAAATGAACATCGGCCCAGGTAAACCGCTGCAGCTGTTCCTGAAGAACGTCAGCAGCGAAGACCAGCGCCGTTTGACCGAGAACGATGCCTTGCTCAAAAAGCTGGCTAAACTCGAGTCGATCACCGTGCTGCAAGACGGTGCCGAAGCTCCGCTGTCCGCTACCGCTCTAGTCGGCGAGATGGAAGTGTTGGTGCCTATGGCTGGCCTGATCGACAAAGATGCAGAGTTGGCGCGTTTGGACAAAGAAATCCAGCGCTTGCATGGCGAAGTGGCTCGCGTTGGCGGAAAACTGTCGAACGCGGCTTTCGTTGACAAGGCCCCAGCCGAAGTCATCGACAAGGAACGCGCCAAATTGGCCGAGGCCGAACAAGCCTTGAGCAAATTGGCAGACCAGCACGCGCGGATTTCCAGCCTGTAAACACGCTGCGCACCTGATCGCGGGCAAGGACGCTCCCGCAGGGTTTAACCCTGCCGGGGCGGCCTTGCCCGCGATTGCTTTTGTGGAACCCATTGAACATGACCACCCCACGCACCTCCAAAGCTACACGCCACAAGCCCAAGGCAAACGCCGAGAGCAAAGTGGCCGAACCGCGCGTAAAGGCCAGCTTGCACCCGCGTAACCGCCATCAGGGTCGCTACGACTTCCCGCAACTGATCAAGACCAGCCCTGAACTGGGCGAATTTGTGATCATCAATCCGTATGGCAAAGAGAGCATCGACTTCGCGAACCCAAGCGCTGTTCGCGTCTTCAATCGCGCTCTGCTCAAGATGTTCTATGGGATTGCACATTGGGACATTCCACCTGACTATCTCTGCCCTCCTGTACCTGGACGCGCCGATTACGTACATTTTTTGGCGGACTTGCTGGCCAGCGTGAACGATGGCGAGATCCCGCGTGGGGCCAATGTACACGTGCTGGATATCGGCACCGGCGCCAACTGCGTCTACCCGCTGATCGGCCACAGCGAATACCGCTGGCAGTTCCTCGGCACCGATGTCGACCCGACAGCGGTCAAAACGGCCAAAGCGATTGTGCAGTCCAACGGACTGAGCAAAAACATCAGCTTGCGCTTGCAAGCTGATCCGCAAAAGATCCTGCTAGACATCCTAGAGAGCGGTGAGCGTTTCGACCTGACACTGTGCAATCCGCCCTTCCACGCGTCACTGGACGAGGCTACACGCGGCAGCGAACGCAAATGGCGCGCCTTGGGCAAAGCAGACCCCAAGCGCAAACTGCCGGTTCTGAATTTTGGTGGCCAGTCGGCCGAATTGTGGTGCGAAGGTGGCGAGCAACGCTTTGTGACCCAACTGATCCGCGAAAGCGTACACGTAGGTCGCCAAGTGTTGTGGTTCAGCGTATTGGTGTCCAAGGCATCAAACCTGCCAGCGGTTCAAACTGCCCTGAAAAAAGCCGGTGCACGGGAGAGCCAAGTTGTCGAAATGTCCCAAGGCAACAAACAAAGTCGTTTCGTAGCCTGGACCTTCCACGATAAAGACCAGCAACAAATGTGGCGTGAGAAAAACTGGAAGTAAGCCTAAGCCGTACCTGTACACGGGTACGGATTTAGGGTTTTTCACCCACAAAAAAGCCGCGCCCGGATAAGTCCGGGCGCGGCTTTTTTGATGATTACTTGTTAACAGCGTCAGTCAGGCCTTTAGCCACAACGAGCTTGATAACTTTTTTAGCAGCGATTTCGATGGCAACGCCAGTCGAAGGGTTACGGCCAGTACGGGCAGGACGCTCGGTCACTTTCAGTTTGCCAATACCTGGCAGAGTGATTTCGCCGCCATTTTCCAGCTGATCAGCAACGATTTGGCCCAGTTGGTCCAGCAGAGCACGTACGGTAGTTTTCGGTGCGTCTACAGCTTCAGCCAGATCAGCGATCAGTTGGTCTTTAGTAATAGCCATTGAGATGTTCCTTCCCTATCAAATTCATTTGGTTTGCAAAGTGCAAGGTCAGCTATCGAGCCAGAAATCGAGGGTCTGGCACGCCCGTTTGCTTTCGCGACTAATCGCGGATGTAGAGTGCTAAAACGGAGTTTGGTTCGACCTGACACAGGCTGAATGCATGCTTCACGCCGTTACCCAGCGCAAGACCGGGCAAAACTAGCACAGAGACGGTTAAATATCCGCTTCTACCTAACCATTTGGTCAGCTTTATCTCCTTATAAGTGTAAAAAACCGCCCTAACCCGTCCATCCCCTCTCTAATCATGGTGCGAAAGCTGCCCAGCGGCTCAGGTGCGGTACACTGGCGGCTTTTCCGGGCGCGCGCCCTCCCTGCTCATTTTTCGCCGAGAAGCCCATGCCGATCCGTCATTGCATCGTTCATTTAATTGAGAAAAAACCCGACGGTACGCCCGCTGTTCTACACGCACGCGACCGCGAATTGGCCGAGTCCCAGGCCATCGAGAACATGCTCGCAGACCTCAACGAAAGCTATAACGCTAAACAAGGCAAAGCCTGGGGGTTTTTCCACCCCGAGTCCGGCGCGCACCCATTTAGCGGCTGGCTCAAGGAATACATGGAGGGCGGGCAGGATTTCACCGCATTTAGCCGTGTGGCCGTCGAGCATCTGCAAAAACTGATGGAAGAGTCCAACCTGTCGGTCGGCGGCCACGTGCTGTTCGCCCATTACCAGCAGGGCATGACCGACTATTTGGCTATCGCCCTGTTGCACCACAGCGACGGCGTAGCCGTGAACTCAGAACTCGACGTGATGCCCTCACGGCACTTGGACTTGGGTCAGTTGCACCTCGCCGCGCGGGTCAATCTCTCCGAGTGGCAGAACAACAAGCAATCCAAGCAGTACATTTCGTTCATCAAAGGTAAAAACGGTAAAAAAGTTTCGGAGTACTTCCGTGACTTTATCGGCTGCCAAGAAGGCGTCGACGGCCCCGGCGAGACGCGCACGTTACTCAAGGCGTTCAGTGATTTTGTTGAGAGCGAAGACCTGCCCGAGGAGTCTGCCCGCGAAAAAACCAAGACCTTGGTCGACTACGCCAGCAGCCAAGCCAAAATCGGCGAACCCATGGGCCTGGAGGAGTTGTCTGAGCTGATCGACGAAGAACGCCCGAAAGCGTTTTACGATCATATCCGCAACAAGGACTACGGCCTGTCGCCAGAAATCCCGGCAGATAAGCGCACCTTGAACCAGTTCCGTCGCTTCACTGGGCGTGCTGAGGGCTTGTCCATCAGCTTTGAAGCTCACCTGTTGGGGTCTAAGGTCGAATTCGATGAAGAGGCCGGCACACTCGTTATCAAGGGCCTGCCGACTCAACTGCTCGATCAGCTCAAGCGTAATAAATAATGGTGAACGGCGTTCTGAAGAAGGTCCTGTTTGTACTGGTGGTGGTGGTCGTCTTCCAAAATTGGGGCAAAATCGAGCGCGTACTCAACCCTTCGGGCGTTGTGCCGCAACAGACCCGCGCCAATGCCCGGGTGGTGCTGTATTCGACCGAGTGGTGCGGGTACTGCAAGGCCACCCGGCGCTTTCTGGATCAGAAAGGCATTGTGTTCAAAGAGTTTGATATCGACAAAGATGCCACCGCTCGCCAAGCCTACGAGGCGCTGGGCGGGCGCGGGATTCCGATTTTAGACGTCAATGGCACCCTCCTCAGGGACTTCAACCCGGACGCCATCCTGGCGGCATTACAACCCCCTGCAACCCCGTAAGAGCGAGCGTGCTCGCGATCTTTTGATCTTAAATAGCAAAAGATCGCAGCCTGCGGCTCCTCCACAATGTCGTTACTCGACTAGCGGCC
>NZ_LLWH01000226.1 GCF_001411475.1 Pseudomonas endophytica | reverse complement strand
CGGCCCCGGGTGGGGGCCGCGGGCCCAAACTTAAATCGGCCACGGCACAAGCGGTGGCTGAGCACTTGCAACTGGACCTACTGGACTGAACATCCAACTGAAGGAGCGCGCTTGCTTCGCGGTCTTTTAGAAAAGATCAAAAGATCGCAAGCAAGCTCGTTCCTACAGGATTCGATGACACATCCCCCCTCTGTGATCCGTTCGTCCCAAGACGAACGGAGGCCTCTCGCTGCTTGACAACAAATGGGCGTAAACGTATGTTTCAAACACCTGTTTGACCGCAATAACAAATCTACGCGGTTGTTCATCCCCGGATTCATCAGCAGAGGTTTATCGCTATGCCTGATTACAAGGCCCCCTTGCGTGATATTCGCTTCGTACGTGACGAACTGCTCGGTTACGAAGCGCACTATCAGAGCCTGCCGGCTTGCCAAGACGCTACCCCAGATATGGTTAACGCCATTCTTGAAGAAGGCGCCAAGTTTTGTGAGCAGGTGCTGGCACCGCTGAACCGTGTGGGTGACACCGAAGGCTGCACCTGGAGTGAATCCGGGGTTAAAACGCCGACCGGCTTTAAAGAAGCCTACAAACAATTTGTTGAAGGTGGCTGGCCAAGCCTGGCTCACGATGTTGATCACGGCGGCCAAGGCTTGCCTGAGTCGTTGGGTCTGGCAGTGAGTGAAATGGTCGGTGCGGCCAACTGGTCGTGGGGCATGTACCCCGGCCTGTCGCACGGCGCCATGAACACCATCTCCGAGCATGGCACCCCTGAGCAACAAAACACCTACCTGAGCAAGCTGGTGACCGGCGAGTGGACGGGCACCATGTGCTTGACCGAGTCGCATTGCGGCACCGACTTGGGCCTGCTGCGCACCAAGGCTGAACCTCAGGCAGATGGTTCGTACAAGATTTCCGGCACCAAGATCTTCATCTCGGCCGGTGAACACGACATGGCCGACAACATCGTCCACATCGTTCTGGCCCGCCTGCCGGATGCACCGGCAGGAACTAAAGGTATTTCGCTGTTCATCGTGCCTAAGTTCACGGCTAACGCCGATGGCACATTGGGTGAGCGCAACGCGGTGTCCTGTGGTTCCATCGAGCACAAAATGGGCATCCACGGTAACGCCACCTGTGTGATGAACTTCGACGGCGCCACTGGCTTCTTGATCGGCCCGCCGAACAAAGGTCTGAACTGCATGTTCACCTTTATGAACACCGCACGTCTGGGCACGGCACTGCAAGGTTTGTCCCACGCCGAAATCGCCTTCCAGGGCGGTCTGAAATATGCGCGTGACCGTCTGCAAATGCGTTCGTTGACCGGCCCTAAAGCCCCTGAAAAGGCCGCTGACCCGATCATCGTTCACCCTGACGTGCGTCGCATGCTGCTGACCACCAAGGCGTTCGCTGAAGGCAACCGCGCCATGGTGTACTTCACCGCTAAGCAAGTTGACATCGTCAAATACGGTGTTGATGAAGACGAGAAGAAGAAGGCCGATGCTCTATTGGCGTTCATGACCCCGATTGCTAAAGCGTTCATGACTGAAGTCGGTTTCGAGTCGGCTAACCACGGCGTTCAAATCTACGGCGGTCATGGTTTTATCGCTGAGTGGGGCATGGAGCAGAACGTTCGCGACAGCCGTATTTCGATGCTGTACGAAGGCACCACCGGTATTCAGGCGCTCGACCTGCTGGGCCGTAAAGTCCTGATGACCCAAGGCGAGGCGCTCAAAGGCTTCACCAAAATCGTCCACAAGTTCTGCCAGAACAACGAAGGCAACGAAGCGGTTAAAGAGTTCGTTGCACCATTGGCCGCACTGAACAAAGAGTGGGGCGAACTGACCATGAAGGTCGGGATGGCGGCCATGAAAGACCGTGAAGAAGTGGGCGCGGCGTCGGTCGATTACCTGATGTACTCCGGCTATGCCTGCCTGGCTTACTTCTGGGCTGATATGGCGCGTCTGGCGGCAGAAAAACTGGCCGAAGGCACGTCTGAAGAGGCGTTCTACACTGCCAAACTGCAAACAGCGCGCTTCTACTTCCAGCGCCTCTTGCCGCGTACCCGCACACACGTTGCGGCCATGTTGTCGGGTGCTGCCAACCTGATGGACATGAAAGAAGAAGACTTCGATCTGGGCTACTAAGCCCCGGTGAGTCACCTTTAAAAGCCGCTTCTCCTTCGGGAAAGCGGCTTTTTTGGTTTATTCCCCTCCGCGTAGGAGCTGCCGAAGGCTGCGATCTTTTGACTTTATGAAAGATCGCAGCCTTCGGCAGCTCCTACAGATAATTTTGTGACTTTGTTTTTGTTTTAAGTCACTGCATGACCCTATGTATCGCTGTCGTCGTTAAGCTAGACTGGGTCCCACATTAATCGTCGTTTACAGATTACGAGGTTTGCCATGGCTGATTACAAAGCGCCCCTGCGTGATATGCGCTTCGTCCTTAATGAAGTGTTCGAGGTTGCTTCTCTCTGGGCGCAACTGCCTGCGTTGGCAGAGATCGTTGATGCTGAAACGGTCGAAGCTATTCTGGAAGAAGCTGGCAAGGTCACCGCTAAAAGCGTCGCCCCATTGAGCCGCAGCGCTGACGAAGAAGGCTGCCATTGGAATGACACGGTGGTCACCACCCCAGCAGGTTTTGTGGATGCCTATAAAACCTACGCCGAAGGCGGCTGGGTCGGAGTGGGCGGCAACCCTGAGTTCGGTGGCATGGGCATGCCCAAGGCAGTGTCGGCTCAAGTCGAAGAAATGATCAACTCCTCAAGCCTGGCGTTTGGTCTTTATCCGATGTTGACCTCGGGCGCTTGCGTGTCGATCAATGCTCACGCCAGCGAGGAATTAAAAGCCACGTACCTGCCCAATATGTACTCGGGTGTGTGGGCCGGTTCTATGTGCTTGACCGAGCCGCATGCGGGCACTGACTTAGGGATCATCCGCACCAAGGCAGAACCGCAAGCCGACGGCGCGTACACAATCACCGGGACCAAAATTTTCATTACCGGCGGCGAGCACGACCTGACCGAAAACATCATCCACTTGGTCTTGGCCAAACTGCCGGACGCGCCCGCCGGGCCTAAAGGCATTTCGCTATTTTTGGTCCCTAAGTATTTGGTCAATGCCGATGGCAGCCTGGGTGAGCGTAACCCCGTGTTCTGCGGCTCGATTGAGCACAAAATGGGCATCAAGGCGTCGTCCACCTGTGTGATGAACTTCGACGCAGCGGTTGGCTATCTGGTGGGTGAGCCCAACCGTGGCTTGGCGGCCATGTTCACCATGATGAACTACGAGCGTCTTGGGGTAGGTATTCAGGGCTTGGCGTCGGGCGAGCGCTCGTATCAGAACGCGGTCGAATACGCCCGCGACCGCCTGCAAGGGCGCGCCGCAACGGGCGCTCAGGCTAAAGACAAAGCGGCAGACCCGATCATCGTGCACGCAGACGTGCGCCGCATGTTGCTGACCATGAAGGCAGCCAACGAAGGCGGTCGCGCTTTCTCAACCTATGTGGCCATTCAGTTGGACATCGCTAAGTTCAGCGACGACCCGGCCGCGCGCGCGCGGGCTGATGGTTTGGTGGCCTTGTTGACGCCGGTGGCCAAAGCGTTTTTGACCGATTTGGGGCTAGAGACGACGGTGCACGGTCAGCAAGTGTTTGGTGGCCATGGCTACATTCGCGAGTGGGGCCAAGAGCAATTGGTGCGCGATGTGCGCATCACGCAGATCTACGAAGGCACCAACGGTATTCAGGCGCTGGACTTGATGGGCCGCAAGATCGTCGGCAATCGCGGGGCTGACTACCGCGAGTTCGCTGATGAGATCCGTCAGTTCATCGCGTCGGCTTCTGATGACCTACACGAGTTCACCCAACCTTTGGCCGCTGCGCTGGATAACCTTGATCAGCTGACCGCCTGGGTGCTGGAGCGCTCGCAACACAATCCGAATGAAGTGGGCGCAGCGTCGGTCGAGTACCTGCAAGTGTTTGGTTACACGGCGTATGCCTACCTGTGGGCCATGATGGCCCGTACGGCATTGAGCAAAGCGGCTGAGGATGCGTTTTATGTCAGCAAACTGGGCACTGCACGCTTCTACTTTGCACGTTTACTGCCGCGCATCCATTCATTGAGCGCTTCGGTTAAGGCTGGCAGTGAGTCGCTGTACCTGCTGGATGAAGCGCACTTTTAAGGTGTTTACTCATTTGTAAGCATTTGCTTACGTGACGTACTGGCAATTGCCCATATCGCACGATTGGATCCATCGTTAATCTTGGTTTCAAGGACGTAGAGCAGGAAGCTCAAAGCTACAACACGGACACGTAGGATTCCGCCAGGATGGTGGAGAGAAAAGGATGTCAGGGAAACAGTCTGCAAAACCCCGCTTAGGCGGGGTTTTCTTTTTTCTGCGCCTGAATTTTCTGCTGGACGCCACCATCGGCCCGGCCCACAGCGTAGGAGCTGCCGAAGGCTGCGATCTCGTGCTTCTAAAGATCAAAAGCTCGCAGCCTGCGGCAGCTCCTACGGGGGGGCTTGTGTGTGATGGATTACGTCTGCAAGCAGGGTGCGCAATAGCCCTAGCGTGGCTTGTTGGCGATGGATGTCGCGGCACACCAAGCCCACCTTTAGCGGCACCCGAGGTTCGCTCAGGGGTTTCCAGAGCAATGCCTGATGATCATGCTCATGGCGCGAACGCCCCGGCAGCACCGTCGCCAACTTAGTGTGCAGCAAGCTGTCGAGGATCCCGGCCATGGTGTTCAGCTCGGCCTGCACCTGCGGGCGACGGCCCAAACTGGCGAGCTGGGTTTGCCAGATCTGGCGTACTTGGAACTCTTCCCCGAGCAGCAGCATCGGCAGCTCGGCAGCTTGTGCCAGTGAAACCTTCTTGAATTCGCGCAAAGGATGATCCGCCGGGATCACCAATTGCAGTTCGTCTTCGTACAGCGGCGTGCCATGTAGCCCTGGCTGGCGAGGCGGCAGGTAGCTGATGCCAATATCCAATGAGCCATTGAGCAAGCGCCGCTCAATCTCCATCCCGGTCAATTCGTAAATCTGTACCACCAGATGCGGTTGCGCTTGGCGCACGCGCTCCAGCATTTGCGGCACCAAACTGGTGTGTACGGTTTGCAGTACGCCGATGGCAATGGTGCGCAGTGCATGGCCCTGAAAGTTACTCAACGCTTCTTTGGCTCGCTGTAAGCCGTCGAGCAGCGGCAGAGCATGGTTGTACAGCGTGTGAGCGGCCAAGGTCGGCAACAGGCGTTTGCTGCTGCGTTCGAACAGGGTCACATCGAGGTTGTGTTCGAGCTGGCGGATTTGCTGTGAGAGCGCGGGTTGAGAGATCGACAGGCGCTCGGCAGCACGGCCCACATGACCTTCTTCGTACACCGCGACGAAATAACGCAGTTGCTTAAAATCCATAAGTATTACTTATCGAAAATGCTTAAAAAACGAAATAGCTCAAAGGGCTAAGGGCGCCTAGTCTACGCCCGTTCCACTGGGCTCATCGAGCAAAAGCGCGAGATAAACAGCGCGGGTGGGACGCCAATTTACATAGGCAAGTCTAAAAACCCGACAGAGGTTTTAGCGCCCGGGCCGTGCCGGGGTGGTTGCATATCGAATCTGCTTATGACAACAAGGCCAGCGTGCATGAATTTGTTTAGTTTGCGTCGCCCTCCCGCCGACTTGGATCAACTGGTGGCTGAGGGTGTGCCCTCAGCCGTCAGTAATGCGCAGTCTCGGTTGTGCTTAATGCCCAGCGTTGAGCGCCCAGCACAGGTGTTTGTGCGTGGGCAAGGTTCCTGGATGTGGGACTGCGACAGCCGTGCTTACCTCGACTTTACCCAAGGGGGCGCGGTGAACAGCCTGGGCCATAGCCCGGCGGTGCTGGTCAAGGCGATGGCTGAGCAAGCCCAGTCTTTAATGAACCCCGGCGCCGGTTTTTTCAATCGCGCCATGCTGACCTTGGCCGAGCGCTTGTGCCACTGCACGGGTAGCGATCAGGTGCATTTTTTAAACACCGGGGCTGAGGCCAACGAAGGCGCGATCAAGCTGGCGCGCAAGTGGGGCCAACTGCACCGTAACGGCGCCCATCGCATTATTACCGCGACACGCAGTTGTCATGGTCGCAGCTTTGGCGCGATGTCTGCCTCGGGCACGGGCACCTTTGATAATCGCTTTGAGCCGCAACTGCCGGGCTTTATCAACGTGCCGTTTAACGACTTGCCCGCCTTGCACGCGGCGGTTGATGCCCAAACAGTGGCCATCATGTTGGAGCCGGTGCAAAGCGATGCGGGGGTTATTCCTGCCACCGAGCATTACCTCAAAGGGGTAGAGCGGCTGTGTCGCGAGCTGGGTATTTTGCTGATTTTGGATGAAGTGCAAACCGGCATGGGTCGATGCGGGGCGTTGCTTGCAGAGCAGAATTACGGAGTGCGCGCCGATATCGTCACGCTGGGCAAAGGCTTGGGTGGGGGTGTGCCATTAGCGGCATTGCTGGCTCGCGGCAAAGCCTGCTGCCTGGCGCCCGGTGAGCTGGGCGGCACCCACCACGGTAATGCGCTGATGACAGCCGCCGGTGTGGCAGTACTCGATACGCTGCTGGAAAAAGGCTTTATGAACAATGTGCGCCAAGCGGGCGACTACCTGCGCGAAGGGCTGGCGCGATTGGCCAATCGTTATGCACAGGGTGAATTGCGCGGTCAGGGTTTATTTTGGGGCCTGACCTTGTCAGATGATTCGGCCGATGACGTGGTTAAAGCAGCGTTTCACGAAGGGCTGCTAATCAGCGCTCCGCAGCCCGACTGCCTGCGCTTTACCCCGGCGTTGTGCGTCAGCAAAGGCAATATTGACGAAATGTTACTGCGTTTGGCCCGAGCGTTTGCCCGGGTGCGCACGGCACAACTGCAATGCCGTCGCGGAATCGCCGTTTAAACGCACTTAGCCTTAACAAACCGTCTCGCGGTATAACGCGTCGCCCTGTGCCTGTTTTCTTTGGCCGGGGCGTTTTTTTGTCTGTGGATAAGTAACCACTGAACCTTTTGTCGACGTTATGAGTCGATTAGCAGTAAGGGCCGTTTGGGCCTGTTATCGACTGGGAGCTTTGTCTGTGGAAATTATCAAAATCATCATTGCCATTCTGCTTCCTCCACTGGGTGTGTTCATGCAAGTGGGTTTTGGTGGCGCATTCTGGCTAAACATTCTGTTGACCCTGTGCGGATACATCCCAGGGATGGTGCACGCGGTGTATATCATCGCTAAACGTTCGTAGGTTTTACTGAAGGTGCGATCTTTTGGGTTGAAAGATCAAAAGATCGCAGCCTTCGGCAGCTCCTACGGGGCTGTATTGGGCGCACTTGAAGGGTGCGCTGCTCGTTTTTTGCGTAGGAGCTGCCGCAGGCTGCGAGCTTGGGCTTATCAAGATCAAAAGATCGCAGCCTTCGGTAGCTCCTACAGGGTGGGCTGCGTTAACAACTCGCTGTAAAACTTCCACTCCTGTTCAAGCGCATGCGCTTGATTGGTGGCCTTGCGAAAGCCGTGGCGTTCTTCTGGGTAGTAATACGCTTTGGCCGGGATGCCGTTGTCTTGCAGGGCTTTGAGCATGTCGCGGGTTTGTTGCGGCACGACCACGGCGTCCAACTCGCCTTGGAAGAAGATCACCGGCACGCGGATCTGTTGTGCGTGTAGCAACGGGGTACGTGCCGCGTAGCGCTCAGCGTCGCGTTGCGGATCACCGATAAGCCAATCTAAATAATCGCCTTCAAATTTATGCGTGCTGTGGCTCAGAGCAATCGGGTCGCTAACGCCGTACAAACTGGCGCCCGCGCGGAACACGTCTTTGAACGCCAGCGCACACAAGGTGGTGTAGCCGCCCGCACTGCCGCCACGAATAAACGCCTTCTCGCCATCAATAAAACCCTGTTCGGCCAAGTAACCGACCACCGCGCAGGCATCTTCGACGTCGACTTCGCCCCATTTCAGGTGCAAACCTTGACGATACGCACGGCCATAGCCGGTGCTGCCACGGTAATTGAGATCAGCCACGGCGAAGCCGCGTTGCGTCCAATACTGGATACGCGGGTCGAGAACGGGATAGCAGGCTGAGGTCGGGCCGCCGTGGACGAAGACCACCAATGGCGGTTTAACTTCGCCGTGCATGGCCGGGTAGAAGAAGCCGTGGGCTTCGCCCTCGCCGGACGGGTAGCGCAACGTGCGTGGGCGGCTGATGTCTTCGGGCGGCAACGGCGCCACCCCACCTGCGAGCACCTTGATCTGCTTGTCGCTTTGGCGAATGCGAATGATCGCCGACGGGCTAACAGGTGACGCGGCTATGCAGTAGAGGTACTCCGCATCCAGCGCAAGGCAGCGAAAGCGGCTGTAATGGTCTGCGAATGTTTCAACGCTGCCGTCAGCAGAGTGAATGCCCAAACGACCGAAACCCGCTTCAGTCCACGTCGCCAAATAGCGCTGTTCGCCCAGCGGCAGCCAGGTCTTACCGCCCAGTTGCCAAGGTGCCGGGGCATGATCGGCCGCGGCGCTGTGTGCTGCGACCAAGCCTTCGCCCGACTCGGCCCACGGCTGCCAGAAGCCGCCGCGGTCGGTCAGGCAGTACAGGCGGTTCTGTTGGTCAAAGCGCGGTTGTTGCAGTGATTCTTCGCTGAGATCGCCCGCGATGCAGTGCGCTGGGTTCCAGTGGCCGCAGGTTTGGCCCTCTACAAGCATAAGGCGAGTTGAGGTCCAGGGTTGGTGTGGACGGCTCCACTCAATCCAGGCCAAGCGCTGGCCGTTTGGACTGAGGGTGGGCGCCGCGTAAAAGTCTGCACCTTCGGCCAGCACGTGGCGCTCTTGAGTGGCTAAGTCGATGCTGACCAAGCGATGTTGATCTGCGTCCTCTTCAACGGCCAGCACTAGGCCGTGAACACACTGCACGTCGCCGTAACGACAGGTGCCGTGGGTCAAGGCTTGCGGCGCGCTGGCGTCCAAAGCTTGTGTGTACAGTTGTTGATCGGCCTCGTTAACGAACACCACGCCGTCGTCGCTGAGACAAAAAGAACCACCGCCGTACTCATACACCCGGCTACTCACGCTGAAACCCGCAGGGGTCAGGCAATGGGCTTGGCCATCGCGCCAGTGCCAAATGCGGCAAGCGCCTTCTTGTGGCAGGTATTGGTTCCAGAACACGCCGCGAGGGCCGAGCCGCCGTTCTGCGAAATCGACGCCAGCGGCAACGGCGAGCGCGGCGCTGAAAGGTTCAGCCTTTTGCGATGAGGCGTGAGTTTCGTTCATTTCGAAAGGCCAATTGTTCGATGGTCTGGGTGGCGTGCTCGGCTTCTTCGCGCGCCTTGAGAATCAGGTCGTGTTGCGGCGATTTGCTGCACACCGGGTCCGCATTGCTGGCGTCCCCGGTGAGCATAAAGGCTTGGCAACGGCAGCCGCCGAAGTCCTTTTCTTTTTCGTCGCACGAGCGGCAAGGCTCGGGCATCCAGTCATAACCTCTAAACCGATTGAAGCCAAACGAGTCGTACCAGATGTGTTGCATGCTGTGATCACGCACGTTAGGGAACTCGACCGGCAGTTGTCTAGCGCCGTGGCACGGTAATGCGGTGCCGTCCGGTGTGACGGTCAAAAAAACACTGCCCCAACCGTTCATGCAGGCTTTTGGCCGCTCTTCGTAATAATCCGGGGTCACGAAGATCAACTTGCAGGGGTGACCTTGGGCTTTCAGTTTGGCTCGGTACTGATTAGTGATGCGCTCGGCGCGCACCAGTTGTTCTTGGGTCGGTAACAGGCCGACCCGGTTGAGTTGCGCCCAACCATAAAACTGGCAGGTAGCCAGTTCTACAAAGTCAGCTTCGAGGGCGATGCACAGCTCGATGATGCGGTCGATCTTGTCGATATTGTGCCGATGGGTGACGAAGTTCAGCACCATCGGGTAGCCGTGCGCTTTGACGGCTCGGGCCATTTCGAGCTTTTGCGCGAAGGCTTTTTTCGAGCCGGCCAGCAGGTTGTTCACTTGCTCGTCGCTGGCCTGAAAGCTGATCTGAATGTGGTCCAGCCCAGCCTTTTTGAAGTCGCTGATTTTTTGCTCGGTGAGGCCGATGCCGGAGGTGATGAGGTTGGTGTAAAAGCCCAATTGGCGCGCGTGTGCGATCAGTTCCGCCAAGTCTTGACGGACCAAAGGTTCGCCGCCTGAAAAGCCTAACTGCGCCGCACCCATTTCCCGCGCTTCACCAAACACCTTGAACCATTGCTCGGTGCTCAGCTCTTTGCCTTGCTGGGCGAAGTCCAGCGGGTTGGAGCAATACGGGCATTGCAGCGGGCAGCGATAGGTCAGCTCAGCCAGCAGCCAAAGCGGTAGGCCGACTTCAGGTTTAGGTGGCAGCGCCAAGGGCCTGTCAGACGAGTTCGATCCAGTGCTGTGCACGCGCGACCTCCATAAATTGCTCGATGTCTTCACCCAGCTCGGGGACATTGGGGAATTGATCGTGGAGGGCGGCAATGATCGCGGTCACATCCCGCTGTCCGTCGATCAGGCCACCAATCAAGGCCGCACTCTCGTTGAGTTTGATCATGCCTTCGGGGTAGAGCAGCACATGGCCTTTTTGCGCAGGTTCGTACTGAAAACGATAGCCTGGGCGCCACGTTGGCGTTTTGCTGCGATCGAAGCTCATAGAGTGATTCCTTTATGCCAGACGCGTTGGTCGGTCACGCTGTGATAAGGCGGGCGGTCCAGTTCGTAGGCCATGGTCATGGCATCGAGCATGCTCCACAGAATGTCTAGTTTGAACTGGAGAATCTCGAGCATGCGCTGCTGGCCTTCGTAGGTGGTGTAGTGCTGCAAGGTGATCGCCAGCCCGTGTTCGACGTCACGCCGGGCTTGGCCTAGGCGGGTGCGGAAATACTCATAACCGGCCGGGTTGATCCAAGGGTAGTGCTGCGGCCAACTGTCCAGACGTGACTGGTGGATTTGCGGCGCAAACATCTCGGTCAGCGAGCTGCTGGCGGCTTCTTCCCAACTGGCGCGTCGGGCAAAGTTGACGTACGCGTCGACCGCAAAGCGAACGCCAGGTAAGACGAGTTCTTGGGAGCGCAGTTGCTCCGGGTCCAAACCGACCGCTTGGCCAAGGCGCAGCCAGGCTTCGATACCACCGTCTTCGCCGGGCGCACCGTCATGGTCGAGCAGGCGTTGAATCCACTCGCGGCGTACCTCGCGATCCGGGCAGTTGGCCAGAATGGCGGCGTCTTTGAGTGGGATGTTTACTTGGTAATAGAAACGGTTGGCGACCCAGCCCTGAATCTGTTCGCGGGTCGCGCGACCTTCATACATCGCCACTTGGTACGGGTGATAGATGTGGTAGTACGCGCCTTTGGCCCGTAACGCGGCTTCGAACTCGGCGGTGGAGAGTGGGGCTTGGGTCATGGAGTTCTCCAATCGGAACGCGGATCTGCAGGAGCGAGCTTGCTCGCGAGCTTTTAAAAGCTCGCTCCGACAAATGATGTGTTGGGTTTACAACTCGATACTCATGCCATCAAAGGCCACTTCAACGCCCCGACGGGCCAGTTCGGCGCGTTCGGCGGAGTCTTCATCAAGGATCGGGTTGGTGTTGTTGATGTGGATCAGCACTTTGCGCTGCTCTGGCAATTGCTCCAATACTTCGAGCATGCCGCCGGGGCCGTTCTGTGCCAAATGGCCCATCTCACGGCCGGTACGGGTGCCTACGCCACGGCGCTGCATTTCGTCGTCATCCCACAGCGTGCCGTCCACCAACAGGCAATGGCTGCTTGCCATCACCTCCAGCAACGGCGCATCCACCTTACCCAGCCCTGGCGCGTAAAACAGCTTGGCCCCGGTGCGTAGGTCTTCAACGATCAGGCCGATGTTGTCACCCGGATGCGGGTCGAAGCGATGCGGCGAGTAGGGCGGTGCAGCACTGCGCAAAGGCAGTGGGCTGAAGCGCAGGTTTGGGCAGGCGGGGATGGTGAATGACGCTTGCAGCTCGATGCGGTGCCAGTTGAGCCCGCCATTCCAGTGCTTGAGCATGTTGAACAACGGGAAACCGGTGCTCAAATCTTCGTGAACCATGTCAGTGCACCACACATCATGCGGGCAACCCTCGCGCAGACTCAGCAGGCCTGTGGTGTGGTCGATCTGGCTGTCCATCAAAATAATTGCGCTGATCCCGGTGTCACGCAGGGCACGGCCCGGTTGCATCGGGGCAAAGCTCTGCAGTTGCGCACGAATGTCGGGCGAGGTGTTGCACAGCACCCAGTTCACGCCGTCATCAGAGATCGCAATCGAGGATTGGGTGCGCGCTTTTGCGTTCAGGCTGCCATCGCGAAAACCCGCGCAGTTCACGCAGTTACAGTTCCACTGCGGGAAACCACCGCCAGCGGCGGAGCCTAAAATCTGGACAAACATGGCCTGTACCCTTGCAAATCGAAAAATAAAAACGCCCCGGCGAGCCGAGGCGTTGGGTTGCGCTGCTCAACTCTTGTTAACCAAGAGCCGGGGCAGATCAACGGCTTGCGAAGTACATGGTCACTTCAAAGCCAATACGCAGGTCGGTGTAAGCAGGTTTAGTCCACGACATAGGGTGTCTCCTTCAGCGGTTGGTTGGGGGCTTCTCAACATTAGTCCGGCTCCGTGAGGAGCGGTTCCAAAGCATTGCCAGCCATGTTACTAAAAATGTCTCTTTCTGCACGTCTATTGTCGGAGAAAGCTCATTACACGGTAGGTAAAAATCAGCTTTCCCCGAGAAGAAACGATTCAGTTTCTGGTTGTGTTGCAAGGCACAGCCAAGCGCACTCCGGCCGGTTGATCTGCTGAGCCGCTACAAGTGTAGTGCGCAGATCCAGCCCTATCAGCTCAGCGTAGAGCGCTTCCAAGTAGCCCGACGAGTGGCCTGCCAATGTTGCTTGCCAGAGCAATTCACTCGCTTGAGGCCCGCTCAAGGCTGTAGGCAAGAACTGCTGCGCCAAGGCATCTCGCGCTTGCATGAAGGTTGTTTCATCCAATGTAGCGATAAGCGTCGGTAACCCGCCCAAGAATGCTCTGATGTGCTCGAAGATTTCTGCTACTGGAGCGTGAGGCGATTGCACGCCGAACAGTAGGCCGGTCTGGCCATTGAGTTGGCGTAAGCCACTGAACACGGCGTAGCCTAATTGCCGCTCCACCCGCAGCTGTTGATAAAACGGCGTCTGTGCCACCTGCGCGAGCAAACGCCAGGCGGCCTCTGCACGCAGATCGCCAGTAGGCGCCGGGCAAAATAACAGTACTGCCTGTTCATTGGAGTCGCAGGTTTCGGTAATCCAGCGCCGTTGGGCGGAGTATTCGGCCCGTGGTAAGTGCCCGTCCGGTGTGCCGGGGGCTTTGTTTAAGGCGGCGCTAATCAGAGGTGCCGTAGCGCTGGGCAGGCCGACGGCCAAACCGTCCCAGCGTGCGCGGGCCCAACATTGCGAGGCATCACTTAATGTGGGTTCGATGCCGGGTTGGCTGCATTCAGGAAGGCGCTTGAGTAGCTGGCGAATCGGCATCAGCGGTGCCACGGCGGGTGCGCCTTGCGCGGCCTCAAGGGCGCTGAGTGCTCGTAATGCGTGCTCCAAAATGGCGGGCATTGGCGCATGAAAGCCCTGCATTTTCAGCAGCCAGTCAGTGCCACAGGCGCTGCCAGACAGTTCGACACCGGCGTGGCGCGCATCGTGTTTCAAGGGGCGCAGGCTGTTTGCCAGCGCGAGTTGCACGCTGGCAGCCGGGGGCGCCGTTAAACGCCAGCGCAGATAAATCGCCGCTTCATGACCGGCCTCTGGCAGGTCTGCGCTAAAACGCATCGCTGAATGATCGCGACGGCTGCGCAGACGGTCTTGTGCAAACGTGCGCAAGCCGCGGTGGGCGCTGGTTTGGCCGCGTATCAGCCCTGCATTAATGGGCTCTTTAGGGGTGACCAGAAGCGGGTTGGGGGGTGGCAGTTGCCACGTGTGCTGAGGTGCCGGTGGTGTTGCGGGCAGCATCTGTTGCAGCACGCAGGTGAGCGCCTCTAGAGATTGATCTGGCAGCTCGATTTCACTGCGTGCCAGCGCCAGCGCGCTGCAGACCTCTTGCTGGCGCTGGCGTTGCAATATGTACTCGTTGCGCAGGGCGGGGTGCTGATGTTGGGTACTGAAAAACGCCAGCCAGTCGTAGAACGTGTCGCTGATCTGTGTGGCGTTTTGGGCGATGTTGTGCGTGGCGCTGAACTCAATGTGCAACAGTGCTTGCCCCGCAAATTGGTATAACACTTCGGCTTTCAGGCTGTGGCACAGCTGATGTTCGCGTAGATAGGCGAGCAGGCTGCCGGGTTTATCTGCACTCAGCCAGTGGCACGCATACTCCAACGCCGCGCTGCAGGCTTCGGGTAACTGTTCAAGGGCAAACAACAGGTCTAGGTGCTTGGCATCGAGCTGTTGATACACGCTTTGGTGGTTGAGCATTAGCGTGGGCGGGCGGCTTTGGCGGGGCGCCGAGCCCTTTGCAAATTGATCGGTATAGCGCTCGGCCAGGGCCTTGAGTGTGGTGTCAGGCAAGGGGCCAACCAGACTGATATGTGCGGCTTGATAGAACTGCTGGTAAAAATCCGCCAAGGCTTGCTGAAAGGCCGGCCGAGGGATCGGCAAACTGAAGCGATTACCCGCATGAAACGCCCTCAGCGGATGCGCCGGGTTTAGTGGCTGGAACAAGCTAAGTTGCCGCTGAGCCGAGGGCTCACGAGCCCAAGCGATAAATTCTGCGTGCAACACTTCACGTTCGCGCACCTGCTCATCCAAGTTCATACGCGGGTGAGCGAGCATGTCGCACAAGCGCTCTAGACCACCTTCAAACGCTGCGCTAGGCACTTCGAAAAAGAAGTCGGTATGGCGTGCTTGGGTGCGGGCATTCACTTGGCCGCCATGGCGCTGTACGTAGGCCATCAGGTTGTCGCCGGCCGGAAAGCGATCCGTGCCGAGAAATAACAGGTGTTCCAGAAAGTGCGCCAGCCCGGGCCAAGCCGTTGGCACGTCGTGGCTGCCTGCGTGAACCCGTAAAAAGGCCGCGCACTGTTTGAGACGCGGCTCATGGCGCAGTGAAAGAGTCAGACCGTTTTCTTGGGTCAAACGTTGAGTGTGAAAGTGATTCGGCGCAGACATGGGCATTTCCGGAACAGAGTTGCCCACATGCTAGCGGATTACACGGGATCAGCGCTTGCTCAGCGGGTCGTAAAGTTCGGGCACGCGGTCGGCCAGATAGAAGTTTCCGGTTCGGGCATCTTCTAGCTGTTGGCTGTCTAAGACGGCGGTAATCAGGATTTCCTCCTGCTCAGCCAAGGCGACTTGCACACCGTTAGGGGCGGCGATGCTGCTTTGACCGCAGTAATGGATGTCGCCTTCTTGCCCACAGTAGTTGGCGTAGGCCACATAACACTGGTTTTCGAAGGCACGGCTACGCACGGTGACATCGGCGATAAAGTCGTAAGGTGTCATGTTGGCGGTGGGTACGACGATCAGTTCAGCCCCGGCCAAGGCCAGGCAGCGGGCGTTTTCGGGGAACTCAAGGTCGTAGCAAATCAGCAACCCGAGCTGCCAACCATTGAGTTCGAACACCGTGAAGGCGTTTACCCCCGGGCTGAACATCTCGCGGTCCAACTGGCCAAACAGATGGGTCTTGCGGTAGTTGCACACGCTTGCCCCGTGGCGGTCGATCACTTGCACGCTGTTGTAGATCTGCCCGTCTACGTCGCGCTCGGGGTAACCGTAAATAATCGCCGTGTCATTGGCTTTGGCCAGCTCGGCGATCTGCTGGGCGGCGTCGCCATCGTGTGGCTGGGCCAGTTCGGCGACAGCCTTCGCACCAATGTTGTAACCGGTGAGAAACATTTCGGGCAGCACGAGCAAGTCAACGTCTGTGCTCTGCGAGACGATGGTGTTCAAGCGTTGCAGGTTACCTGCCACGTCAAGTGGCAACGGGTGGCATTGGTAAAGGACGACGCGCATGGAGTTCTCCTACAGAACGTGTTGCTTTGAGGTCAATCCGGCAAGGCAATCGGACCGATGTCGTTGAATACATCGCCAGGGCCTGGGTTGTCAGCGTGAGTGCGGCCGCCAAAGTGGGTCATGATCCCCCAAACTGCGTTCAATGAGGTCTGCACAGCGCCTTCAACCCAAGCAGGTGTCCATGAGACATCATCGCCTGCAATAAAAATCCCTCGTTGTTCGCTCGGCAGGTCTTGCTGCATAAAATGCGCGTACATGCGCTGGTTGTAACGGTAGTGGCCCGGCAGAGCGCCTTTGAAAGCCCCGAGGAAGTGCGGGTCGGCTTCCCACGACACGGTAATGGGGTCGCCGATGATGCGGCTGGCAATGTCGACGTTCGGGTAGACCTTTTTCAGCGAGTCGAGGGCCAACTTGACGCGTTTTTCCACCGGGTGCGGGAGCATTTTCAGCGCATCACTCATCCACGAGTACGACAGGCAAATGACGCCCGGCTTGTCGTCGCCGTTGTCGAACAAATACGTGCCACGGGTGAGCCGATCAGTGAGGGTCATGCTCATCACGTCACGGCCGGTGTCTGGGTCTTTGTCTTTCCAGAAAGGACGATCGACCATGACGAAGGTTTTTGAAGACTGCATGTAGCGCGTGCGGTCCAGCGCCATCCACAGCTTTTGCGAGAACAGCGATTCTTCGCAGTCAATTTGGGTGGTCAGCAACCAGCTTTGGCACGTGACCAACACGGCTTCGTGGGTACGTGTGACGCCGAGGTTATCGGTGACCAAAAAATGCCCATCGGCTGAGTGCGAAATAGCTTTGACCCCAGTACGCGGCGCTCCGCGATGCAGCGAGTGCAGGCTGGTGCCTTCGGGCCAATGAGCGCAGCGCTCCGGCACATGACGCCAGATGCCCAGCGGCACTTGCTCAACGCCGCCCACGACCAAGTGTTGATGGTCGTCGCAGTTAGTCATCACCACGCGGAATATTTCGAGCATCGAGTTCGGGAAGTCCGAGTCCCAGCCACCGGTGCCAAACCCAACCTGGCCAAACACTTCGCGGTGCTGAAAGGACAATTTGGCAAAGGCTTTGGAGGTGGCAACAAAGTCATAGAACGTTCGGTCATCCCACAGCGGAACCAGGGTATTCCAGAGTTCTTTTAGGCGCGGGACGTCGCGATCACGGATAGCTTGCTGAATATCCCCAAAGCGCGAGCCTGCTTCCAGCGCATCTGCCCATGCGTCAGCCACTTCTTGAAACAGGGCAGGCAAGTCCGCCAGTTTTTGTGCGTAGTACGTCTGGCCTTCGAGGTCGATCACCGTGCTGCCGGAGGCTGGCGTTAAGGGGTTGGGGAAGGGTTTAGTTTCTAGCCCGAGCTTGTCGACGTAATGGTAGAACGCGGTAGATGACACCGGAAAACGCATACCGCCCAGCTCGGCAATCACCCCTTCGCTGCCCTCAAAGGCTTGTGAACGAAGACGTCCGCCCATTTTTGACGCTTCATACACCACAGGCTTAAGGCCCAGCTTCATCAATTCGTAGGCCGCCACCATCCCCGCCATCCCGGCGCCGACAATCGCCACCTCCGAACCCAACTTGTCCGCGGGGATACTGCCCAGTCCTGCGGGGTGTTCGATCCAGTCATCGAAAGCAAAAGGGAAATCGGGACCAAAAATAGTGATCGGTTGTTTGCCGTCGACAGGGTGGCGGTTGTTTTTGCTCATGGCTGTGACCTTACTGGGCGACTCACGTTAAAGGTGAGTATAGGAAAAGACAGTCGCCAGTTTAGAGAGCGTGCAACACGTAATTAAGACGCAAAGTGTCGTCGTTATGACCTGATTTTGGTCTTTATGACGAATCTAAGTTGCAGAGTGATGTGACTCGCTGGCGTAGCGCTTTATCCGCGGTCCACTTTGCTGCTGAGAATGATCGAGGTGGTGGTTTTTTCGACACCGTCGACACTGCCGATTTGATCGAGCAATTGATCCAACTGCTCGGGCGACTCACTGCGCAGCCAGGCCACGTAGTCGAATTCGCCACTCACGGCACACAACTGCTGGACCTGCGCCATGCTGCTCAGTCGCCGTACGACTTCTTTGCCAGAGCGTGGCTGCACGGTAATCCCGACGTAGGCTTGCAGCCCGCCATCA
>NZ_LLWH01000225.1 GCF_001411475.1 Pseudomonas endophytica | reverse complement strand
GCAATACCGGCGACCGACCGATTCAAATCGGTTCGCACTATCACTTTTTCGAAGTAAACCGTGCGCTGGAGTTCGACCGCGCAGCGGCTTTTGGTAAACGCCTGAATATCACCGCTACCACGGCGATCCGCTTTGAACCAGGCGATGAAATTGAAGTGTCGTTGATCCCCTACGGCGGCAAGCAAACGGTCTACGGTTTCAACAACCTAGTCGACGGCTGGGCCCCGGATAACACCATCGTCCTGCATGAGCGCGCTGAAAAGCTGCAAGCCATCCAGCGAGCGAGCGATCTTGGCTTTAAGTTTTCCAAGACCGACCAATAGGCCGCCATGCACG
This sequence comes from Pseudomonas endophytica, assembly GCF_001411475.1. GTDB lineage: Bacteria > Pseudomonadota > Gammaproteobacteria > Pseudomonadales > Pseudomonadaceae > Aquipseudomonas > Aquipseudomonas endophytica. The sequence goes on along the minus strand of NZ_LLWH01000225.1, from coordinate 17,848 downwards.
CCAAGCACTCACATTTTTTGCACCTGCGCGGTTAATTCATCAACGCCAGCGCGGCATTAGAAAGGAGCCACCGATGCCAACTATTTCACGCAAAGAATACGCAGGCCTGTTTGGGCCCACCACAGGCGACAAAATTCGTCTGGGCGACACTAACTTGTTCGTCGAAATTGAAAAGGACTTGCGCGGTTACGGCGAGGAATCGGTCTATGGTGGGGGTAAATCCCTGCGCGATGGCATGGGCGCCAATAACAATCTGACCCGTGACAACGGCGTACTTGACTTGGTGATCACCAACGTCACCATCATTGACCCGATTCAAGGCGTGATCAAAGCCGACGTCGGGATTCGCGATGGCAAGATCTGTGGGGTCGGCAAAAGTGGCAACCCCGATGTCATGTCCGGCGTGACCAAAGACATGGTAGTGGGCGTCAGCACCGATGCTATCTCCGGCGAGCACTTGATCCTGACAGCAGCCGGGATCGACACCCACATTCACCTGATCTCGCCACAACAGGCCTATCACGGTTTGTCTAACGGGATCACCACCTTCTTCGGCGGCGGCATCGGCCCAACTGACGGCACCAATGGCACCACCGTGACCCCAGGCCCGTGGAACATTCGCAAGATGCTGCGTTCGATTGAGGGCCTGCCGATCAACATCGGTTTGCTGGGTAAAGGCAACTCGTATGGCCACGCGCCTTTGGCTGAACAAATCATTGCCGGTGTGGCCGGGCTTAAGGTCCACGAAGACTGGGGTGCAACGTCCAATGCTCTGCGCCACTCGCTGCGCATTGCCGATGAGATGGATGTGCAAGTGTCGGTTCACACTGACAGCTTGAACGAAGGCGGCTATGTCGAAGACACCATTGACGCCTTTGAAGGTCGCACCATTCACACCTTCCATACCGAGGGCGCAGGTGGCGGTCACGCCCCGGACATTATTCGAGTGGCCAGCCAGCTCAACGTCCTGCCAAGCTCGACCAACCCGACCCTGCCCTACGGTGTCAACAGTCAGGCCGAGTTGTTCGACATGATCATGGTCTGTCACAACCTTAACCCTAACGTGCCTGCCGACGTGTCGTTTGCCGAAAGCCGGGTTCGCCCGGAAACCATCGCCGCCGAAAACGTGCTGCAAGACATGGGCGTCATTTCCATGTTTTCCAGCGACTCACAGGCCATGGGCCGGGTTGGTGAAAACTGGTTGCGGGTGATGCAAACCGCCCATGCGATGAAAGTCTCTCGCGGCAAGTTGCCCGAAGACAGCCCAGATAACGATAACTTCCGCGTACTGCGGTACGTGGCAAAAATCACTATTAACCCAGCTATTGCCCAAGGTGTAAGTCATGTACTGGGTTCGGTTGAAGTCGGCAAAATGGCTGATCTGGTGCTCTGGGACCCGCGTTTCTTCGGCGCCAAACCAAAAATGGTGATCAAGGGCGGCATGATCAACTGGGCCGCCATGGGTGACCCGAATGCCTCCCTGCCGACCCCGCAGCCGGTTTACTACCGTCCAATGTTTGGCGCATTTGGCAAAACCATGCAGGACACCTGCGTGACCTTCGTTTCGCAAGCCGCGCTTGAGGACGGAGTCAAGGAAAAAGCCGGGCTGGATCGCCAAGTGATGGCCATTCGTAACTGTCGCACCATCTCCAAAAAAGACTTGGTCCGTAACGATCAGACGCCGCACATTGAAGTGAACCCTGAAACCTTTGAGGTGAGAGTCGATGGCGTACACGTCACGTGCGAGCCCATCGACGTGGCAACGATGAACCAACGCTATTTCTTTGGCTAAAACCCCTAGCCCTGTAGGAGCGAGCTTGCTCACGATCTTTTAAAGGTCACAAGCTCGTCCTACAGTGGGGGGTTAGAAAGGAGCTGTAACGTGATTTTGATTGAGCACATTCTGGGCAATGCCAAGAAAGATCTGGCCTGGAAGCAAAAGCTTGAAGGGGCCAACATTGACTTGCTGATTCTGGACCAGCGCGAAGCCCAAAAAAGCCGCTGCCGTCGCACCAGTGTTGGCGGGCTCGACCTCGGTATCTCACTGGAACGCAATGTCATTCTGGCTGACGGCGACGTGCTGATCTGGGATGAGCAAGCCAAGAGCGCCGTCGTGGTGCAGTTAAATCTGCGCGACGTAATGGTGATTGATCTTAAAGAGCTTAAACAGCAACCGCTGGACGTGCTGATTAAAACCAGTTTTGAACTCGGTCACGCGCTGGGCAACCAGCACTGGAAGGCCGTGACCAAAAACAACGAGGTGTACATCCCACTCACCGTTGAAACCAAAATGATGGACTCGGTGATGCGTACCCACGGCTTTGAGCATTTGCCGTATGCCTTTGTCAGTGGTGCCACGGTGCTGCCCAACCTCACCACCTCTGAAGCTCGCCTGTTGTTTGGCGGCGCTGAAGAAACCGGCACCCACGTTCATGTCGCCAGCCCGCAAGACAAACTGGAAGCCGCCGCCTTGCAGATCAAAGGCCAATACCTTCATGACGCTCACAGCCACAGTCATGACAACGGCCAAACGTTCCACAGCCATGAACACGAACACAAGCATTAACAACCCCGGTAAAAGGCGCTTTGGATGAACGCATCAGACCTAATTCGCATCATGCAGTTTGGCGATTCGGTATTGCCCGTCGGTGCTTTTACGTTCTCGAACGGCGTGGAATCGGCCATTCAAACAGGCATCGTTCACGATGTGGCAACGCTCAAGGGCTTTGTCTTGACGGCCCTCAAACAGGCCGCCAGCTGCGACGGCATGGGCGTCGTTGCGGCGCACCGGGCAGCCATGGCCGATGATCGCGAAGCGATCTTACGTGTCGACTGGGCCGTCAATAACCGCAAGCTCAACGAAGAAAGCCGGTTGATGGCCACCCGCATGGGCAAAAAACTGGCGGAAATGTCGATCCATGTGGTTGAAAAACCCTTGGTGCGCTGGTGGCTCGAACAAATCAAGGCTGGCAATGCTGCTGGCACCTACCCCATTACGCAGGCCGTGGTGATGTCGACTCAAGGCATCGGCGCCCGCGAAGTGGTGGTAATGCATCAGTACGGGGTGGCCATGACCATCCTCAGCGCAGCCATGCGCCTGATGCGCATTACGCACCTTGATACCCAACGCATTCTGTTTGAGCTGAACCACGATATTGAAACCTTCTGCGACATCGCAGAAATCGGTGACATCAATCAAATGTCGTCGTACGTACCCATCGTCGACGTGCTGGCGGCCGTTCACGTCAAAGCCCATGTGCGCCTGTTTATGAACTGACGCCCCCCGTAGCCCATGACTGAATCTGCTGCACTTTTATTAAGGAAGCTCTTGTGAAAAAAATTACCCGTATTGGTATTGGCGGCCCGGTCGGCTCAGGTAAAACCGCAGTCATCGAAGTGATCACGCCGATCCTGATCAACCGTGGTTATAAGCCGCTGATTATCACCAACGACATCGTGACCACCGAAGACGCCAAACAGGTTAAGCGAACGCTTAAAGGCATCCTCGACGAAGACAAGATACTGGGGGTAGAAACCGGTGCTTGCCCGCACACCGCTGTGCGCGAAGACCCGAGCATGAACATTGCCGCCGTCGAGGAGATGGAAGAGAAGTTCCCCGACAGCGACTTGATCATGATCGAGAGCGGCGGCGATAACCTGACGCTGACCTTCAGCCCAGCACTGGCAGACTTTTATATCTACGTGATCGACGTGGCCGAGGGCGAGAAGATCCCGCGCAAAAACGGCCCCGGTCTGGTTCAAGCAGACATCCTGATCATCAACAAAATCGACCTCGCCCCGTACGTTGGCGCGAGTCTGGACGTGATGGAAAGCGACACTAAAGTCGTGCGCGGAGGCCGTCCTTATATCCTCACTAACTGCAAAACCGGTCAAGGGGTTGAAGAGCTGGTGGACATGATTGAACACATGTTCCTGTTCGCCCACAAACCCACGGCGCCTTCCGCCCACAGCGAGGTCACTGCATGAGTGTGCAGAGCCAGATCGTGAACACGCCGTCACGGCTGCGCGCTCACGCGTTGGGCACTGATGCGCCGGAGCTGGCGAACTACCAAGACGAGCCGGTGCAAATGCACAGTGGCGCGGTCGGCAAGAGTGGTTATCTGCGCTTAGGCTTTGAGAAGCGCGGTAATCGCAGCGTTCTCGCAGACATGGAGCGACGCGTACCTTCACTGGTGCAACGGGCGTTGTACTGGGACGAAGAAATGCCCCAACTGCCCTGCGTCACCATGATTTCGACTTCCGGCTGCGTGCTTCAGGGCGATCGTTTGGCCACGGACGTCACGGTAGGCGTGGGGGCCTGCGGGCACGTCACCACACAATCGGCGACCAAAGTGCACTCCATGAACGCCAACTACGCTTCGCAAATTCAACACCTGCGAATCGAAGAAAACGGCTACTTGGAATTTATGCCGGACCCGCTGATCCCGCATCGCGATGCCCGATTTATCACTGACACTCAGATCAACATCCACCCGACGGCGACGGCTATTTACTGCGAAACCCTGATGTCCGGTCGAAAGCACCACCACGTCGATGAGCGTTTTGGCTTTGACGTGTACTCCTCGCGGGTAACCGCGCAAACCCTGGAGGGCAAAGAACTGTTTGTCGAAAAATACGTGTTGGAGCCCAAAAAAGAGAGCTTGGACGCGGTCGGCGTCATGCAAACCTTCGATGTGTTCGCCAACGTCGTTTTGCTCACACCCAAGGCGCATCACGATCGTATTGTTGAACGAACTCCGGCTTTGTTTGATCTACAGGCGGGCTTGGCGAGTGGCGTCACCCGCTTGCCAAACCACTGCGGCTTGATCTTCAAAGTCTTGGGCAATGACAGCGGCGCAGTCAAAGCCCAAGTCCGAGCCTTTTGGAAAATCGCCCGTGAAGAGATCCTCGGCGTGACCTTACAACCACCCTTTTTATGGAAATAAATGCCCACCGCGCAAACGGGTGAATCTGCTTTGCGCAGGGGCTAAATGGGGAGAGTCAATATGCAAGCGGCGTCATCCAAATGGTCGCAATGGGTAAACGGCAACGCAGTGTTGGAGTTTATTGACGTCACGCTGCGTGGCTGTGCCCAAGTCATGTTCCAGAACAACCCGCTGACCGGTTTGTTGTTTTTTGCCGCGATTTTTGTCGGCGCCTTTGCCGAAGGCCATCCCGCCGTCGCCTTTGGCTGTGTACTCGGCACCGTCGCGGCAACGTTCACCGGTATGAATCTTAAAGACCGCGCCTCTTGGAAGGCCGGTCTGTATGGCTATAACGGTTGCTTGGTTGGCGTGGGTTTGCCTACTTTTCTAGACCCTACTCCCACGCTCTGGCTGTGCATCATCCTCGCCAGTGTTGTCTCGGTCATCGTCACCCTCTGTATCGCTGATATTTTGAAAACCTGGAAAGTCGCAGCCCTGACGGCACCTTTCGTATTGGTCACTTGGACCATGCTGTTGGCCAGTTATGCCTTCGGGGGGTTGAGCAGCAACGAACTACCAGTTCCCAACCTGCCCCACGACTTGGTTGCCTACAACCCGAACCTTTTCGATGGTATCGACCTGTTTCACGCTACGTTCTACGGAATATCGGAAGTCTTCCTGCTCAGCACCGTGGTGGGCAGTTTGTTATTTTTGGCCGGCTTGGCAGTGTCCTCTCTATGGGCTGCGCTCTTCGGCCTCCTCGGCTCTTTTTTGGCTGTGTTGGTGGCGACGCTGTTACAGGCCGAGCATTCGAGCATCAACAACGGGCTGTACGCATTCAGTGCGGTTCTCACCGCTATTGCTCTGGGGTCGACCTTCAATAAACCGCGCTTGCGGGTACTGATCTACACCGTGATCGGGGTGATTTTCACGGTTTTTGTGCAAGGTGCTTTAAATACGGTGTTGGGGCCTATCGGCATCCCGACGTTGACCATGCCCTTTGTACTGGCTTCATGGTTATTTCTGGTGCCCAACAAAGACGTCATGCCAGCCCATCGTCAGTGAAACCCGTGTTGTGAGGGATTACGTAGAGGTCAGGTTCAATCGTAATGAGCTAACCTACATTCCCACCACCCATTAATAGGCTTGTCGTAGGAATTATGACTTTATTAGAGAAAGTTAAATCGCGACTCTCTTTTGCTTACGTTGTCGCCCTAGTGGTCGCCATCAATGGCGTGGGCCTGATGCTACCGGTGGTGCGACATATGCTCGCACTTACCGTTGCAAACGGCGGTGTCTTTGATGCGTGGAAAGATGCCTTAAACCTACTTGCCTTGCTGGAAATTCCAGGGTTCGTGGTCGGCTTCCTGCTAGTGCTGATGTCGTTCGGGCTGGCGCTCAAATCACGTATGAGCTGGTTCTTTTCGCTGTTGTTATTGATATCAGCGGTGTGCATCATTTTTTTCATCGTTAAAATCCCTAACAGCTTGGCCTACTACTCGCTGTTTTCCATTGCCTTATTAGCCTTTTACTGGCGCGGCTTTGACCATCATAGTCTGGCCACCGGCAGCTTTTTTGCGATCGTCAGTATTGCCTCGCTGATTGTCTACAGCATGCTGGGCACGCTGTACTTGGGTGATCAATTCACCCCGCCTGTCAATGATCTAGCTTCAGCGTTCTATTTCTCGATTGTGGTGATGTCCACCGTCGGCTTTGGCGACATTGTGCCGCACACCACCGATGCTCGATTCTTCACCCTGACGGTGATTGTTTTGGGGATCACCATTTTTGCTGTATCAGTTGCGTCTATTGCCGGCCCACTGATCAGCAACAGCATCCAACGTATTGTTAAAGGCAGGATTACCCATATGGCCCGGACAAATCACTACATCTTGCTGGGTACCAGTTCGCTGGCCCAAAACGTCTATAAAAGTCTGATTGATCGCGGCGAACACGTCACCGTCATCGCTGCCCCTGGCAGTCAGCACGACTTGCCGGAAACCGCCGACATTATTGAAGGTGATCCTTCGTCAACGTCGACCCTAAAACAAGCCGGTGCTAGTGAAGCCAAATACATCCTTACCTTGCGAGATAACGATGCGGATAACGTTTTCACTATTCTGGCAGCTAAAGAGGTTGCCGGTGATAACACGAAAATCATCGCGCTGGTCAACGAAACCCAAAACGTAGCTAAGGTCCAACTCGTAGCCCCGAACATGTTGCTCTCATTGTCACTGCTGGCCAGTGAACTGCTAGTGCGTACCTTACAAGGTGATCGGATCGACAGTGAGTTTATTACCGAAATGTTCTTCGGCAAGCGGACTTCGCTGGAGTAAATACATCGCAGGGTTAACGGTAGCAATTGAGGCCGTTTGACAGCGTGGCGAGCCTGCAGCTCGCCACGTCTCTATCAGGGCTTAACCAATGGGTCACAGCTGCTTCTGGGTCTCCTGAACAATGGCTTCAAGACCGGCTTCGGTGATTTTCTTCCAGTCTTTATCGGTCACAACTTTGGCGTTTTCTTGAACCAGAGTTTTAACCGTGTACTCAGGTGCTCCAGCAGTATTTATCTGCAGCACAGACTGATTACGGATCACTTTGTCCAATACCCCTTCAGCACCCGACCATGACCAGAACTCAACGATTTTCACGTTCACTTCTTTGGCATTGCCAGCAGTAGGTGTGCTGACCACCTCATAGCCTGCTTGGCGGTAAGCGCTGGCCACTGCGTCGCCCACCAGCTGCGACACGGTACGACCCTTTGGCAACAGTACGTCACCAATGGCCATGTTGTAGTTGTTGCGTTTGCGCGCAATTGCTCGCTCGGTGATCGACTTATCGTCAATCTCGTCGTACTTCAGCGAAGGGACATCGAAGCGTGTGGGTTTGATCTGAAAAACCCGCTCATCAACGGCACTGATATACACCACCTTGCCATTGCTGGGGGCAGGCGCCTGAGTAGTACTTGGAGGTAAAACATCGACGTCCACTTCTGCTCGGTTTGTGGCACAACCGGCCAAAAGTGCTAACGCCGCAACGCCCAAAAATCTGCGTACCATCTTCTTGACTCCTTCTCTGTGTGCGCCTTCATTGGCACGGCCGACAACAGGCCGAAAAGAAGTGTAGAAGATGGACGCTGTTCAGGACAATTGACTTAGGCTTTAGCCGCCATGGCCGTCACTTCCACACGCATCCCCTCAGCCGCCAGAGCTGCAACACCCACTGCGGCGCGCACCGGCCACGGCTTGGTGAAAAAGCGCTGGTATACCTCGTTGAAGGCGGCACGGTCAGCCATATCTGTGAGGTAAATCGTCAAGTGCAGCACTCGGTCCATCGAGCTGCCAGCCCCTTCCAATGCCACCTTGAGTGCTTGTAAGGTGCACTCGCTTTGCTCGGTAATACCGCCTAGCTCCAAGCTGCCGTCGGCACGCGTCGGGATTTGCGTGGACACCAGCATGCCGCCAAAGCCGGCCACATCTGAAGAGATGGAATCTGCATCTGGATCGGGGATGAAGGTAATGTCTTGGTTTGCCATGAGGTTCTCTGGGTCAAGGTGCTTATTAAGATGTGCGGGGGAGTTTATCACTGGCGTGCGTGACGGTTTGGAGCGAGGTTTGTGTGTGCATCATGCGGGTGAGCGCACGTATCTAAGATAAATACGGTCAATGCCAACAAACTGCAGGTGGCTCAATCACTTAAAGAAGTTGCTCGGTGTTTTACCAAATTGCTTTTTAAACATTGTGGTGAACGCACTCGGACTGTCGTATCCCAAAGCCCCAGCAACGTCGATAATCTTTTCGCCGACAGCAATACGCTCTAACGCCAACAGCAACCGCGATTGCTGACGCCACTGACCAAACGTCATACCGGTTTCCTTATGAAACAAGCGCTGAATGGTTTTTTCATCCAACCCCAGTCGGGCGCTCCAATCGGCCAGGGTCGAGCCGTCTGCTGGATCACGCTGCAACACCGTACAAATCGTCTGGATGCGTGGATCTTGTGGCTGCGGAAGATGCAGTGGCAGGACCGGTAGAATTGCCAGTTCGTCCAGAATCAGCTTCATGATCCGATCTTCTCTCGAGTCCACCGCGTAAGGCGCCGTGATCTCCACCGACGCCTTGATCAACTCGCTCAACAACGCCGAAATACTCACCGCTCGGGTTTCGGTTGGCAATTGCGCCATCCCATCCGGGCGTACATACACACTGCGCATTTTTATCGGCCCAACACAGCGCACCGAATGCACATGACCGCTGGGCATCCATATACCGCGACTGGGAGGCACCGTCCATTGGCTCAGCGCCGAATGCACCACCATAACCCCTTCAATGGCATACAGCAGTTGATGCTTTGAGTGTGAATGCGGCGTGATGATCCAATCGGCCGGGTAATCGGTTGCGCTGCTGTTAACCGTCCAGTTCGCTTCATCGACCTCAAGCAGAAATTCTTTCAGGAGTTTGTTCATAATTCCCTTTTTAAGACAGTGAGCGCCCGAATTGCGCGAGACAGGCAATTTGGCGAAATCTAGGATAGCCGCTGGTTTGCCCTTGCGCACCCAACGTCCCTCCTCACTGTTCGGATGATTCACAATGTCAATAACCAGTACGACCCCGTCGGCTAGCATTAGCCCCAGCAGCCACCCCACAGCCACAGTGAGCAGCCCATCCAGCCCGCTAGTCATGCGGGTGATTGCGGCCTGCGCCCTTGCTCATCTGATCAACGACCTGATTCAGGCCGTACTCCCGTCGATCTACCCGATGCTAAAAGCCAACTATGACCTGAGCTTTACCCAAATCGGCCTGATCACCCTGACCTTCCAACTCACGGCTTCGCTGCTTCAGCCAGGAGTGGGTTATTACACCGATCGCCATCCTAAACCTTGGCTGTTACCAGCCGGTATGGTCTGTACGCTGATCGGCATCTTGATGTTGGCGTTTGTCGGATCGTTCACGTCTATTTTGATCGCCTCAGCGCTGATCGGCATTGGCTCTTCGACTTTCCACCCAGAAACCTCGCGGGTAGCGCGACTGGCGTCTGGCGGGCGCTATGGACTGGCGCAATCTACTTTCCAAGTCGGCGGTAACGCTGGGAGCGCTTTTGGCCCGTTGCTCGTAGCAGCCATCGTCATTCCTTACGGCCAGGGCAACGTTGCATGGTTCGGCCTGTTTGCCGCCTTCGCCATTCTGATCCTGTTCGGCTTGAGCCGCTGGTATCGCAACCACCTCAATCTGTTCAAGCTCAAACAAGGTACGGTTGCCACTCACGGCCTGTCGAAAAAGCACGTCACAAGCGCACTGGTAGTGCTGGCAATGCTGGTGTTCTCCAAGTACTTCTACATGACCAGTTTCACCAGTTACTTCACCTTCTTTCTGATCAAGAAGTTTGAGCTATCAGTCGCTAGCTCTCAGCTCTACTTGTTCCTGTTCTTAGGTGCGGTGGCTGCGGGCACTTTCTTTGGCGGGCCGATTGGCGACAAGATTGGCCGTAAGGCGGTGATCTGGTTCTCGATTTTGGGGGCCGCCCCCTTCAGCTTGGCGCTGCCCTATGTCGATCTATTCTGGACCGGCATTTTAAGCATGATCATCGGATTTATCTTGGCCTCGGCATTTTCTGCCATCGTGGTTTACGCCCAAGAACTGGTGCCGGGTAATGTCGGCATGATCGCAGGCGTGTTCTTCGGTCTGATGTTCGGCTTTGGCGGTATCGGCGCAGCCCTGTTGGGCCATATGGCAGATACCCACGGCATCGAGTACGTGTACTCGCTGTGCTCCTACCTACCGCTGCTCGGTGTACTGACCGTTTTGTTGCCGTCAACTAAAGGCAAAGAGAGTTGAGGTTCAGGCCTTACGCCGTGTCATTTTGAAAATCAAAAGCCTCGCAACCTGCTCTAAATTTCCGAGCTGCCGCAGGCTGCGAGCTTTAGCCTTTAAAGATCAAAAGATCGCAGCCTGCCGCGGGAGTTCGTCAGCCACAAAAGAGGTGTAGATAGATCGCTGTCACACGTCCTGCACCCTCTTTGCCCTCACCTCAGGCAAAGAGGTTTGAGTCGTTTTTGAACGTGAAATCACGCACCTAAACCGACGCATGCACTTTCCACTCATCCAGCAAACTGTCAAACAACGCTTGGGCGGCGGCAGAGAGTTCATGGCCAGGTTTGGTCAACACGCCCATCGCCCGCTCGACCACCGGCTCATGCAGGGTTAAGCAGCGTGCACCCAACTCGCGCATTTGCTCGGCGCACAAGGCGGGGACAGCGCTCACACCCAGCCCACTGGCGACCATACGCCCGACCGTCACCAATTGATGGCTTTCAAATTCCACCGGCAATTTCATCTGTCGCGCTTGCAGATGCTCTTCAAGCAGTACGCGCACCGCAGACGGTCGTTGCAAGGTAATAAAGGGCTGCTCCAACAAGGTTTTCCAGTCGATAACCGAGCATTCGGCCAGCTCAGAGTCTGCAGGAACGACCGCCACAAACCGGTCGATGTACAGTGGCGTGAAAGACAGTGATGAACCCAACGCCGGTTCAAACGCCACCCCTAACTCAACTTGCCGGTCGCGGACCATTTCTAGCACCTGCTCATTGACCACGTCGTTGACCGTAACGTTGAGATTTGGGTAGCGCAGGCGAAAGTTTTTGAGAATGGGCGGCAGCAGATTGCAGGCAAACGAGGGGATTGTTGCCAGTGTTACCCGACCGCGCTGCAAGGTGAATAACTGCCGCATTTCATCCTCGGCGTTGTCCCAGTCCGCTACCAAGCGGCGTGCTCGAGGGAGTAGCGCCTGGCCTTCTGGGGTTAAAGCGACGTTACGCGTGGTGCGGCTGAATAAGCGCCCGCCTAATCCCTCTTCCAGCGCCTTGATCGTCAGGCTCAAAGCCGATTGCGATAAATGCAGGCGCTCGCAGGCCACGGCAAAGCTCAAGCTCTGCGCCACGGCCAGAAAAGCACGGATCTGTTTGACGGTCATGGGCGTGTTCTCCGAACTCAATTGTTTTAATTTATCTATTAATCAACCTTAAAAATCAATTTAACAAATCAATCATATGGAGTAACACTCTGAGCATTCGTCAAACCATCACCCATCAAAAATAAAAGAGGTGCATATGGCAGGTTTTGATAAGCGTGTAGCGTCCTACGAGCAAGCACTGGCCGGACTCGAAGACGGCATGACCGTCATTGCAGGCGGTTTTGGTCTGTGCGGCATCCCTGAGAACCTGATCAACGAGATCAAGCGCAAAGGCACACGCGACCTGACCGTCGTGTCCAACAACTGTGGCGTCGATGGATTTGGCTTGGGCATCCTGCTCGAAGACCGTCAAATCAGCAAAGTCATTGCCTCTTACGTCGGTGAAAACGCACTGTTCGAGAAGCAGTTGCTCAGCGGCGAAGTTGAAGTCGAGCTCACCCCTCAAGGCACCCTCGCTGAAAAGATGCGCGCAGGTGGTGCCGGGATCCCAGCATTTTTCACCGCTACCGGCGTCGGCACTCCGGTGGCCGAGGGCAAGGAAACCCGTCAATTCAACGGTCGTGATTACCTGATGGAAGAATCCATCACCGGCGACTTCGCCATCGTCAAAGGCTGGAAAGCCGACCATTTCGGTAACGTGATCTATCGCCACACCGCACAGAACTTCAACCCGCTGGCCGCCACAGCAGGCAAGATCACCGTGGTTGAAGTTGAAGAGATTGTCGAACCCGGCGAGCTGGACCCGGCGCAGATCCACACCCCAGGTATCTACGTCGATCGGATCATTTGCGGCACGTTTGAAAAACGTATCGAAAAGCTCACTGAGCGTTCTTGATCCCCTGCCCCCAGCCTCACACTCTTGATCCAGAGTACGGAGAATAATAATGGCTCTTTCCCGCGAACAAATGGCTCAGCGCGTCGCCCGCGAAATGCAAGACGGCTTTTACGTAAATCTCGGCATCGGCATCCCAACCTTGGTCGCCAACTACATCCCCGACGGCATGGAAGTCATGCTGCAATCTGAAAACGGCCTGTTGGGCATGGGTGCTTTCCCGCGTGTCGGTGAGGCCGACGCCGATATGATTAACGCTGGCAAACAAACGGTTACTGCACGTACCGGCGCGTCGATTTTCTCTTCTGCCGAGTCATTCGCGATGATCCGCGGCGGCCACATTGACCTCACGGTACTCGGCGCTTTTGAAGTGGACGTAGAGGGCAACATCGCCTCTTGGATGATCCCCGGAAAATTGGTCAAGGGGATGGGCGGTGCGATGGATTTGGTGGCGGGTGCCGAAAATATCATCGTCACCATGACCCATGCTTCCAAGGACGGCGAGTCCAAACTGCTGTCGCGTTGTAGCCTGCCGCTGACCGGCGCCGGTTGCATCAAGCGGGTGCTGACAGACCTTGCCTACCTAGAAATCCAAGACGGCGCATTCATCCTCAAAGAGCGAGCGCCCGGCGTCAGCGTTGAAGAAATCGTCAGCAAAACTGCGGGCAAACTGATCGTCCCGGACCACGTCCCGGAAATGCAATTCGCCTAAGCCGCCACTTTTAAGGAGAGATTTCATGCAAGAAGTCGTCATTGTCGCCGCTACTCGTACGGCCATTGGCAGTTTTCAGGGCGCGCTGGCCAATGTTCCGGCAACTGAGCTTGGTGCCGCGGTCATTCGCCAACTGCTAAAGCAAACCGGCCTTAAAGGTGAGCAAGTTGACGAGGTTATTTTGGGCCAAGTGCTGACTGCAGGTTGCGGTCAGAACCCGGCTCGTCAGGCTTCAATCCTTGCTGGCCTGCCTCATAGCGTACCGGCACTGACGCTGAACAAGCTGTGTGGTTCGGGCCTCAAGGCACTGCATCTGGCAACCCAAGCCATTCGCTGTGGTGATGCTGACGTCATCATCGCCGGCGGCATGGAAAACATGAGCTTGGCTCCCTACGTACTGCCGGCCGCTCGTACCGGCTTGCGTATGGGTAATGCGACCCTGGTCGACAGCATGCTGCATGACGGCTTGATGGACGCGTTCAACCATTACCACATGGGCATCACCGCTGAAAACTTAGTCGATAAATACCAGTTAACCCGTGAGCAACAGGACGCCTTCGCCGCCTCATCGCAACAAAAAGCGATATCGGCGATTAAGTCCGGTCGGTTTGCCGATGAAATCACGCCTATTCAGATTCCTCAGCGCAAAGGAGAGCCGATCACCTTTGAAGTCGATGAGCAGCCGCGCGATGGCATCACCGCCGACTCATTGAGCACACTCAAACCCGCTTTCAAAAAAGACGGCAGCGTCACCGCTGGCAACGCCTCCACGCTTAATGACGGCGCAGCCGCTGTGGTGCTGATGAGCGCCGACAAGGCCAAAGCCTTGGGGTTGCCTGTATTGGCCAGGGTTGCCGGTTACGCTAATGCCGGTGTCGACCCGGCAATTATGGGCATCGGCCCGGTTTCGGCGACCCGCACCTGCTTGAAAAAAGCCGGCTGGAGCCTCGACCAACTGGACCTGATCGAAGCCAACGAAGCCTTCGCCGCGCAGTCGCTGGCGGTGAGCAAAGAGTTGGAATGGGACATGGACAAAGTCAACGTTAACGGCGGCGCCATTGCGTTGGGCCATCCGATCGGTGCTTCGGGGTGCCGCGTGCTGGTGTCATTGCTGCACGAAATGATCAAGCGTGACGCCAAAAAAGGCCTGGCCACCCTGTGCATCGGTGGCGGTCAAGGTGTATCGCTGGCCATCGAACGCGAGTAAAGAGTGCAAACAGCCCGTTTGCCGATCCACGACATCGGTAAACGGGCTGGTCACATGCCCGGCGTGGCTTAGAGGCTGACTCTGGGGCACGTCGGGTTTTTTCTGCCGGTTGAGCGTACAGCCTTATCGAACACGCTCGATCACCATGGCTACGCCTTGGCCGACGCCCACACACAAGCTGACGACCGCGTAGCGCAGCGCGTTGCGCTGCAAGGTGCGGCACGCGCTCAGTACCAATCGAGCGCCCGAAGCGCCTAATGGATGACCGATAGCGATAGCGCCACCGTTGGGGTTTACGCGCGGGTCATCAAAACTGAGCCCCAAGGCTTTGAGACATGACAGCACCTGCGGCGCAAAGGCTTCGTTGATTTCAATCAGGTCGACCTGCGCCAGAGTGATACCGGCCCGCTGCAAGGCCACTTCAATGGCTTTATGGGGGCCAATGCCCATGATTCTTGGCTCAACCCCCACTGCAGCCGACGCCACAATTCGCGCCATAGGTTGTACGCCATGGGCTGTACCGATCTGCCGATTGCCCAACAACATTACAGCCGCGCCGTCGTTGATCCCCGAGGCGTTCCCGGCGGTCACAACGCCATTGGCAAACAGTGGCTGTAAGCGGGCCAATGCCGCCCGATCTGACTGGGGCCGCGGGTGTTCGTCATGGCTCACGCGCAGAGTCTGGCCTTTACGCCCGCTGGGCACATCAATCGGCAAGATTTCACCGTCCAGCACGCCTGCCAGTAGCGCGGCCTGATAGCGTGCTTGGGACGCCGCGGCGAAGCAGTCTGAGTCCTCGCGGCTAATTCCATACTGCTGGGCGACGTTGTCGCCCGTCTGCGGCATGCTGTCATTGCCGTAACGTTCAACCAGTTTAGGGTTTGAAAATCGTGCGCCAATGGTGCTGTCTGCCAGTTCTTGGCTGCGGCTGAACGCGCTTTCTGCCTTGGCGATGACCAAGGGCGCCCGCGACATGCTTTCAACGCCGCCTGCCAGGTACAACTGCCCCTCGCCACAGGTAATGGCCCGTGCCACATCAATGATCGCCGACAACCCGCTGGCGCACAGGCGGTTTACCGTCTGCCCGGCAACGCCATAGGGTAGACCTGCGCTGAGCAAGGCGTTGCGCGCCAGATTACGGCTGTCCTCGCCCGCTTGGTTGGTGCACCCCAGAATCACCTCTTCTAACGCGTCAACCGGCAACCCTGATGTACTCATCAGATTAGCCAGCAACACACCGACCAAATCATCAGGGCGTACGGCCGACACGCTACCGGCATGCCGACCGAAAGGCGTGCGCAAACCGCTGTAGATATAAGCATCAAGCATGGCAAGGTTTCCAATCGCTAAGGGGGGCCGAGTCAGGCCGGGATGTCGTTTTCGGGCTGGCGCAGCGAGAGCTCCAAGCGGGCCCGGCGACGCAACCAACTGCTTGGGCGGTATCGTGGATCGCCGCTCAGAGAATGCATGCGCTCCAAGATCAGCAGCAGCCGCGACGCGCCAAGTTGGTCGCCCCACGCCAGTGGTCCGTGGGGGTAACCCAAGCCCAACTGCACGGCACGGTCAATGTCTGCGACCGAAGCGATACCTTGTTGGGCGATGTCGCATGCCAAATTAATGATTGAGGCAAGGGTGCGCTGGACGATAAATCCGCCGCTATCGCGGATCATCACCACCGTGCCGCCATCGGCGCTGAACAACGCATGTGCGGCGTTTTGCACATCAGGGCGGGTTGCAGGTGTCAGCATCAGGCAGCGCAGCGTCGACAGTTCCAGCAACGCATCAATCGCCACCGTGCGGGCAGGATCGACGTTGTGACGCAAAGCCGACTCAGTGGCATCTTCACCCAACGGTGCTAGCACGCACAACGCCTGCGCCGAGGGGCGCGGGCCGCTTTCAATGCTGGCGCCCAGTTGCTTGAGCAACGCAATGACACGCGCTTTGCCAAGTTCATCATCGGCTGCAACCCACACGGTAGGCGGTATCGCACAATCAGGCACCGATTGAACAGAACGTGGCGCAGCGCCTTTGTCTTGATAGTGATAAAACCCCTGACCGGATTTGCGCCCCAAGTGACCGCCCGTCAGCATTAGGCGCAACAAAGGATGCGGCCGATAGCGCGGCTCTTCATAAAATTGGTGATACACCGACTCCATGACCGGCAAGCTGACATCCAGACCGATCAAGTCGAGTAACTCAAAGGGCCCCATGCGAAACCCCGCCCCATCGCGCAGCACCGCATCAATCTGCGCGGCCGTTGCTACCCCCTCACTTAAGATGCGCAGGGCCTCAGTGCCGAATGCGCGCCCGGCATGATTAACAATAAACCCCGGAGAATCCTTGGAAATAACCGGGCAATGGCCCACCCGCTCAACCAGCGCCTGTAATTGCTCGATGACCTGGGGCCGAGTCGCGATGCCTGCGATCACTTCAACCAAACGCATGCGCGGCACCGGGTTAAAAAAGTGCAGCCCCGCCACCCGCTCGGGATGCTTGCAAACCGAGGCAATGGCCGTGATGGACAGCGACGAGGTGTTGCTCGCCAATACAGTGGCTTTATCCAGCAACTCATCCAGTTGCCGGAACAGCGCCTGCTTGCTTTGCAAATCTTCAACAATGGCCTCAATCACCCACTGGCACTCAGTTAAGCCTTGCAGGCTTTCAACCACGTGGATATTTTGCAACGCCTCATTAGCCAACTGCTGAGTGATCCGACCTTTGGCCTGCAAGTGGGAGAGCGCTGTCGCCAAGTGTTCGCGTGCGATAGTGGCCGCCTCTGGGCGAGCATCGAACAACACAACGTTCAAACCGCCTAGGGCCATGACCTGAGCGATCCCCTGCCCCATGGCCCCCGTGCCGACCACGCCGATACATTGCAATGCTGACTGTTTCATTAACCGAGATACTCCGGTGTGCGCTTTTGCAAAAACGCATTCATGCCCTCTTTTTGATCATGGGAGCCAAACAGCAACTGGAACGCCTTGCGCTCCATGGTCAGCGCCTGCTCCAACGGTAGATCCATACCCGCGAGCACCACTTCCTTGATCTGCGCTATGGCGATGGGTGGCATGTGGCTGATGCTGATCGCCAGCGCCAACGCTTGCGAGAGCGTTTGATCGTCAGCCACCACCTCACTGACCAAGCCCATGCGCAGCGCCTCTTGGGCATTGATCTGGCAGCCGGTGAAGAGCATGCGTAATGCC
>NZ_LLWH01000224.1 GCF_001411475.1 Pseudomonas endophytica | reverse complement strand
CGCGCAGCAATTCACCGCAGCAAATAGCGTTGGTCAAGTAGTCATCGCCGCTGTCTTCACTGTGGAACAGCATCAGTGTGCTGCCGTCATTCAACGTGTGCAGCTCACTTTGGTACAGCGACGCCGCTTGGTTTAGGCAATCGCGATAACGCTCTAGCAGTTCCATCAAGCGGGCGCGTGGCAGGCGACGCAGTTGCTCTTGTGCGCCCAGTTGTACGGCCAACACAGCGCTGGGTTGCGAAGCTTTCGGCTTGGCCGGCTGAACCTTAGCCACCGTGGCAGGCACTTCTGAGGCGGTGTCACGCAAGTCGGCAAACGGATCTTCGTCGTCGTTTTCGTCTTCTTCGGCACTGATCGCCTGACGCGGTGCAGCTTTAGGCGCCGCCACGGCTGGGGCTTCATCAAACTGGGTGTCACGCAGGTTACGCACTTCGAAAGCCGGTTCGTCGTCTTGCGCTTCGTCGTCGTTTTCGTCGTATTCCGGCTCTGGTTCGGGCTCCGGCTCTGGTGCTGGAGGAGCCAGGCGTGTGTGCAGTTGGCGGGCCAAATCACCGATTTCATCTTGGCGGTTAATGGCCGGGGTGTAAGGGTCGGGCTCGCGTAGCCAGACACGCAATTGCAACAATGGTGTCGTAATGTTTCTGCCCAAACGCAGACTCAATGCCAGCGCCAATGCCAACAAAATGGCGCCCAAGATGCCCATGCTCTGCAAGCTGATGGTCATTGGTTGCTCGAACTGGTTCATGTCCAGACTGATGCGCAAGTGCCCAGCGGTGACATCCTGAAAGGTGATCTTGGTCTGATACACCCCTTCTGTTTCGCCCAGCAAATTGTTTTTTGGACGCTGCCCCGCTTCGGCAAGGATGCGGTTATCGACGCTATAAATAGCGGCATGCGCCACCAGCGGGTTTTTGGTCAGGTTATTGAGCAGCACGTTAAGGCTGAGGATGTCATTAGACACCAGCAACTCTGTGGCGGACGTGGCTGTTTGAGTGGTCAGGCTCTGACCCAGCGCATCGGCTTGCTCGTGCATGGCCTGTTTGAATTGCAAACCCATGACCACGGCATAAATAACCAGCGCCAACGCGACCAAAGTCACGTTATGGCTGGCAATACGCAGAGCGATCGGAACGCGTCTGTCGCGAAGGGCCCGGAAGATCAGCAGGAAGAAGTTATCGGTTTTGACAGGCGATGGCCGGTTCACTGAGCGCGGCTCTTGGTCCGTTAAGTTGGAGCGCAGTATAGCGAGCAGCCCAGAGACGGCAAAGCCTTGGCGATGCCCGATGGTCACTGAAAGTGGGTAGAATGCGTTTTTTTTTAGCGAATGGGGGTGTGCCTTGCGCGAAATCGTCCTGATAAACATCACCGGTGAAGACCGTCCGGGTCTCACTGCAGCCATCACCGGCGTGCTGGCAAGCAATGGTGTGAATATTCTCGACATCGGTCAGGCCGTCATCCATGGCGTTTTGTCGTTGGGTTTTTTAGTTGATATTCCCCAAGCTGAACAAGTGTCCGCAGTTCTTAAAGATCTCCAGCCATTGATTGGCAATGAGGGCCTGCAACTACGTTTCGACCCCATTAGCGAAGAGCACTATCAACGTTGGGTCAGCGAACAAAGCCAGAAGCGCTACGTGGTCACACTGATGAGCCGCCAAGTGACGGCTCAAGAGTTACTGCGCGTGACCTCGGTGATCAGCCAGCACGGGTTGAACATTGAGCAGACCGATCGTTTATCGGGCCGTGTACCGCTGGACGCACCCACCGAGCTGAGCAAAAGCTGCATCGAGCTGCGCGTCGTCGGTGAGATGGCCGACATTGAGGCCCTGCGCACAGCGTTCTTCAACTTGGCGCAAGAACTTAACGTCGATATCGCCTTGCAGGAAGACACGCTGTTCCGTCGCAATCGCCGCTTGGCAGTGTTCGACATGGACTCCACGCTGATTGAAGCCGAAGTGATCGACGAGCTGGCCAAGGCCGCGGGCGTTGGCGACAAAGTATCGGCCATTACCGAGCGCTCGATGGCCGGTGAGCTGGACTTCAAAGCCAGCTTCAAAGAGCGTCTGGCGCTGCTTAAAGGTTTGGATGTGAGTGTGCTGGATTCCATCGGTGCATCACTGCGTTTGACCGAAGGCGCAGAGGTGCTGTTTGCCGAACTCAAGCGTCTGGGCTACAAAACCGCCATTTTGTCGGGCGGCTTTACCTACTTCGCCAAGCAATTGCAGGCCAAGCTGGGTATCGACTACGTGTTTGCCAACGAGCTTGAAGTGGTCGACGGTAAAGTCACCGGCGTGGCAGTGGAGCCGATTGTTGATGCACAGCGCAAGGCCGATTTGCTGACTGAGCTGGCGCGTAAAGAAGGCTTGAGTTTAGAGCAGACCATTGCGGTCGGTGATGGCGCCAATGACTTGCCGATGCTGGCCATTGCCGGGTTGGGCGTTGCGTTTCGCGCCAAGCCGCTGGTTAAAAAATCGGCTAAATACGCGATCACGACCCTGGGTCTGGATGGTGTGCTGTACTTGCTGGGCCAGCGAGACCGCAACAGCCAAGGCTGATTAATGACCTGTAGGAGCGAGCTTGCTCGCGATCTTTTGATCGTTAAAAACAAAAGATCGCAGCCTGCGGCAGCTCCTACAGCCCATCGCTGTGATGTTTTTGGCACCGATGCGGGTGCGCATTTGGCTTGAGAACACAGTTGCTACAAGGTCTTGGCGTTATTCGCCGATCTTCTCGCCCATCATCACCGGCGTGCCTGCCGCCAGGGTTTCAGCCCATTTCACTTGCTCAGGGCCAAACAATACGATGGCCGTCGAGCCCAGTTTGAAGCGCCCCAGCTCCGCACCTTTTTCCAAATGGATCGGCGCACGCGCCGCTTCGTCGTAACGGAAGGTTTTAAGTTCGCGTTTAGGCGGCGTTACCAGCCCGGCAAAGACGGTCTCAATAGATGCCACGATCATGGCGCCAACCAATACCACGGCCATTGGGCCGCGTTCGGTATCAAAAATACACACCGCTCGTTCGTTGCGCGCAAACAGCTCTGGCACGTTTTCGGCCGTGGTTTGGTTGACCGAGAACAGGCGACCTGGCACGTAGATCATCTCGCGCAGGGTGCCTGCCAGTGGCATGTGTACGCGGTGGTAGTCTTTGGGGGACAAGTAGATGGTGGCGAACTCACCGCCCATGAACTGCGAAGCAACAGCCGAATCGCCGCCCACCAGCTCCAACACGCTATAGCTGTGGCCTTTAGCTTGGAATACACGACCGTGTTCGATGGGGCCCAGTTGGCTAATTGCGCCATCGGCCGGGCATAGGATTGCCCCCGGTGTTTGATCCAATGGGCGTGCGCCGTCTTTTAGGGCGCGGGTGAAGAACGCGTTGAAGTGCTCATAGGCCGTCACGTCTTCAACCAGCGCTTGGGACATGTCCACTTGGTAACGCTTGGCAAACCAGGTGGTGAATGCGTTTTTAAACCAACGCACGCGGCATTCAGCAATGCAACCTGCCAGGCGTGACAGCAGGTGATGGGGCAACAGGTACTGACTCAGAAGAAACAAACGCTTTTTCATGCAAAATCCTTAGTGTTTTACAGGCAGCTCGACGGGCGTGTCAGGGTGGTTACCCCATTCGCCCCAAGAACCGGCATAGGCTTTAACGCGCGGATAACCGAGCGCTTTGGCGACCAGATAGGTAAAGCCAGAGCGGTGATGGGTCTGGCAGTGAGTAATGACTTCTTTGTCCGACGTGATCTCTAGGCCCTTGAGGATCTGCCGCATGTCGGGGCGAATACGCAGGCTGTTGGTTGTATCCATGCCGGCGGTCCATTCAAAATTTTTAGCGCCGGGGATGTGTCCACCCTTGGCCGCAAACACTTTCTCGCCGCGGTATTCAGCCTCGCTGCGAGCGTCCCAGACCACTAAGTCATCGGCACCCAAGCGGCTTTGCAGGTACTCGCGGGTGGCGGTGGGTTCATCGTGCAGGGTCAAGTGTACCGGCCCGCCAACTACCGGCGGTACGTCTTGAGTCACGGCGTAACCCTCGGCTACCCATGCGTGAATGCCGCCGTCCACGTAGTGATAAGCCCGGTGCCCAATGACATCCAGTAACCAAATAAAACGCCCGGCCCAACCGCCGCCTTCGTCGTCATACACCACGTACACCGCGTTGGGTGTGTGGCCCAGCTCACCAAACAGCGCTTCAAGCGCGGCTTGGCTCGGCATCAAACCTGGCGCAGGAGGAAGGCCCAGTTGCGTGCGCTTAGGCTCGACAAAGCGGGCACCCGGAATGTGCCCAGCTTCGTAGCGTGCAGCGCTGCTCAGGTCGACCACGATCAGGTTGGGCGCACCGAGCCGTGCGTGCAGGTCGCGCGGTTCAATGACTAACGGCAAGCCAGAGAAGTCAGGCATGTGTTCTCCAGAGCAAAAAAGGGGTGGATTGTAGCGCAAGCGCTAACGCCCGCGAGTAGTAAAGGTGTGAAGCGCTCGCTCAATACATTGCGCGGTTTTACCAAACGCTTGGACACTGGTTTGCGAAAAAGGTCGGCCCTCTTGGTCGGCCAGCACCAGCATCACCACTCGCCCGTTATTGCTTAACGAGCGTATTAGCAGATGCTCGCCGGGGAATTGGTTGCGTAAGGTGTCAGGCAGGGCAGCCGAAATCACGGCGTTGTTTTCGGGGGTCAGACGCACTTGTGCCGGTTGTGCCATCAGACGTTGCAAGGCAGCACTGTCACTGACACTGAACGTCATGTCTAACGCCTGCTTGGGGAGGCCGAGCTGTTGAAAAGCGCGCAGCACGCTTGAGGTTTTATCGGCCATCAGCAAAATAATCCGCCGCATGCCACATGCCTGTAGCGCTTCAAGGGCGCACAAGGTCAGATGCATCGGGTTAGCGAATGCAGTCGGCTCCTCCAGCAGTTGGCTACAAAATTTGCGCCAAGCCTGCAACGCTTGCGCCGAGGGCGGTGGTGCCGGTTGGTTGTGAGTCGTGACGCGGCGCGTCTCCCACGGCATGAGCAGGGCCAGCGCCGGGTGCCATAGTTGCGGCGATGAATGATAGCGGGCGCTGCTCGCGGCGTTTTGGTGGACCTGCTGTTGCACGTCGTGCAGTGGCAGTTGCAGGTACAAGCTGGCCAGATACTGCCAGCGCAGGTTGTGTGGCGAGTCCCAGCCCTGTTGGGCCGACAGCGCCAAGCCATTGGCCAGTAACAGACTGTTGGCGGGATGATTCAGCCAGCGATGCAGCACCGGATCTGCGTCCAACTGTTGCTGTTGGATCAACGGATGCTGGCTGTCGCGTGCGATATGCAGGGCGCGGATCAGCGTGCGTTTGTCGTCTGTGATGACCGTGTAACCCTGCATCACCCAGTCGGGCAGCCGCCACACTTGCACCAATGCCCTGCAGATCTCAAACAGGCGTACGCCGAACAGCGCGTGCTCCACCTTGCTGGCGCATTCACCTTTGTGAATCACCCGGGTTTCCCATTCTTGGAGCTGTGTGGGGTGGCTGATAGCCATAGCCCATAACGGCGAAAGGAACAACACGCTGCCCCAATACACCTCTTGCCACAACCTCGCCAGCCGGTTGCCGAACAAACCGACGCCTTGTTGGGCGGCATGCTGGCTAATGAGCAGAATTTGCCGCAGCGCCACGGGAATTTCTTCAGCGGGCATCACCGGCATCTGTTCGAGCAGGGTTTGGGTGTGTTTTACGCCCAGTCGATTCAGGGCCACCTCAAGGCTGTCGGCCGGTTCGCTCAGGCTGCTTTGGGGCTGTTGATTGGCTTGGCGGATAAGGCTCAGTGCGAGCGCTGGGCTGTCTTGCATGACCTCTGCTATGTCGCGCAATGAGCGACGGCTATCGCTCAACGCCTTGATCACCCGTGCGTGGCTTTGCTGCGGGATCGGCAAAGCAACTGCGTCGAGGTGGGCGACCCACGCGTCCAAGGAATTGGGTGTTTCAGTCAGTTGAGCGGTTTCATTAGCCATGATGGGCACGTGGTCATCATCAAGTATTAAAGGCCCGGCAGGGGCCAAATGGCTTTTCGGCTTGAACGACTATAGTCTGGCGCACAATTGCCGATAAGAATAAGAAGAGTTTTAGCAACGCTGAAATATGATCTTGAACCGACTCAATAAGTACTTGAATACCTATGGCTAAAATTATCGGCATCATCGTCGTGTTCGCGAGTGTACTCGGCGGTTACGTACTCTCCCACGGCAAGATCGGGGCGCTGATTCAGCCTTTCGAAGTCATGATCATTGGCGGTGCGGCGTTGGGGGCATTCCTGCAGGCCAACCCCGGCTACATGACCCTGCACGTTCTGAAAAAATCACTGAGCATGTTCAGCTCGCGCTTTAGCCACACGTTTTATCTGGAAGTGCTAGGGCTGGTGTACGAGATCCTCAATAAAAGCCGCCGCGAAGGGATGATGGCCATTGAGGCCGATATTGAAGACGCGGCGGCCAGCCCGATTTTCGCCAAATACCCGACCGTACTCAAAGACGAGGGCATGACCGCGTTTATCTGCGATTACCTGCGCATCATGTCGTCGGGCAACATGGCGCCCCATGAGCTTGAGGGGCTGTTCGACATGGAGCTGTTCAACCTTAAAGAAGAACTTGAGCAGCCATCTCACGCGATCACTGGCATTGCTGACGGCATGCCGGGCTTCGGCATTGTGGCCGCGGTGCTGGGTATTGTCGTGACCATGGCGTCACTGGGTGAAGGCGATTCCGCGGCGATTGGCATGCACGTGGGCGCGGCACTGGTGGGGACGTTCTTCGGTATTTTGGCGGCGTACGGCTTTTTTGGCCCATTGGCCACCTCGTTGGCACACGATGCCAAAGAGGAACTCAACGTCTATGAGTCGATCAAGGCTTCGCTGGTGGCGTCGGCCTCGGGCATGCCGCCTTCGCTGGCGGTCGAGTTCGGGCGCAAAGTGCTGTACCCCAAGCATCGGCCGAGCTTTTCCGAGCTGGAACAAGTAGTTCGCGGTCGTTGATGCATGGAAAACAATCAGCCGATCATCATCAAGCGCGTCAAGCGCTACGCCGCAGGCCATCACGGTGGTGCCTGGAAGATAGCCTTTGCTGACTTTGCAACGGCGATGATGGCGTTCTTTCTGGTGCTGTGGTTGATCACCGCTGCCACGCCAGAACAGAAACTCGCCATCGGCGGTTACTTCAAAGACCCCATCGGCTTCTCCGATAGTGGCACTCCGTACATCATCGACTTGGGCGGCACGCCAGCACTGGCGCCGGACAACACCCTCAACCCCGAAGAAAAGCTGGAGCCGGTGCCGGACAAAATCAAAGTCGATGCAGACCAGATTGAAAGCATGGCCGAGCAAGTTGACAAAGAGCGTCTGGAGTTACTGCTTCAGGAATTGCAAAACAAGGTCGAACAGAACCCGCAGCTCAAAAAATTTAAAGACCAACTGTTGTTTGAGATCACCCCGGACGGTTTGCGGATCCAGATCATGGACGCCGAAAATCGCCCGATGTTCGATGTTGGCAGTGCGCGCCTCAAGCCTTACTTCGAAGATATTTTGCTGGCCATGGCCGACACGATTGCCGCAGTGCCGAACAAAATCAGCATCAGCGGGCACACCGATGCGACGCCGTATGCGGGCACCGGGGACTTTGGCAACTGGGAGTTATCAGCTAACCGCGCCAACGCTGCGCGGCGTGCGCTGGTGGCGGGCCGTTACCCAGACAGCCAAGTGGCGCGGGTCGTGGGTTACGCCTCGTCAGTCCTGTTCGACACGGCCAACCCGACCAGCCCGATCAACCGCCGAATCGACATCGTGGTGCTGACCAAAAAGGCCCAACAAGCCATTGAGGGGGAGCAGGGTGCAGAGCCGGTCAAGGCTGAGCAGTTGCCTAAAGAGCCGCAAGACCCGATCAGGCTTCCGGCCGAGCAACAGCCAAAGCCGATGCACGAAGAGCGTCAAAGGTTGAATTTGTTTGACGACAAGCCTCCAGCCACCCCGTAACGCAACCGTAGGCTGCGATCTTTTAACGATCAAAAGATCGCAGCCTGCGGCAGCTCCTACGAAAAGCAGATGTGCGGTGTTTAGTAACTGCTGTCCGGCAAGCTCGCAATGATCGAGCGATAGCTGTTCATGCGCTGTTGCTGCACGCGGCCGTCTTCAAGCGCCATCAGCAGCGCACAGCCCGGCTCGCGGTCGTGCTTGCAGTCACGGAAGCGGCAGTGGCCGATCAAGTCGTTGAACTCAATAAACCCAGCCTCCACATCGGCACGGCTCACGTGGCCCAAGCCAAACTCACGACTACCCGGCGAGTCGATTAATTCGCCGCCGCCCGGGAAGTGAAAGAGCCGCGCCGTGGTGGTGGTGTGCGTGCCCTGACCGGAAATCTCCGACAGCGGTCCTACCCGCAGGTTGACCTCTGGCAGCAAGCTGTTGACCAGCGAGGATTTACCCACACCCGACTGCCCCACAAACACGCTGATACGGCCGTTGAGTTGCTCTTGCAACTGCTGCATACCGTCACCGTGGTGCGCGGACACTTCCAGTACCGGGTAACCCAACTGACGATAAACACCCAGCAATGCATTCAGCGCCGGAGCGTTTTGCTCGTCGATCAGGTCCGCTTTGTTGAGCAGCAAGAACGGGCGAATACCGGCATGCTCGGCAGCGACCAAGTAACGGTCAATCAGGTTGGCGTGTGGCTCGGGCATGGGCGCGAAGACAATCACGATCATGTCGACGTTGGCAGCCACAGGCTTGAGTTGCCCCCGTGTGTCGGGGCGACACAGCTCGGTTTTGCGCGGCAACTGGGCGACGATAACGCCGATACCCTGATTGCCTGCGCGCCAGACTACGGTGTCGCCGGTGACCAAAGCGGGCAGGTTAGCGCGCAAATGGCAGCGAAACGTCTGGCCTTTGAGTTCGCCTTCTTGGGCCTCAACCTCGACCTGCACACCAAAGTGCGCGATCACTAGGCCGAGTTGCTCGGGGCCTAAGTCGCCACCCTCAAGTGCTTCAAGGGCACTGGACTCACGTTTGGCGGCGCGGGCAGCGCGCTCGCCTTGGATCTTTTCGATGCGCCAGTTTTGGCGACGATTGAGCTGGCGTTTGGCCATGGGTGTTCCGTGTTGATAAAGCGATAAGAAAGGTAAAACGCTGGCGAGTTTAGCACGAGGGCTGGGCGCCTAAGCTAAACTGCGCGACTAAGCACTGGAGGCCTTTATGAACAACGCGCAGAACCTGATCTGGATCGACCTCGAAATGACCGGCCTTGACCCGGACAACGACGTCATTATCGAAATGGCCACCATCGTCACCGACAGCAACCTCAATACCTTGGCCGAAGGCCCGGTCATCGCCATCCACCACAGCGACGAAGTGCTGGCGCGCATGGATGAATGGAACACCCGCACCCACGGCGGCAGTGGCTTGACCCAGCGGGTTAAAGACAGCACCACCAGCATGGCTGAAGCCGAAGCACAGACCCTAGCATTTTTGGAACAGTGGGTGCCAAAAGGTAAGTCTCCGATCTGCGGTAACAGCATCTGCCAAGACCGGCGTTTTCTGTACACCCACATGAAAACCCTCGAAAGCTACTTCCATTACCGCAACCTCGACGTGTCGACCCTTAAAGAGTTGGTGGCGCGCTGGGCGCCGGAAGTCCGCGACACACTGGTGAAAAAAGGCACGCACTTGGCGCTGGACGATATTCGTGAGTCGATTGCCGAGTTGCAGCACTACCGCAAACACTTCATCAAGTTCTAAAGCCACCGGTTTGCCGTGTGTAGGAGCAATCGAGCGTCGACCGCCTGCTCCTACAGGGATTGTTTTTTTGCCCTCTTTTGGTGCTTGCGCCAAGTGAGTAGACTGCGCGCCTTCTTGCAAGGACCGCCGCCATGTTGCTGATGCTCTATCTAGTCGCCATTACTGCTGAAGCCATGACCGGCGCGTTGTCTGCCGGCCGTCGTGGCATGGACTGGTTTGGTGTGGTGCTGATCGCCTGCGTGACCGCGCTCGGCGGCGGCTCGGTGCGTGATGTGCTGCTGGGGCATTACCCGCTGACGTGGGTCAAACACCCGGAATACTTGGTGCTTACGAGCGTGGCTGCACTGGTGACGATCTTTATCGCGCCACTGATGCGCCATTTGCGCTCGCTGTTTCTAGTGCTCGATGCGCTGGGGCTGGTGGCGTTTACCCTGATCGGCTGCATGACCGCGCTAGAAATGGGCCAAGGTATGTTGGTCGCCTCGGTGAGCGGGGTGATTACCGGGGTCTTTGGCGGCATTCTGCGTGACATCTTCTGTAACGATATCCCGCTGATCTTTCGTCGCGAGCTGTACGCCAGCGTGTCATTCGCCGCCGCGTGGTGCTTCTTGCTCTGCACTTACCTCGACATGCCCAACGAACAGGCGATTTTCGTCACCTTGTTCGGTGGGCTGTTGCTGCGCTTACTGGCGATTCGCTTTAACTGGGAAATGCCCAAGTTCGTGTACAACGACGAGCATTAATCGGCCAGCAGCGAGTCCACTAAACCGCGCGCCATTTCCATGCTGTGAATCACGCTCCACCATTGTTCGGCTTCAAGGCCGGACAGGTGAGCGCTGATGTCATCAGCGTTTAACTCTGCGCCCTTTAACAGCAGAGACACGTGCATCAGCGCGTCCCGTGCTGGGATGCCGGGGTTGATATTGAACAGCCGCGTACTGGGATGGGGGCGGGTGTGGAAGGTGTCGAGAGGGGGAGCGGGGACTAAGTGGTTCATGCGAGAAACTCCAAGTGGGCTGTCGCCAATCCGCTGTCAATCGGAGTAGGTGGCAGCTATATGCGGGTTGACAGACCGAGGAGTCTCGCAGGTTCGGCGCACCCGAAGATGCCCCGCACATAGCCGCCATAAAGCGGTGATTGCCATGCGAACTCAAACGGTCTGTCAAAACCGGTCACTGAAATCAGTGACTTGGCGAGACTAACTGCGGCCATCCAGCGCCACAAGGCGGGGAGGATTCTCTAGGAAACGTCCTGCGAATGAAAGAGACGAGGCCGGTGCAGGCGTTGCGAATTGTGTGGGATGTAGTGTCTTAACGTGTAGTGCGAGACGCTTTAATAAGTCCCGCCTCATTACTGAACACTCCTACGCAATACATAGGTGAAAAGGAGTGGTTGGGCTGAGTTATTTAACTATTCTATGGGAGCGGTTGATTAATAGCGGTCAGTTAAATATAAAAGGATTGGATTGATATCATGGACGAGTTATTGGATTCTGCGTCATCAGTGGAAAGAAATCAGATTGTAGGTGTGACCAAATTTGAAGTTGTATTTGATTCGGCTCCCGGTACGGCTATCAAAAAAATATACGCCAACGGGCGGATGCAAGCTCGGGTAGTCGTGTGTATTAGTTGCCATGATTCGGGAGGGAAAGAATTTCGCCCTACCCCCGAGATATTAGAAACACTTAAGTTAATTGAATATTTAGGTGGCGCTGATCTTGGCTCACCCTGGAGCGTCTCTAAAGAACCTAATAAATACCGACATGAAATGTCAGGTACAGGTGTGCGTGTTCGCCGGGACATTGGTGAATTTGACGATAAGGTCGTACGAATTGAGCGCTGGGTCAGTTGTGAACAGCTCGATGAAAAGCGGATCGGTGCAGCCATCACGTTGCCTAATGGCAGAACTGTCAAAAGCAATAACTCGAGCCCGGGAGGCAGCGACAGTTATATCACCCTCGAAGCCATTGCACCTGTCCAGTATGGCCATGAGAACTTTCGATTAACTAAAGTCGAGGAGTTTTCCGGAACGGAGAGATCAATTTACCGATGGTACTTAGGGCTGTATATCGGTGGCGCAAAATTACCGCTTACCGGTTGGTTTTCCCCTGGGTTTGACAGTAATAAAGGGGCGAAAATTTACTGTAACCCCTGGCGGAGTGGAACATGGGAGTTGCCGCAATATATAGTGTGTTTAATCGCCGAATATTATCATAAGGGGATAGTTGTATTTCTTCCGAAAGATTCGGTAGACCGCAGTGGGCGGGTTCTGCAGAACTATGTGATTGATGTTAATGATAGGCCGGGCGAAGTTTCGTTGGTTCAGGGTTTTTCGGGGTGGGGGGATAGAAGTGTGCCAGCCTTGACTGACCCGTTTGCGATCACGGTGCTGGATGATTTTGGTACCGGCCATAGTTTTGAAATTGTCACGAATCCGAGTAGTTTTGAACTTGAATTAAAATAACCTCGCCGCCTTTAAGTAGTGGCAGTGTGTTTATAAATAACTTATTAAATGGGTGTTATTTATGTCGGATGTGGAAGGCGATGAACTGTATTCAAATGCTTTTAATTTCAGCAGCTTCCTGTCGGGAGGTGTTGATCCGCGTACGGGTATTTATAGTTGCACGCTGTCATTGGGGGAGATCACGTCGCACTCACTGAATGGTCCCTCCTTGCCCATTAACTTTCACTTCAATCCGCTCAACCCCTTGGACCGCGGTTTTGGCAAAGGTTGGACGCTGGCGTGTACGCGTTATGACCGAACGGCTAAATGTATAACGCTGGTCAGTGGTGAAACCTGTAAAACGCTGGAGTTACCTACTGAAGTTCAGCTCGTAGACCAAAAAACTGAGCGTTTCAGGCTGGGCAAAATCGACGAAAACCGTTTCATCCTTTCGACCATTAATGGTCAGCGTGAAGAGTTGTGCATGGTGGGCCTGAGTAGCGTCGCCGTATCGCAGCGGATATGGGCAGCTAATGGGGCGAGCCTTGATTTGGAATACACGCTCTTCAACGGCCAGCCAATGCTTACAGCCGTTCGCGACAGCCAGCGTACGTTGCTGTCGATAACGCGCACTGGCGCCGGGGTACAGCTCAAGCGATACCCCAACTCAGATCAGGAGGCCAGTTTTGATATCCGCTTCACCAACAACCGTATCGTCAGTATTACGTTGCCCTGCGCAGGTCGTTGGGAGATTGGTTACCAAGTCATTGATGGGTTGACATATGTATCGCGGGTTTTCTCGCCCATGGGGGCTGTTGAGAGCGTCAGCTATAAAAAATCGGGCTTGCGCTTTCCGGTGGGTGCAGGCCGAACGGCAATGGCGTCGGTGGCAACCTATACGGTGTTTCCGGGTAATGGGCAGCCGCCTATCTACAAAAACTACCGTTTCTCGAGCCAAAACTTTTTGGGCTATGGCGCCCCCGGTGTTTCAGCGTCAACGGCCAGCGATACACTCTATAAAGTGGCTGGGGACTACAACTACACGTCCTACGAGACCCTGCTGCGAGATTCCAACGTTTATCAGGAGACGGTGCGTACCTATAACAAGTTTCACCTGTTGGTGTCTGAAGTCCGCCGTTGCGGCGAAAAAATCACCTCCCAGCTGTTTGATTATTACTATGAGCCAGGCAAAAGCTTTGAAGAGCAGCCCGCTCAATGCCGTTTACCAAAACGCTCGGTCATACGCTATGAAGACGCCAACTCGAAGCGCTCGCGGGAGGACGTCACGCAGTTTGAATACGATGTTTTCGGGAATGAAATCAGGCGGGTGGAGCCCGGTGGCTTAACCACGTTGACTGAGTATTTTGCAGCGCAAGGCGGTGTTGACTGCCCAGCCGATCCGCTCGATTTTGTCAGGTTTCCCAGCCAGAGAATGGTGTTTAACCCCGCAGACTCACAGTCTGGCAGCTGCATCACGCGCTACCGCTATGCGAGCTCCCCGCTGCTTGAGGGCTATTCAATTGCGTCGATTGTTCCTGTCCGCGAACAGTTTTATTTTCGCGACCAACAGGGCGAGCATTTATACGAACAAATCGACTATGAATACGTCAACGTGCCCCAGGCCCCTGACGTCCATGGCCGTTTGTTGGCCAAGACGTCGACGTTCAACGCTTTGGCTACCCGGCAATCGTATACCTACAGCGTCAGCAACCTGACACTGAGTGTTAAGACAGTGTTCACGGGGCATGACGCAAAGAGCGCCATGAGTACGGTTGTCTATGCCGCGCTGACGGGCAACTGCCTGTCGACCCAAGAAGAAGACAAGGCGCCTGTTAATTACGAATATGACGCTTTGGGGCGTGTGACCCGCGAAACAGTGTCGCAAGGCACGGCCTATGAGGCGCATACCGTGCGCGTTTATCAATTGCCGCAGGCAGAGTCTCAATATTCCACGCTATTGGTGACCGATGTGAATGGCATGCAGCAGCGGGTGACTTATGACGGTATTGGTCGTATCTGCACACTCGAAGAAGAGGAGGAAGACGGTTCTGCGAGTGGCAGCCCTTTGCGGGTCGTTAAAGCCAATACGTACAACAGTTCTGGCCAGCTTCAGAGTGAAACAGCCACAGACTGGCTCAATGGAGCCCCTTTGGTCCAGCACACTCGCTATGAGTATGACGATTGGGGGAAGGTTAAAACCATCCAGAGCCCAGATGGTTTGCATGACTACATCGAGCGAGAGCAAGAGCGGTTATGTGAAACACGATGGAAGCAGGGGCATGGCAAAACCGTGACGTTTTTCAATGGGCGGGGCAAGCCTGTGAGTGTCGAGTTGTTCGACTTGGAGGGGCTTAGCCAAGCTAAAACGACTTATGTGTATGATGGTTTTGATAGGTGTGTGCAACAGATAGACCCCGCAGGCAACGTGACCTCCTTTCACTACGATGCGTTTGATCGTCTCAGCCGAAGTACGTTGCCAGATGGCAATGTGGTTGAAACCCGTTATGCGTCTTTTAGTCATGACACACTGCCTGTGGAGATTGTCGTGGCTGGCAAGACCTTGGGCAGCCAAACCTTCGATAGCTTGGGTCGATTGACCAGCGCCGTGACGGGAGGGCGGGAGCTCAAGCACGAATACGTTGGCTCGGGGGCCGCTCCCACGGCCATCATCCAGCCTGATGGTCGACGCGTTACACACCAATACGAGCCTTTGCTGAATGGGCTTTTGACCCGGCGTACACAGGCCGATCAAGTCTCGAGCTATGCTTATTACCCTCGGTCGGGGTTGATCTCGGAGTGCTCCGAGCAGGGTCGTGTGGGTACTTTTCAATATTCGCGTGCCGGGTGGCTGACCCATGAGCGATGGGTTTTGCCAGGACACTCCTATGAAACAACCAACCGCTATTCGTTGGGCGGGCGTGTGTTGAGTCATGTAGACGTGAAAGGGGAAAAACACCGTTACGAGTACGATGCCGCGGGTCGTGTTAAATCTTTCAGACACACCAATTTGAATGCTGAGCTCACGTACAACGCGCTAGGTCAATTGAGTGTGATAAGCGCGACAGATGCAGCATCGCATCAGTTGAAGACCACGCTGAGCTATGACGCGCTGGCGCGTGAAGTGCAGCGAGTGATCGAGCTTGTTGGCAGTGAGTCGTATACGTTAACAACCCGCTACACCAAGGCCAGCAAAGTGGCACAGCGCACCCTGATTGGCTCGGCCGGTATGCTTCGGGACGAAAAATTTAGTTATGACGCGCGGGGCAGGCTAGAAACCTACCGCTGCGAGGGCGCGCACCGACCGCTTGATGTTTTGGGCAGAGAAATAGCGGGGCAACGGTTCACGTTCGACGCGTTTGACAATATTGTTTCGCTGGAAACCCAATTCCCGGGGGGAGTAAATACGACTACCTATACGATGAGTGAGCGTGATCCGACCCAATTGATCAGCATCCAGCACTCTCATCCGGATTATCCGGCCGCTATCACGTTGCGTTATGACGCTAACGGGAAGCTGATAATCGACACTCAGGGTCGCAGTCTTGGCTATGACGGGCTGGGTCGCTTGAGCGAAGTGTCAGTGGCAGTGAATTCGGTCATCCGGCGTTATGGGTATGACGCCCGGGATCGGTTAGTTGAAATGACCGACAACGAGAAAACATCCACGCATCTTTTTTATCGAGATGATGCAGTCAGCAGCGAAGTTCGGGGCGCTGATGCTGCGACATTCTTCAGGCTGGGGGATGTATTACTGGGGCAAAGCTTGCGTGGCTCGCTTGATCAGACGGTGTTGTTAGGTGTCGACCATCAAAATACTGTCGTGGCCGAGGCGGCACCTTTACGCGCTGTCACCTATACACCCTATGGTGCCCGGACGGCCCAGGATGGCCTGCAGAGTTTGTTAGGGTTAAATAATGAGCGGTTTGATTCGATAACCGGGTGCTACCTATTGGGTAATGGTTATCGCGCTTATGATCCGCTGCTGATGCGTTTTCAAAGCCCTGACAGCCTTAGCCCGTTTGGTGAAGGTGGCCTCAACCCTTATGTGTATTGCTTGGGTGATCCAATTAATCGCAGTGACCCGACTGGGCACTCTTCATGGCAGGCCTGGTTGGGTGTTGGCCTTGCTGTGTTCGGTATTTTTGCGAGCATTCTAAGCTTCGGCGCCGCGACTCCTTTGGCGATTACCGGGTTGGTGGCGGGAGTCGCCAGTGGCGTCACAGGTATCGCGGGGGCCGCGGTGCAGGAGTTTTTTCCGAGCTCGGGCGCAGGGGATGTGCTGGGTTACGTGAGTTTAGGCTTGGGGCTTTTATCGTTAGGGGCCGGACTCACGGCCTCGACGAAAGCATTCAGCCAATGGGGTAACCGCATGAATGACGCATTCAAACAAGGCCTCTCTGGAAGGGGGGTAGCAAAGGCGGCAAAGCGGATGGCAAAGTTAAATCCGGTAGAGGAAGAGTCGTCGGTCACGTGGAAACTTATCAGGCCCAAACCGCGAAGTATAAGGTCCGACTTGAGCGATGGCGCAATGCGTGATTATGAAGTGTTCACTGACGCGATTGGTAAGGAGAATCTTCACCCTAAACTTGCCGCTGAACGAATAGGTGATTCGAAGTACAGCAAATTACGAGGTACTACGAATCAATTTGAAGTGCGTATTGGTGGTAAGGACCGCGTGACGTTTTTACTTCGGAGGGCCTCTGTAGAGATCTTGCAAGTCGGAGGGCACAGTTGAGTTAAGGCCAGGGTCTGTTTGCCGAGTGGCGTGTTGTGCCAACGCCCACTCTACATGCTCCTGCACCAACGCGGATGGGTACTCGCGCCGCGCTTTCAGCGCTTCCAGCACGGGAATGGTTGAAGGCGCATTGCCCAGTCCCACCGCCAAATTGCGCAGCCAGCGTTCGTAACCGGCCCGTCGCAGAGGCGAGCCTTCGGTGCTGCTGAGAAATGTGTCCTCGCCCCACATAAACAGTTCGGCCAATTGGGCGTTGTCCAAGTTATGCCGGGGCTTGAAGTCGCCCTCGCAGGTGGTGCGGGCAAAGCGGTTCCACGGGCAGACGATCTGGCAGTCGTCGCAGCCAAACACCCGATTGCCAATTAGCGGGCGCAACTCTTCGGGGATCGCGGTTTTCAGTTCGATGGTCAGGTACGAAATGCAGCGTCGCGCATCCAGCACGTACGGGCCGACAAACGCGTTGGTCGGGCAAATGTCCAGGCACGCGGTGCAGCGCCCGCAATGTTCTGTTTCGTGAGGTTCATCCACTGGCAGCGGCAAATCCACAAACAGTTCACTCAAAAAGAAGTAACTGCCCGCCTTGCGATTAAGCACCAAGGTGTTTTTGCCGATCCAGCCCAGCCCGGCTTTTTGTGCGATGGCTTTTTCCAGCACTGGGGCGCTGTCGACAAAGGCGCGAAAGCCAAACGGGCCTATCTCCTTTTGAATACGGTCGGCCAATTGCTGCACGCGTTTGCGGATTAGTTTGTGGTAGTCACGGCCCAAGGCGTAACGCGAGATGTAGGCTTTTTCGGGCTGGGCCAGCATCTGCGCCATGTGTGTGTCGCCGGGCAGGTAGTCCATGCGCAACGACACCACGCGCAAGGTCCCGGGCACTAGTTCTTCTGGGTGTGAG
Organism: Pseudomonas endophytica; assembly: GCF_001411475.1. Taxonomy (GTDB): domain Bacteria; phylum Pseudomonadota; class Gammaproteobacteria; order Pseudomonadales; family Pseudomonadaceae; genus Aquipseudomonas; species Aquipseudomonas endophytica. The sequence goes on along the minus strand of NZ_LLWH01000224.1, from coordinate 500 downwards.
CGCTTGCTGCCGTGAGCGCCCATGTACTCCATCTCGCCGTGATAGCCCGCGGCCAGCCAGCGTTCTAAATGGTGCTCATGCTCCCCGAGGTCAAGGCCCGCGATGGCGACTTGTTGAAAGCCCAGCTCACGGCCCCATTCTTTGATGGACTGGGCTAGAGCAGGTAGGTCGGCAGTAATAGCAGGCATGAGGCAAGAGAAACCAGAGCTGAGATGCGTATAATTCTGCCAGACATCGGAGCCCGACACGCATGCCGCAGACCAAACACTCGTTTCCTGAACCCACGCCGCTTTTGGCAGACACCCTGCCGCGACTGCCTGCACGCTCGCCAGACGCCCACAAAGGGCAGTTTGGACATGTGCTGCTGATTGGCGGAGATCGAGGGTTTGGCGGCTCCATTACCCTCAGCGCCCAGAGTGCATTGCGCTGTGGTGCTGGCCTTGTGTCGCTGGCGACCCGCCCTGAGCATGTGTCGATGGCCTTGACGCGTTTGCCCGCGG
>NZ_LLWH01000223.1 GCF_001411475.1 Pseudomonas endophytica | reverse complement strand
CTGAAAGTACCAGATACGGGTTGGCGGTCTGCCAGTCGAACTGGTTTTCTTCCATCATCCCGCCTTTAGCGGTGACGTTGAACTTGCCACGTGAAGGGCTGAACAAGGCCACCGTAGTCGGGCGCGCGATGTACCAGGCCAGCACCGTCTCGTAAACCTCACCCCAGAAGGTTTGGCGATAAGCACCTTGCATCCGTGAGTTGGTGAGGCTGGCGTGAATCATATGCGGCAGTACGTACAGCAGAATCATCAAGGCCGGGGCATAGATGATGTAGGCATGCAGCAGCAGAAAAGCCAATGGCGCGGTGAGGAACACCAATCGCGGCAACCCGACCAAGAAGTGCAGCATGGCGTTGGCATAGCACACGCGCTGAAAGATTGTCAGCCCTTTGCCTACGAGTGGGTTGTCGGTGCGGAAGATCTGCACCATGCCGCGTGCCCAGCGGATACGTTGCCCGATGTGAGCCGATAGACTCTCAGTGGCCAAGCCCGCCGCTTGTGGGATGCGCAAGTAAGCCGAGTTCCAGCCGTTGCGGTGTAAGCGCAAAGCTGTGTGGGCGTCTTCGGTGACGGTTTCAACGGCGAACCCGCCAATCGAGTCAATGGCTGTACGTCGCACAATGGCGCATGAACCGCAGAAAAACGCCGCGTTCCACATGTCGTTACCGTCTTGGACTAGGCCATAAAACAACTCGCCTTCGTTAGGACGGTTACGGAAGGTGCCGAGGTTGCGCTCGAACGGGTCAGGTGACAAAAAGTGGTGCGGCGTTTGAACCAGCGCCAGTTTTGGATCGCGCAAAAACCAACCTGTTGTTAACTGTAAGAACGAACGGGCGGGCATGTGGTCGCAGTCAAAAATGGCTACCAGGTCACCGTCGATCAAGGTCAGGGCATGGTTCAAGTTGCCCGCTTTGGCATGACGGTTATCGGTTCTGGCGATGTAATTGATGCCCACTTCATCGGCAAACGTTTTGAAGCTCGGCCGGTTGCCATCATCCAGTAGATGGATGCGTAGTTTATCTTTGGGCCAGTCAATGCCCAGGGCGGCATACACCGTGCCACGAGTCACCGACAACTCTTCGTTATAGGTTGGAATGAGCAGATCGACGGTTGGCCACTCGTTTGGATCAGCGGGTAATGGTGCCGGTTTACGATTCAGAGGCCATGAGGTCTGGACGTAGCCCAAAATCAGAACCAGCCAAGAGTAGGTTTCGGCCAGCAGCAATATCAACCCGCACGCCAAGTCCAGGCCGTCACTCCAGTTCAAGGTTGAGGTATAGCGCCACCACAGATAGCGGCACGAAATGATGATGGACAACGCGATGAGTAATAACGTCGGGAAACGCCCCGGTAGCCGCCTAACGAGCATCGCAATGGCCCATAACAGCACCACGAACACCAGCTGCGCCAAATAGCCAAAGGGCTCGGTGACGCAAATAAACACCAACACAACGACTAAAACGCCGATGGCGATATACAGCATTTTGCGCAGGGGCCAGTGCATGGTGCTCCACCAACGCGAACCTTTACGCACTTGCGGGCTGATGGCAGTTGGGATTTGCTCAAAAGCGCTGGCCAGCAATTGCCAAGGTCGCTGCACAATGCTGATTAGCGTCTTGAAAGTGGCAGACAAGCGACGTCGCCTGCGTTGGCGCTGGGGCAAGGTTTGCCCGCCTGGACGCACTAACAACAACCACACGATTTGGATGGTGTAGCGCAGCGGATCACCAATACTTCTGTGCCTATCCACAAGGTGCGGGAACAATCTGCGGTGTTGATCGCGCAATGTTTTCCAAGCAGGCGACTCTAGGCGTAGAAATACCCAGCCCAAGGCTTGGATGACCGCCAGGGTCAACGCAGTGATACGCGTGCAGTTTTGTTCGCGGCGTAAATAGGTGTAGGGGAACCAACGCTCAATCATTCAAGCCTCCCGCTGCGCAACAAGCACCAACTAGCCAAGCTAATGATGTCTTGAGCAATCAGGCTGCCCGGCGCATATCGGCCAGTGGGTTCGCGTTTGGCCAGCGCTTCAGCCATCGCTTCATCTGCATGCAAATGAATCGGCAGTAGCCTATTGACGAAGTGATGCTGCCAAAGCAGCAATAGATCACGCTGTAGCTGGCTGGCTGGGTCGAAGCGATTGATCAGTAAGCGGCTGAAGCTGAAATCGGGCTGCTGAAGCAGTGCGTGACTCGCTGCGTCGAGGTTGAGCACAGTCATTGCAATATCGCAGCGCGGATTAGTCGCGTGGCCTAACAACCGTTGCGGCAGGTCAAACAGTACCCAGTCAAAGCCGTTAGCAATACTGTCCTGACGTTTGCCCCACAGTTGCGGGTCCTCTTGCAATAACACATCGAGTTGGCCGCTTTGCTCGGCGCTGAGCGTGCCGTAAGGCAGCACGCTTAAACCGGGCTCAATGCTCCAAGCAGCCTCATGCCAAGCAGTGTTATCCAAGGTGGCGCGGGCCCAGCCACCCGGCAGTGCGAAATCAAGATTGAAATGCAGCCCGAGGGTGTTTTCTGGGCACATGTCGACAACCAGCACCTTTTGTCCCAGGGTGCTCAGTGCATAGCCCAATGCGGCGAGTGTTGAGCTGGTGCCAACACCGCCACGGATACCTTGCAGACTCATGCTAATCATGCAATGTCATCCACAAGAGCTGGCAGGGCTGCAGACCTGTACGCCTGCAGGTGAGCCAGTAAGGGCCAGCGTTCAAGAGCTTGTATCAACTCCACCTGCGCGCTGATGTCGACATAGCGCAGATCGGGTAGATCTACCATTAACTTAAGGCGTTCAATATCATCGGCGCGCTCATTGCGCGACAGTAGGTCCGCGCTTATTTGAGCTGCTGTGGGTAAGGTAGCCATCCACCGTTCTCCTTGATTCGAACATAAGGTTTGCCGTTGTAGTCGAGGACAACGGTGCCTGAGTTTTCCGATACCTTTGCCGTTTGCGGCAGGTCAGCCAGCAAGGACGACCAATCCACGGTCTGGCTATTTTTCAGCCCCGGACTGGCATACAAGCGTGCAATGATTTCGGCGATGGCCATATAGCTGCTCGGCTGAGTCACGTGCACCGGCTCGGTTTGACCGTTGTCACCCATGTTGATCAGCTTGAGGCCCACTGGCACATGGGTGATGGATTGACTTGGGATTTCACGCATGCCAGAGATCTGCATCCGATCGCCGTGCAACGCGGCACCATGCTCGGGAACGATGGCCACAACTACCCGGCGTCCGCTTTTTTGCAGCTCTTTGAGGAACCCGTTCAAATCGTCGAGCAATACCTGTGCGCGGCTGCTGTAGTCAGCCGCTTTTGTACCGCCATCAGCTGTCACGAGACGATTGCCGTCATGCAGGCTCGTGGTGTTGTAGAACAACGCCATGTTGGTCTGATCGCTGGACAAACGGTGTTGCCACCACTTATTCAGAACGTCGCGGTCGCGCCAAATCGGTGAGCCGTCAAACCCGACATAAGTCCGAGGCAAGCCAGCCGGGATCTTACCCAATGCAGGCGCAGGCAATTTGCCCAGATCACGGACCTCTTGGGCGAACCCATCGAAATCGCCGGTGTGGTTGAGCATCAACTCATTCGAGAACCCCAGTTGACGCAAGTCCTCGAACAACAGGCATTGATCGGCAGCGGGTTTGTACAGCTGGGTGTGCGAGTTTTGGCCGCAACTGGCGCGCAGCAAGCGAATAGCCGCAGGGCCGCTGTAAGAAGTTGCCGAGTTAAAGTTATCGAATATCACGTCCATCTGGCTGAACAGTGTGTTGTTGCGCAGCCCCACTTCGTCTAGGTCATCCCAAGCCAGCGAACAGATGTTGATCACTAGCAGATCAAATGGCTCTGGTTTGACCGTCGGGATTTTGAAGTCAACTTTGCGTTGGGCTTCAGTTTTGTAGAATGTCTCGAGATAACTATTAAGGGTGGCATCGTCTGGCTCAGCACCACTGCTGGCAGTTGTCGTGGCGCTGCTAGGGCTGTTGGCCATTGGCAGCGTGACGGTTGGAGGCAGCAGCCATTGCAAGCTGCTTAAACCTAACCAAGCAAAACCTAGCAGTGTCAGGGTGGTGAGGCGTAACCAAGGGCTGATAAACAGGTAGCCAATCAACAGCAGCAATAGCAGGGCGCACACTTGCCAGTCAATGAAGCGGCCCAACAGTTCAAGGATGTACTCAAAAGAGAAACTCATGACGCCCGGCTGTGCCAACAAACGGCTGAAAGGCGGGAACCAAGTGTCTTGATACAGCAGCGCGACCGCGACTGGAATGGCCAGCAGCGTTCGGGCGCGACGCACAATGGGGTGCGCAATCGGGATGAGCAGTGCTAAGGCAAAGATCAGATTCGGCACGACTTGGAAGTTCAGGTGACCGGTCCAGGTCAACAGAAATTTGCCCAAGAAATACAGGTTCCAAGCACCCAGTCCGCGCCATGGGGCGTTCATTTTTTGCGTAGCAACCGCAGAGTTAGACAGTTTCATCCGGCGCTCTCATCGAAGGGCTGGCGGGTTTACGGTGCCGGACACCGCATGGTTTCAGATAACGCGGTGCCAAGTACTGCTCGACATGTGCTTTGAGATACAAGCGAATGCGCTGCCAGAACAGCGTCAGTAACACCGTCACTGCGCATGTCAGGCCGATGACTTGAATAAGCTCCATAAATGTCATGGTTGTGGCTCACTGACAGACAAACTGATCGGCTGCGGTCTTAAGGGGGCGCGGCTTCCAGATGCTGGCTGCGCCATAATCAGGGGCTCAACGGGAATATTCAGGTGTACGGGCACTGAGGCATCATCCATAAAGGCATCTTGATCTAGGTCAGCTGGGCTGCTGAGTGTCTGGCGAGTTAGGAACAGGTCGCGCCAAGGCAGACGGCAGATATTAGCCAGCGCTGACTCTAGGGCGTCCGCACGGCAGGCAAACAAAAACAGATACAAGTCGTCGTTGTGTAAACAGGCGAAATCGCCCAGTCGGCGCAGGCACATTTGGTTCAAGAACAGCGCTGGTTTAATGTCCGGCGCCGGTTGGAACTTGAGCAGTTGATGGGAAACTTCGCCCGAACTGTTCGCATAAATCTGTTGGACCTGGGTCAGAAACTCGTTGGGGCTGACTAGGCCGCGAATAGCCGGTGGGCGCTGGCGCTCAAGCAAGGTCGCGAAGTCGGTGCCTTGGGTGTATTGCCAGCGTTGGCCTTGAACACTCTCGATCAGGCTCAAAAAACGCGAGAGCAAGGTGCCGTCAGGCACGATCAGATTGACCCCGCAGGCCAATAGCAGACGCTCATCGCGATAACGCACAGCGGGTTCGAGTTCACGCACCACTATCTTCAAGGCGGATCCGCATCGTTCGCGCAGATCGTGAAGTTGCTGCGCCAGATCTAATAGTTGATGACTGCTGTCGATACCCACGATGACCGTAGCAGCGCTGGCAGACGTTGCTTCTTGGAGCAATGTCTGGCGGTCATTGAACAGGTACCAATGGTTAGACAGTGGCGGTGTGCCCTCAAGCACTGTGCGTTCAGCAAGGTACACATGTTGGTCGTCAGCAACACGGGGGGTTGTATCCGAGACGTATTCTGCGACCAACGCCAAGCCATTGTTATGGCTCGATAATTTGAACTCTAGGCCTGCGCTGACGCCCAAATCGTTGTACCAAAAGTGCAGGTGGTAACGGGTTTCGCCGTTATGCCGATAGAGTCGACTCAATCCGGATAGCTGCTCATTAAGCTGTAACAACTGCGTATGCAGCGCTGAGGCCTCACCCTCTGCAATGACCAGCAATGTTATCTGTCGGTCCCGCAGCCATGCGTGCAGGTGTTCGCACCAATGCTGTAAGCGTTTGAAGGTCATGCCCCAACTATTGGCGGGGGCGACTAATAAGACCTGACTGTTGGCGGAGATACCTGAGCGGGTCAGATCACGGATTAAGGTAGCCAGCCCCGGCTCAATGACCTTTTGTGCGATTTCAAACAGCTTGAGCGTGTCTGGACCCCGATCAGGGGCCATCTCACTGATGACTGTTTGCGCAGAGTCGGCGCACACGATTAATGCGGCGGGCACGCTAGAGGGGAGGCTTTCTAAAAATTGACGGGCAAGCAGTTTTGCATCGGCGGGCTGATTGACCGAGATCCAGTACAAACCGCCAGCACGTAAAGCAATATGTTGATCCAGTAACCCGTGGATACCAAGATTGATATAAGGCAAACGCAACGTTCTCTTCTAAGAGGTTCACGAGCGAATGGCGAGGGTTGTTGGAAAAACGCCATTCGTTCGGTGCTTGCAGGGCGAGCATCCGTCGCCTGAAGCCTTCGTGTTTTTAAATGGCGTCAATCAGAATGTGATTGGTCTATCGCCGACTTGATCCGTGTCGTTTTGTAAAGGCCCGCGAGCCTTAATCCTGATAACCCTCGTCTAATCACGCGAGACGTAAGTTGAGTCGTGTGCTTCTGTTAACGCATTCTTACACTTTTAAGAAATTAATCCATGCTAAAAATGGAAATATGTCAAAAAAACATCTTGTTTAAGTGCGTTTCGTCATTTTGTTGACGCCTCTGATTTGTCGGTCTAAGTGATTGCTTTTATTGAGTAATATCTGTTACGCCTAGGCTGTATAAGGTGTTGACAATGACTTTGATCGGCTATATAGGGCGCTTGGCTTTAAAGCATAAAGATTGCGTGTTATTGGTTAGGGGCTCCAAAACGAAGGAATCGCACACGCAGACTCATTCTCAGAGTCTGAAATCTTCACTGAATCGTTCATGAGGTGCAGATATGCCAGTCAAACATGATTTATCTCAAGATCTTGGTTTCGCTAAAGATGATCTCAAACGGTTTGAAAAGAATGATCCGCACCTGACTGCGTTGATCGCGAAATACACAGCAGCGGACAAAGAGGTTGTTGAAGCCGAAGCTAATGATGGGATCGGTGTCACGGATCAGAAATTATTGAAGCTCAAAGAGGTGCGTTTGAAAATCAAGGACCAGATCGCCTCTCTCGTGTCTAGCCACGCTCAGCGCTAATGACTTGACAGTGTTCATAAGGTGCACTCTTTTTGCTCGGCGCAGATGCTTGTGTCTCTGCGCCGTAGTAGGGTTGGCGTGTTCAAGAACATCACTCTCAGGAAGTTGAAATGTCCAACATCATCAAAATCGTTGCTGTATTGCGTGCTAAGGCTGGCCATGAAAAAGCCGTTAAAGAGGCGCTGCTGGCGTGCGTTGAAGATTCCCGCAAAGAACAAGGCTGCACGTTTTACGATTTGCACAGTGACCGCTCAGACCCCCAGCGTTTCGTATTTGTCGAAGGTTGGAAGGACATGGCAGCCATCGACCATCACAAGACCACTGCGCATTATTTGGCGATGGGCAAGGCCGTTGAGGATTTACTAGAGCACCGTGAAGTGTTGATGCTAGATGAATTGAGTCTCTGATAGGGATGCGGCGGCCTAGTACAGGCCGCCGTTTGTTTTGTTACACAGTGTTAAGCGCTTTGGCTCAGTGCTGTGTGGCGCTCCAGCACTGGGTAACCCAGAGCGGCAATATGATGATGAACGCGGCGGTAGTCGCGCAGTACTCGCTGGAAAATATCTCCAGATTCGGCCCACGCGGTCTTGTCGTTTTGCAGCTTAAGAAAATATTCGCGGCTTGCGCTGGCCTCGAGCTGGCGTACGACTTCTTTATGGCTCACTAATGAGTGTGCTGCCGCAATGTCTTCGCGCAAGAACGCTGTGATCGCTAGGTTCAGGCTGTCAAGCAAGGCCAAATGCAATGCATGTATGTGCTGCAGTTCGAAGGTAGAGAACTGTTCGCCGCGGGTTGCTCTGCGAATAGCCAGAAGCGCCAAATTGTTGAGTATGTCGCCCGCGTGTTCAAGGTTGATCACGAACATGAGCACTTCTTGGGCGCGATCTGCGTCTTCGTCACTCAAACCATCATGACCAATGTCAGCCAGATAAGCGCGGATTGCGGCGCTCAACACATCAACGCAGTGATCCATCTGGCGAACGCTATCAAGGGTCTGTTGATCGGGCTTTTCAAACAGCTGGAGTACCTTGTTGAGCATTAGCGAGACCATATCGCCTAAGCGCAGCGCTTCGCGCACCGCATTAGAAAGCCCAATATTGGCCACTTCCAGCCCAGCTTCATCAAGGTATTGCGGCATGCCCGGGTCGACAGGTGGTTCTTGTTGAGGAAACAAACGGCTTAGCCCGCTAGCCATTGGCTCGATTAGACCGATAAACAGCACCGCCAATACCACGTTGAAGGCTGTGTGCAGGTACACCACCACGTGCGCGGGGCCGATGTCGACGTGGGTCAGGTATTCGGCGAGTGCAGGAAGACACGGTAGCAATATCACGGTACCTAGCAGGCGAGTTAGCAGATTCCCCACTGGCAAGCGGCGGGCGACCGCAGAGCGCGCGCTCATCACTGAGGGTAGGGTTCCCCCCACATTGGCGCCCAATACCAGCGCCATGGCGGTAACTGGGGTCATCATCCCGGCACTTGCCAATGACGCAATCAACAGTACAACGGCCACGCTTGAGTGACACATCCAAGTCAGCACGAGCGCAGTCACGACGGCAATGATCAGATCGCCCTCAAGGCTTTGCATGACGGCGCGAAATACCGACGTGGCCTCAATGTGGCTCAGGGTTGCGCTGAGTAAGCTAAGTGCTAAAAGCATCAGCCCCAAACCGATCAGCGCGCAACCAATGCTTTCATAGCGCGAGTCGTCGCGCAGGCGGAATATGATAAAACCCACCAGCAGCACAATGGGCGTCGCTAAAGAGGTGTCGAAGCTGAGGAGTTGCACCACCAGTGTTGAGCCGATGTTAGCGCCCAGCATGACCGCCAGCGCAGGTGCCAGGCCCAAGGTTCCTGCGGCCGCAAAGGAGGTGGCCATCATGCTGACAGCAGTGCTGCTTTGCAGGACGCCGGTGATACCGACTCCGCAGAACAGCGCCATCCAGCGATTGGTTAGGTTGCGCCCCATCCAGTTGCGCAGTTGGGTGCCAAAACCGCGCAACAGCGCGGTTGAAATCATGTGAGTGCCCCACAGCAACAGTGCAATAGCACCGGCGAGGTTTAGCAAAAGAGTGGTTCCTGACATAAGGAATCTCCACAAAGTAAACATTCATCTTTTTGATATAGAAAGACTCGGAACCAACTGGCGCACAATGGCGCCTGTTTTTATCTCAGCGCTGTTGTATGAGGTGGTTAAAGGGTCTTTACCAATAAACGTGTTTTGAGCAACGGTTTTTCATCGCGCGTCTGATAAAAGTTGTTCCGCTAATCGACGAAAAACATACGGTAGTCTGTCTTATTCGAGAAAAGGAGACGCCGATGTTTACGCTAAGGTGATGAGCGCTTTAATCAGTTTTTAAGTGCTAGTTGTCACACGTTTTCCCCTTTAATATCACCGTAAGCTTATTAACGACGAGATGTCAGCCGGCCTACCGAGTATCGACGTTGCTCCAGTTCTCCAGTCGCAGGGCTGACGCGCCAGTGCACCTGTTGATTTTCGGGTTTTAGGCCCTGCACGGGGAGGGAGAAGGGGGCGTGCATGGCGGACTTAGTGCTGGGCGCGTTAAATAATTTTACCCGCATGCTGGAGGTGAAGGCGCGAACGCCCGGTAAAACAAAGGCTTTAAGAGTCATAGCATACCTCGTGACCGGACTACTGCCGCAGAGGTCGCTACGTTGGAGCATCAAGCTCTAGCGCAATTGACCTCGCCCTGCAGGCGAGCCCCAATAATGTCTGGATTGAGCGCCCGGTTATCCACTCGAAAGGTGGCCGGGCAGCAACTAGATACTGTGTCCATTGGCTTCTTTAGTCAGTTAATAGGTGCTGACGGGGTCAGCCCACGTAATCTACTGAGCCGCCTGTATCAGGTCAATGTTATTCGACATTAAGTGCACTCTATACAGCAAGTGTTCAGGCAGTTAGGCGCAGACAAGATCGACGTTAAACATTAAGTTGTCTAAATGCTCAACGGTTAATGAGGGTAAAGTGTAGGGCGTTGAGTTATATTACGAGCTGTTTGAATCCGCCCCGAGAGTGTTGTGTCGATTATTGACCCCGCAGCAATACAGCTTTGCGCAGTTGAGTTAGAACAGGTTCAAGCGCCCGTCGTGCTTTACCTACAACGGCTGGCGCCGTCCAGTCGTCAGACCATGGGGTATGTGCTGCAGGATGCTGCTGATCGCTTAGGTGTCGACGACGTTGCGATTGAGGAATTCCCTTGGCATCAATTACAACCCGGACACATCACCGCGCTGGTCGCTACGCTGCGTGCAGATGGTTATGCGCCTAACACTTCGTCGTTGTATGTGAATGCGATTCGCGGTGTGATGAATCAAGCTTGGCAGCAGAGCCTGATTACTCAAGATCAACTGCTAAAAATCCGCGCTGTGAAAGCGGGCGGTGGGTCGCGTCTGACTAAGGGCAGAAACTTGCGCCGCACATTAATCCGCGAGCTGATGGATGTTTGTGCTGCTGATCCGCGACCGCAAGGCCTCAGGGATGCAGCAATTATTGCAATTTTATATGGCTCGGGCATGCGCAAATCTGAATCGGTCAACATGGATCTGCGCCAAGTGAATGTGGCCGAGCGCAGTTTGCGTGTGTTAGGCAAGGGTAATAAAGAGTTGATCAAGTTTGCACCAACCTGGGTGTTCGAAAAGCTACAAGAATGGCTCGAGTTTCGTCGTCAACAGCTGCCTGAAGGCGTGAGCGACGATTCGTTTTTATTCAATCGTATTCGTCGTGGCAGCCATATCACCCGTGAACGTATTACCAAGCATGCGATTTACTACATCGCCAAACAGCGCGGTAAAGAGGTGGGGGTCGACATCATGCCCCATGACTTTCGACGCTCATTCATTACACGGGTCATCGAGGAATACGACGTGTCGATCGCACAGAAACTGGCGCATCACGCTAATATTGCGACCACTGTCAGTTATGACATGCGTGATGACAACGAACGACGTAATGCCACTGATCGTTTTTCACTGTAATCAGCGGGCGCTTCATAAGCATTTTGAAAAATTAATGAACCCTCACGGCATCAGCCTACCTAAAGTTGTACAACCAGTGAGGTGATGTATGGAAATTCCTACTTTTTGGGCTGTTATAGCCGTCATTTTGTTGTTACTGGAGCTGTGGACCATCAGCCGGGTGCTTAAAAGCCATGCGCCAGTTAATAGCCGGTGTATGTGGGTGGCGGTGGTGATTTTTCTGCCACTGTTCGGCATGTTGGCGTGGTTCATGTTTGGCGCAAAACAACACGCGCACCCTAAATCTTCGAGTTAAACCACAATGCGCCTCGCGATGACTCTATCGGCAATTCGATTGCTCATGGCTTGACTAATCGTCGACGCTCTTCGCGAGGCTTGCAAGGTTACGGGTGTGATGCAGCCCTGTGCGCAAGGGTAGGTGTAAAATTTTGTAATAACTATAATCGCTGATAAAGGCGATAGCCGCTGTAGGATTGCCTCCCGAATTTCACTAAGGCATATATGAACACCCTCCTGGAGCCTCCCAGTTTTTTTTCACCCGCCTCAACCGTCTTGCACTGCGCAGACACTCTAGTATCCCCAACGCATGTCCTGAATTTATTGGGCCCGAGCACTATGCTCGTGGTTTTGGACACCCGTGCGCGCCATTCGTTGACCCCAATTTTTCGAGAGGCTGAATAACCTTTATGGAATGGATTGCAGATCCCACGGCCTGGCTTGGCCTATTGACTTTGATCGTGTTGGAGCTGGTGCTCGGCATCGACAACCTAGTGTTTATTGCCATTCTGGCGGACAAACTGCCCCCAGAGCAGCGTGATCGCGCCCGGATTATTGGTTTGTCGTTAGCGTTGATAATGCGTTTGGGCCTACTGGCAAGTATCTCGTGGATGGTCACGCTGACTGCGCCGTTGTTCGAAGTGTTTGACAAGTCCTTTTCGGGGCGCGACTTGATCATGCTGTTTGGTGGTCTATTTCTGTTGTTCAAGGCGACGATGGAGTTGCATGAGCGGCTGGAAGGTCACGTTGCCCAGCGCGCGTCGAATGCGGTTTACGCCATGTTCTGGCCGATCGTTGCGCAAATTGTGGTGCTGGACGCGGTGTTCTCCCTCGATGCGGTTATTACTGCTGTGGGTATGGTTGAGCATCTGTCGGTGATGATGATTGCCGTAGTGATCTCGATTGCGTTGATGATCATTGCTAGCAAACCGCTAACCAAATTCGTCAATAGCCATCCAACCGTCATCATGCTCTGCTTGGGCTTTTTGATGATGATCGGCTTTAGCTTGACCGCTGAAGGTCTGGGGTTCCATATCCCTAAAGGTTATCTGTATGCGGCCATCGGCTTCTCGATTCTGATTGAGCTGTTCAACCAGATCGCCCGCTCGCGACGTAAGCGTAGCGTACAAGGCGTACGCCCAATGCGAGAGCGCACAGCACACGCGGTAATGCGTCTGTTGGGCGGTCGTAAATTGAGTGAAGACGAGGTGGGCGAAGAAATAGCTGACCTGCTCGAAGGCGAAGAGGCTGAAGAAGTGTTCCATCGACGTGAGCGAATCATGATCAGTGGCGTGCTGCAATTGGCTGAACGACCGATTCGCAAAGTGATGACCCCGCGTGCCGAGATTGACCATATTGACCTGTCAGACTCAGAAGAGAGCATTCGCACCACACTGATGCATTCTTCTTACTCTCGTTTACCGTTGATCCGGGACGGGCGTATTGATGAGCCGCTAGGTTTTGTGCACAAGAAAGAGCTGTTAAAAGAATTGCTGGATGGTCACCAACCCAACCTTGAGTCTATGGCGCGCAAAGCCATTAACTTGCTCGACAGCTTTACGATCCTTAATGCGCTGGAGCAGATGCGCAAAGAGTCGACGCATATTGCGTTTGTGGTCAATGAGTTTGGCGACTTTATCGGCATCCTGACCATGACCGACATTCTTGAGTCGATTGCCGGTGAGCTGCCTGACGCAAGCGAAATCGAGGGGCCTAACATTGTGGCTGAGGAGGACGGGTTCTTGGTCAGTGGCGGCTTGAACTTGAGCCAGATTTACCAGCACACCGGTTTCCCGGCCAAGGCAACGGATGACTACCAAACACTGGCCGGCATGGTGATGAGTTTGCTGGATCGTTTGCCCGTTATCGGAGACAAGCTGACATGGCAAGACTGGAGCCTGACGGTGGTTGGCGTTGAAGAGCGGCGGGTCACGCGGGTGCTGTTGAAGAAGGAGGCGTAACGTCACCCAAGCGTTGAGTCGATTGAAAAAAAAAGACCCGCCTAATGAGGCGGGTCTTTTTTTTGCGGGTAATTACTCGCTGTCAGGCAGAGCGTAAGCAATCACATAGTCACCACGATCAGGGGACTGTCGAGCTCCCCCGGCGGTGATCACCACGTATTGCTTGCCGGTCTTGGGCGATACGTAGGTCATTGGGCCGCCTTGGCTGCCGACCGGCAAACGGGCTTTCCAGGCTTCTTCACCATTGGCGGAGTTAAAGGCGCGCAGATAGTAGTCCTGAGTACCGGCGATAAACACCAGGCCGCCTTGAGTTGAGAGCGTTCCACCGAGGGTCGGCATGCCGATAGGCAATGGCAGCTTCATCTTGATGCCAAGAGGCCCTGTATCCTCAACAGTGCCGACCGGTACTTGCCACGCAATTTTTTGGGTCTTCATGTCGATGGCCGTCAGGGTACCGAAAGGCGGCGCTTGGCAGGGAATACCCGCTACTGACAGGAAGCGGTTTTTGTTCACTGCATAGGGCGTGCCTTTAAGCGGTACTGCGCCCATACCGGTGTTCAGTGCTTCGCCACCCGAAGAGGCTTTGGCGTCTTTTTGTTGCGGCACCATCTGGCTCCACAAGCCCAGACGCATGTCGTTCACAAAGATGAAATCGTGAACCGGATCAGTCGACAGGCTGCCCCAGTTCATGCCGCCTAGCGAACCTGGGAAGCTCAACGACACATCAGTTCCAGGAGCTGTGTAAAGGCCGTCGTAGCGCATTTTCTTAAACGCGATACGGCACAGCATCTGGTCAAATGGTGTCGCGCCCCACATGTCCGACTCGGTCAGTGTTTGAGCACCGATTTGCGGCATACCCACCGATTTAGGCTGAGTGGGCGAGTAGGGCTCGTCAGGGATGTTAGAGGCTTTTACCGGGACTTCTTTCACTTCAGTCAGCGGCTGACCGGTATGGCGATCCAGTACATAGATCTGGCCAGCTTTAGTACCGATCACGACGGCAGGTACTTTAGTCCCGTCCGTTTTAGTGAAGTCGATCAAGCTGGGCTGCATGGGCAAATCGAAGTCCCACAAGTCATTGTGAACGGTCTGATACACCCACTTTTCATCACCGGTGGTTGCGTTCAGTGCCAGTATTGAGGCGCCGTACGTGTGATCCAGTTCGGTACGTTCAACCCCATAAATATCAGTCGATGAACTGCCCATTGGTAAAAAGACAGTATTCATCAGCGGGTCATACGACATGGGGGCCCAGCTGTTCGGCGTGCTGCGAACGTAGGTGCTGCCGTCGGTTGGTGCTTGTTTGTCTTGCGGATTACCTGGATCAAAAGCCCAGCGCATGGCGCCGGTTACTACGTCGAAGCCACGGATCACACCGCCAGGCATATCGGTCTGAACGTTGTCGGCCACGCGGCCGCCGACTACCACAGTGGTACCGGCCATCAGCGGTGCGGAAGAGAGTTGATAATAAGAATCTGGCACATCACCTAAGCCAGCTTTCAGATCAACTTGGCCATGGTTGCCAAAGTCTTCACAAAATTTGCCGGTATCTGCGTCGACAGCAATCAGGCGAGCATCAATGGTGTTCGTCAACAAACGGCGCTGACAAGCCGCACCCGGCGCAATACTCACGGCTGCGGCTGGCGTACTACCATCGGTTGGCGTCGCGATGGGGGCGGTGGCATCAAAGTAAGCCAGACCCCGGCAACGCTGCCAGACTGCCGATTTGGCGTTGATTTCATTCTTCCACAGCTCTTTGCCGGTATCGGCATCTAGCGCAATGATGTTGTTGTGTGGGGTGCAGATGAACACTTTATCGCCCACTTGCAGCGGGGTCATTTGGTCTTCTGCGCCATTGCCATCGCTGAGCGCAACATCACCGGTGTGGTAAGTCCAAGCCGGTACCAGCTTAGAAACGTTGCTGCGGTTGATTTGATCCAGCGCAGCAAAGCGGCTGCCACCTTCATCGTTACCGTAGTGTTCCCAGTTCTTTTGCGCCTTGGCCGGGTCAACGTGTGTCAGTCCAGGTCCATCGCCCGTCGGCGAAACTGATGCATGAGGCTGAAACATCCCCCAAAAACCGGCAGCTATGGCCACTGCCAAAAGCGTGCCCAGCACGTAGCCGCCGTTGCCACTGAGGCCATTGGCTTTACGCAGTGTCGGGTAGGCCAACGCGACTACAAGGCTCAAAACGGCCAATGCAAACAGGCGCGATACCAACGGCCAGAACACCAGCCCAGCATCCAGCAAGGACCAGATAATGGACGCCAACATCACTGCGCCAAACACCCATGCTCCCAGCACTCGGCGTTTAAACATCAGCACAGAAGCGACCAGCATGCCGATACCTGCGAGCAGGAAATACAGGCTGCCACCCAGCGTGGCGAGATAACCGCCGCCGGCTATAAACAGCAAACCGAAGACCAGCACGCCTAAGGCGGCGACCCAAATGGGCCAACGGCTGGTAGAAGCCGTGGGTTGAGACTTATTCATGGTGAATGACCCTATTGATGCATGAAAGTAGTGGAGGGACTCAGGGTGACTAGGCGCCGACCCACATAAAAGTTACTCAAAGTACTGACGCATAGCCTAGACGAGGGCATGCGTCTTGCTCTTTGAACTAAATGGTTAATTTTTGACACAATATCAAAAAAAGGGCTCGTGCGACAAATTGTCCGCGACTGTGAGCAATAAACACTCTTGCAATAAGCGTAATAATCGAGGGCTGTAGTCCGCCTGCGAAAACTGGGGGGTTTGGGCAGCGTGTGCGCTTCGGTTACAGTTGGTTAAATAGTTGGACGATGATCATGACGACTCTTAGCTCAACCCCAGCACCACCTCCATCGCCTTTAGAGGCGCTCACTACGATCATTGGCGCGCGGGCTCCGACAACGGGTGACTTCAACACTGCCATTTCAGGGCTGGGTCTTTTCCGCCGCGAACACCCAACGCCGCCTAGTGTTTGCATGGTGGAGCCGAGCATCATCCTGGTTGCCCAAGGCGAGAAGCAGTTGTGGGTTGGCGGTCAAGGTTATCCGTACGACACCACGCATTTTTTTGTCACTTCATTAGACTTACCGGCCAACTCTGAAGTGTTGGCGGCAAGCCCTGAGAAGCCGTGCCTGGGCCTAACCTTCAAACTTGATTTGCGCATGCTGGCTGAGTTGGCACAGAGCGATCCGCCTAACACTAATCAGCGTTTGGTAGGGAAGGGGGTCGGTATTGGTTCAGTGACTGCAGTCATGCTGGCCTCGTTCGAGCGGCTATTAGCGCTGCTTGATGAACCCGATGCGATTCCCGTTCTAGCGCCTTTGATCCAACGCGAGATCCATTACCGTCTATTGAAAAGTGATCAGTCGGGCAGGCTGCGACAAATAATAGCCGTCGATGGTCAAGGCTATCGAATCGCCAAAGCCATTGATTGGTTGAAGTTGAACTACGCGTTGGCGCTGCGTATTGACGATCTGGCTGCCCAAGTACAGATGAGCACACCCACCTTCCACCATCATTTCCGCCAGCTCACTGCAATGAGCCCGTTGCAGTATCAGAAATGGCTACGGTTGAATGAAGCACGGCGGTTGATGCTTAACGAACATTTGGATGTTTCTGGCGCGGCGTTCAAGGTTGGATACGAAAGCCCTTCACAATTTAGTCGCGAGTACAGCCGCCTCTTTGGCGTGGCGCCTAAGCGAGATATTGCGGTGTTGAGAGGAGTGCTCCAGTGATAGGGAGCCTTCATACTCTGGATCACTTGTCCTTGCATCTTTTCATTCTTGTTTGCGAGGAGGGCGCTATTGCACGAGCCAGCGAAAGGGCCTTTATAGCGCCCTCGGCGGTGAGTAAAAGAATTTCTGACATTGAGGCACGATTCGCAACGCCATTGCTTAAGCGCAGTAAACGAGGGGTTGAACCCACGCCAGCGGGTTTGGGGTTGCTACGTCATGCACGGTCTTTGACGCGGGCAATGGAGCGGCTAGACAGTGAACTCAGCGAGTACGCAGAGGGAGCGCGTGGACACAAGAATCTTTCCCTGCGCTGGCGCAACGCAACAATGCGCTCAAACTTTACAGACGCTGCAGATGAAAATCGCGTGATTACTGGATATACGTTGGCGTTTTGATAAGGCGAAAGTCTGTATGCAACTCAGTTGCGGAAAAGGTTATACCGGGTATTTAAGGCTAGTGCGCCCCCACAATCTTGCTTAACTCAACTAAACAGACATTTAGTTTAGTTATTCTATTTGGTTATGTGCGGGGCAGTGGTGCTAGGGCTTTGTAGGTAGAAAATACGTGGACTGGCATATTCTACCGACCGCAGAGCCCATTTCAGAGATTTCGGCTCAGGCTTTGTGCACCATCAGGTATTCACCACAACCTGTTTGCTCGTCAATCTGCTCCTTGGCCACCCCAAAGCCCTGGGACTGATAAAAGGCGAAACTCGGTGCATTTTCCTTGTAAACAGTCAGTGTCAGCTCATCGCGTAGGCTTTTTACATGCCCGAGCAATTGCTTGCCTAGGCCTTTGCCTTGCTGGTCGCGATCGATAAACAGCGCTGCCAGTTGATTGCCCAGCAGACAACAAAATCCCATAACCTGGGATTGGTCTTCAATCACATAGGTCTCAGAGGCCGGGATGTAAACGTCACGCATTGCCTCTAAATATGATTGCCAGTAGAAAGCGTCGATAAAGTCATGGGCCTTGATGGATGCGCTTAGCCAGATGTCCAGAACCCGTTCCATATCGCGATGTTCAAATGCTCGTATCATGTGTCCATTCCATTGAGGTTTGTGCGCAGACCAGTGCAGTGAAAAACTGGGGATTATGCAGCAAACCAATGGCCATGTATTGATCCAGGCAACCTGCATGGCAAAGCTCGAGAGATGATTGAACTGATCGATGGGAGTGGATTGGCCCTGTGGCGTATTTTCAGGCTTGAAATCTGACCTCCACTGGCCATGACAGCCTAAGACAAAAGTTCGCATAATGTATATTATGTTAAATCACGTATTTGGTAGACTCACGCGACTTCGCTAACTGTCTTCATCAATCGTCTGGTTAAGTTCACACCCAGCAACCCAACCTTGTGTTTGCGCACAGCCAACCGAAGGCGCTATGTGATCCTTGATAACACAACGCATGAAGCCACTCCTCTAGTCAGCTCTGCTCCCAGCAGGATTATGTACTCAGCGCAGTAATGAGTTAGAGCCACCCAAGGTTGGGTGCTCTAACTCGGCGCGGACAGCAAGCTTACAAAAGCGGTGGGATGGTCGCTTGCACGGGCACTTCCAGCACGGTTGGTCCTTTTCGATTGAAGGCTTTACTGCACACCTCGCGCACCTCATCGAGGGTATTGGCGCGTACTCCGTAGGCACCATAGCCTGTAGCTAACGCGACAAAATCTAATCCTGGTAGATCCAGCCCTGGCACGTTAGGCGTTTGTTCTAGCACGGCAAAAGATTTCAAAATGCCGTATTGCCCGTTCCGAGGCACGACAAACAGAATGGGCAACTCGTGTTGCACTGCAGTCCACAAGCCT
>NZ_LLWH01000222.1 GCF_001411475.1 Pseudomonas endophytica | reverse complement strand
GAGATCACCGTAAACCGTTGAGCAAAGACCGATACAAGGCGTCTTGATAATTTGATTGGGCATGGCGGGCTAGAGCACTGCAGAGTGAAACAGATGGCCATGTTAGCCCTTTGTCTAACGCAGATCACCCCTCAACCTTCAGGGTCTAACTTACCTTTAACAAGTTTTTACCGTAGAATCAGCCTGCCTTTTAAGGCGCCAATGTCCGTTGGAAGCTGTTTTCAAAGCGTCACGAGCACAGTTGATCCTGAAGAACGGTGTTGATGCCGGGTGTTTGCACTGCAAATACCCACATCAACATTCATCATCCTCCCCCGTTCGGATGGCGTAAAACTTTGAAAACAGCTTCTGTTGGGAATCCTTGTAACTCTGGCTAAGCGGCCCAAAAAGCCCTGCAGCGCATGAGTACCTGGCATTCCTGGATGAGCGTCCCGGACACCCATTTGGGACCAATGATGAGGGTAATAACTGTGCTTGAAGCCTACCGCAAACATATCGAAGAGCGCGCAGCCCTGGGTATCGTTCCCCAGCCGCTAAACGCCGAACAAACCGCAGGCCTGGTTGAGCTGCTGAAAAACCCGCCTGCCGGTGAAGAAGAATTCCTCGTTGACCTGATCACCAACCGTATTCCACCAGGGGTTGACGAAGCTGCTTACGTAAAAGCTGGCTTCTTGGCCGCTATTGCGAAAGGTGATGCAACCTCCCCTCTGATCAGCAAAAAACGCGCTGTTGAACTGCTTGGCACCATGCAAGGCGGCTATAACATCGTGACGCTGGTCGACCTGCTGGACGACGCAGAGCTGGCACCGGTTGCCGCCGAGCAACTCAAGCACACCCTGCTGATGTTTGACGCTTTCCACGACGTTTCTGAAAAAGCCAAAAACGGCAATGCCCACGCTAAAGCCGTGCTTGAGTCTTGGGCTGACGGCGAGTGGTTCAAGAACCGCCCAACACTGGCTGATAAAATCAGCCTGCGCGTATTCAAAGTCACTGGCGAAACCAACACCGACGACCTTTCGCCTGCACCAGACGCGTGGTCGCGCCCGGACATCCCGCTGCACGCCTTGGCCATGCTGAAAATGGCGCGTGACGGCATCGTGCCGGACGTTCAAGGCTCCATCGGCCCGATGAAGCAAATCGAAGAAATGCGTGGCGAAGGCTTCCCAATCGCCTACGTCGGTGACGTAGTGGGTACTGGCTCGTCGCGTAAGTCGGCAACCAACTCGGTACTGTGGTTCTTCGGCGACGACGTTCCGTACGTGCCGAACAAGCGTGCCGGTGGTTTCTGCTTCGGCAGCAAAATCGCTCCAATCTTCTACAACACCATGGAAGATGCTGGCGCACTGCCAATCGAATTCGACGTTAGCAACATCAACATGGGCGACGTGATTGACCTGTACCCGCACGCTGGCAAAGTGTGCAAGCACGGTACTGACGAAGTCATCACCACCTTCGCATTGAAAACACCCGTGCTGTTGGACGAAGTGCGCGCTGGCGGCCGTATCCCTCTGATCATCGGTCGTGGCTTGACCGAGAAGGCTCGCGCTGAGCTGGGTCTGGGCCCGACCGATTTGTTCAAAAAACCTGAGGCACCTGTTGAAAGCACCAAGGGCTACACCTTGGCGCAGAAGATGGTCGGTAAAGCATGCGGCGTGACGGGCGTTCGTCCTGGCACTTACTGCGAGCCTAAAATGACCACCGTCGGTTCTCAGGACACCACCGGTCCAATGACCCGTGACGAACTGAAAGACCTGGCGTGCCTGGGCTTCTCGGCTGACCTGGTGATGCAGTCGTTCTGCCACACCGCGGCCTATCCAAAGCCGATCGACGTGACCACGCACCACACCCTGCCAGACTTCATCATGACCCGCGGCGGCGTTTCCCTGCGTCCGGGCGACGGCATCATTCACAGCTGGCTGAACCGCATGCTGCTGCCTGACACCGTCGGCACCGGTGGTGACTCCCACACTCGTTTCCCAATGGGCATCTCGTTCCCTGCAGGCTCGGGTTTGGTTGCGTTCGCAGCAGCCACTGGCGTAATGCCACTGGACATGCCGGAATCGGTGCTGGTTCGCTTCAAAGGCGAAATGCAACCTGGCATCACCCTGCGTGACTTGGTACACGCCATTCCTTACGTGGCGATCCAAAAAGGTCTGCTGACCGTTGAGAAGAAAGGCAAAATCAACGAGTTCTCAGGTCGCATCCTCGAAATCGAAGGTTTGGACAACCTGAGCATCGAGCAAGCGTTCGAACTGTCCGACGCCTCGGCAGAACGTTCGGCTGCTGGCTGCACCATCAAGCTGTCCAAAGAGTCGATCACCGAATACCTGAACTCCAACATCACCCTGCTGCGCTGGATGATTGCTGAAGGTTACGGCGACGTACGCACGCTTGAGCGTCGTGCTCAAGCGATGGAAGCTTGGGTTGCTAACCCAGAACTGATGGAAGCTGATGCTGACGCCGAATACGCGCACATCATCGAAATTGATCTGGCAGACATCAAAGAGCCTGTGCTCTGCGCGCCAAACGATCCGGATGACGCTCGTCTGCTGTCCAGCGTGACTGGCGAGAAAATCGACGAAGTGTTCATCGGTTCGTGCATGACCAACATCGGCCACTTCCGCGCAGCGGGCAAGTTGCTAGACAAGGTCAAAGGTCAGCTGCCAACTCGTCTATGGCTGTCGCCTCCGACCAAAATGGACGCTCATCAACTGACCGAAGAGGGCTACTACGGCATCTACGGCAAAGCGGGTGCACGCATGGAAATGCCAGGCTGCTCGTTGTGCATGGGTAACCAAGCACGCGTTGAGCCGAACTCCACCGTGGTCTCGACCTCGACGCGTAACTTCCCGAACCGTCTAGGTGACGGCGCGAACGTTTACCTGGCTTCGGCTGAGTTGGCGTCGGTTGCTTCGATTCTGGGTCGCCTGCCTTCCGTTGAGGAATACCTGGCCTACGCGGCAGAGATCAACACCATGGCAGCGGACGTGTACCGTTACCTGAGCTTTGATCAGATCGCAGAATTCCGTGAGTCGGCAGCCAATGCCAACATCCCGGTCATTCAAGCGTAAGCTGATGGCGTAACGAAAAAGCCCCTGCTCGCAAGAACAGGGGCTTTTTCATATCGGCTACAAAAACGATTTAAAGCAACGGCGCGACCACTTGTTGCTCCCGCGGCCAGGCATCCAATACCGCTTTAAACAGGGTCGCCAACGGTATCGCAAAAAACACCCCCCAAAAGCCCCACAACCCGCCAAACAACAAGACCGCACAAATGATTGCGACCGGGTGCAAGCTCACCGCTTCAGAGAACAACAGCGGCACCAACACGTTGCCGTCCAGAGTCTGGATGATTCCGTAAACCGCCATCAGGTAGATGAACTGATCGCTCCACCCCCACTGAAACAACGCAATCAGCAGTACTGGCACAGTCACCACCACCGCCCCCACATACGGCACCACCACCGAAATACCGACTAACAATGCCAATAAGGCCGCGTAGTTAAGGCCCATCGCGACAAAAGCAATGTACGTCACGCCACCACAAATGATGATTTCGATGACCTTGCCACGGATGTAGTTGGCGATCTGACGGTTCATCTCCTCTGCCACACGGGTAATCAAAGCGCGCTCACGCGGCAGATAGCCGCGAACCCAGCGGCCAATCACGGCCCGATCTTTGAGGAAGAAGAACACCAGAATCGGCACCAGCACGAGATAGATCATGATATTGACCAACAACGGCAAACTGGACAGCGAAAATGTCAGCGCCAGTTGCCCAAACTTGCCGATCTCACCACGCGCCACCTCAATGGCTTGCAGCACCTGCTCATCAGAGACTAGATGCGGGTAGCGCTCTGGCAACAGCAGAAGCAGCGACTGCCATTTGGCAAGCATGCCCGGCAACTCATTGAACAAGGTGATCAACTGGTGCCACAGCAATGGCACAACCACCACTATAAAGACCAGCAACAGCCCCATAAACAGTGCAAAGACCAAGCCGACGGCCGCCGCCCTAGGCACCCGCAGTCGCTCAAGCGCCAACACCAGCCCCTGCATCAGATACGCCAGCACCATGCCAGCCAAAACGGGTGCGAGCATACCGCCCAAGGTCAACACTGCCGTAAAGGCCAGGACCAAGAGCACCGCCAAGACCACCGCCTCCTCATCAGAGAAGTAGCGCTGAACCCAATTTCGTAACACGTTGAACATCGACATTCCTTTAGACAAAGCGCAGCCGGGCCTTAAGCCTTACGTAACCAGTAACGATAGGTGCCAGCCTCTTCTTCTTCACGCAGTAGCTCATGCCCAGCTAATCGTGCGAAGGTTCGAAAGTCACGCTGCGAACCGGCGTCCGTCGCTATCACTTTCAAGGTCTGGCCTTGAGCCAAACGATTAAGCTCTAACTTGGCCTTGAGCAACGGCAATGGACAACTCAGGCCACTGGCATCCAATTGCTTATCATGCGCCAACACTTCAGTCATTTTTCACTTCCTCGGGCTCTAGGGTTGGCATTTTTCAGCACGCTAGAATACCCCAAGCTGACCGCCACTGGTCGCGAGCCGAGTGTCCAGCTACAGTAAGCGCTTTACCGACTAGAGCTTTGTGCATGAATTTTCTGCGCCCTACCCTGTTGACGCTCGCTTGCCTGCTCGCATCACCGAGTTTTGCAGACAATTTACCGTCTCTGGGTGACGCCAGCTCAGCCATCGTTTCTCCGCAGCAAGAGTACCAATTGGGCCGTGCCTGGTTGAGCATGCTGCGCAGTCAGGTGTCACAGCTCAATGACCCGCAACTGAAAGATTACGTCGAAACCAGCGTTTACAAGCTGGTCGAAACCAGCCAAGTACAAGACCGTCGCCTTGAATTCATTTTGATTAATAGCCCACAGCTCAACGCCTTTGCGGCACCTGGTGGGATTATCGGGGTCAATGGCGGGTTGTTTCTTAATGCGCAAACCGAAGGCGAATATGCTTCGGTGCTGGCCCACGAACTCGCGCACTTATCGCAGCGCCACTTCGCCCGGGGGGTTGAAGCACAGCAACGCATGCAGCTGCCGATGATGGCTGCGCTACTGGCCGGTATTGTGCTGGCGGCTTCAGGCGCTGGTGATGCCGGGATTGCCACCATTGCAGGCACACAAGCTGCGGCGTTTCAGGAGCAGCGACGTTTCTCACGCCAAAACGAGCAAGAGGCCGACCGTATTGGCATCCTTAACCTCGAAAAAGCGGGCTATGACCCACGCTCCATGCCCACCATGTTTGAGCGTTTAATGCGCCAATACCGCTTTGACGGTAGGCCACCCGAATTTTTGCTGACTCACCCGGTGACCGAATCGCGTATCGCAGATACGCGTAACCGTGCCGAACAAGCCAGAGTAGGCGGCACCGAAGACAGCCTGCGCTATCAACTCATTCGCGCCCGTGTGCAGCTGCAATACGAAAGCACGCCGGGTTTGGCAGCCAAGCGTTTCCGCCAGCAACTCGATGAAAATCCAAACAATGTCGTGGCGCGTTATGGCTTGGCCATCGCACAAATCAAGGGCAGCCAGTTCAACGAGGCCCGCACCACCCTGAAGCCGCTATTGGACAAATCGCCCAACGACATCACCTACAACCTGGCGCAAATTGAACTGGACATGGACAGTAATCGTCTCGCCGACGCTCAGCAGCGGGTCGACAGAATGCGCACGCTGTACCCCGGCAACTATCCACTGAATCAAGTTCGGGTTGACTTGCTGCTCAAGCAAAACCGCCCCGCCGACGCAGAAAAAGCCTTGGACGCCCTGCTTAAAAGCCGCCCGGATGACCCGGACGTCTGGTATCAGGTCGCCGAAACTCGCGGGCTATCCGGCAACATTATTGGCCTGCATCAAGCCCGCGCCGAGTACTTTGCCTTGATGGGCGACTATAGCCAGGCTATCCAACAAATCGCCTTTGCGAAAAAGCTCACCAACAACTTCCAACTGTCGTCACGGCTTGATGCCCGTCAGCGTGATTTGATGGATCAAGAACGGGCAATCAAAGAGATGATGAACTAAGTTGCTACGCAAACCATCGCAGCCTCATTCTTCGGCAGCTCCTACAGGTTTTGTGTACGCCATAAACCCGTAGGAGCGAGCTTGCTCGCGATCTTTTGATCTGCTGGGCCTTTAGGCGTTACCCGCCAGTTTCAAGCGCGCGGCCTGGGTGAAATCCAGCATGCGCTTGAGCGGGCGAACGGCGTGGGGCACCAGAGCCGGGTCGACAAAGATCTCGTTTGTGCCCTTTTGCAGGCACTCAAGGGTGCGCTCCAGGGTGTTCATGGCCATCCACGGGCAATGCGCGCAGCTGCGGCACGCCGCGCCGTTACCAGCTGTTGGGGCTTCAATAAAGACTTTGTCGGGGCACAACTGCTGCATTTTATAAAAAATGCCGCGGTCGGTGGCGACGATAAAGGTTTTGTTCGGCAGCTTTTGCGCAGCGGCAATCAGCTGGCTGGTGGAACCCACCGCGTCTGCCAGTTCAATCACCGACTCCGGCGACTCCGGGTGCACCAGAATCGCGGCGTCCGGGTACAGCGCCTTCATGTCTTCGAGTTGCTTGGACTTGAACTCTTCGTGAACGATACAAGCGCCGTCCCACAGCAGCATGTCAGCCCCGGTTTGGCGCTGGATGTAACGCCCCAAGTGTTTATCCGGGCCCCAGATAATCGTCTCGCCGTTGTCCATCAGGCTTTCGATAATTTCCAGCGCGCAACTGGAGGTCACCACCCAGTCTGCCCGCGCTTTGACCGCTGCCGAGGTATTGGCGTACACCACCACGGTGCGCTCGGGGTGCTTATCGCAAAACGCCGAGAACTCTTCAACCGGGCAGCCTAGGTCCAGCGAACAGGTGGCTTCTAGCGTCGGCATCAGCACGCGCTTCTCAGGGGTGAGGATTTTTGCCGTCTCACCCATAAAGCGCACACCCGCCACCAAAATGGTCTTGGCCGGGTGGGCAGCGCCAAAACGCGCCATTTCAAGGGAGTCAGACACGCAACCACCAGTTTCTTCGGCCAAAGCCTGGATCACCGGGTCACAGTAAAAATGCGCGACCAGTACCGCGTCACGGGCTTTGAGCTCGGCAGCAATGGCTGCGCGCAGCGTCTTCTCTTGCTCGGCAGTCAGGGGTTTAGGCTGCTTGGCATCGAGGTGGGCTTGGACCAGAAATCGTTCAGAAATTTGCGTCATGTTCGCAAGACCTGCAAGCGCTAATGCGCGAAAGTCGAGTGTACCACCGGCTCTGGACTGTCGAGCCCCGCCGGGAGAATGTGTGTTATCAGGCACGGACCAGCTATTGAGCGCGCTAAGGCTACAGAATATGCTTGCGATTCAAAAGTTTAATATTGGCTTTGCGACAGCTGAAATCAGAGCAGTTGCCTCACTCATCGACCACCGATAAGTGAGGCTAAATCAGTTCAGTGCTAAATTTTGGGTTATTCCCAACGCTTGAATAGTACGCTCGCATTAACCCCGCCAAATCCAAAGCCATTTGAGATCGCGTACTCAATCGCCAGGTTTTGCGCTTGGCCGCGAATCAGGTTAAGCCCGGCTGCCGCTGGATCCGCAGCCTCAAGGTTCAGCGTTGCTGGGGCAATCTGATCACGTAGGGCGAGCAAGGTGAAGATGGCTTCGATACCACCCGCAGCCCCCAAAAGATGCCCGGTGGCGGATTTGGTGGCGCTTATGGCGACGGTGGCGTTGTCACCAAACAAGCGCTTAATAGCGGCTAACTCGCCTTTGTCACCTACTGGCGTCGACGTCGCATGGGCGTTCAAGTGCTGAATCTGAGCGGGCGTAATACCTGCCTGCTTGATCGCCTGCTCCATCGCTCTGCGTGCCCCCGAACCATCCTCAGGGCCAGCCGTCATGTGGTAGGCATCGGCGCTAGTGCCATAGCCAACCAACTCGGCGATAGGCTTGGCGCCTCGGGCTAAAGCATGTTCCAGCTCTTCGATCACCAATAATCCAGCCCCCTCGCCCATGACAAATCCGTCGCGGTCTTGATCGAACGGGCGTGACGCTCGCTCTGGGGTATCGTTGTAGCGTTGCGACAGCGCTCGCGCCGCGGCAAAGCCGCCTAAACTGACTCGATGGATGCACGCCTCGGCACCGCCGCAGACAGCCACGTCAACTTCACCGGCGCGAATCATTCGGGCAGCATCGCCAATGGCTTGTACACCGGCAGCGCAGGCCGTGACCGGTGCCCCCAGCGGACCTTTCAGGTGATGCAAAATCGAAACATGCCCGGCCGCCAAGTTGCACAGAAAGGACGGAATCGTGAACGGTGAAAGACGGCGCGGGCCTTTACTGTCTGCCGTGCGGACCGCCTCGGCAATGGCTGGAAACCCGCCCACTCCGGACGCAATAATCGTCGCCGTACGTTCTTGCTGCTCCTCAGTGTCCGGCGCCCAACCTGCCTGATCTAGCGCCTCTTTTGCAGCGGCAAGCGCAAACAAGATGAAGCGATCCATCTTGCGTTGCTCCTTGGCAGGAATTAACGCGTCAGGGTCGAATCCGGCTTCAGGGTCTTGGTTGCAGTCTAAAATCTGCCCGCCAATACTGATCGCCAAATCGCCAACCAAGGTTTCAGGCAGCCGACGGATTCCGGATTGTCCCGCTAACAAACGCCGCCAGGTCTGCTCTACCCCAGAACCCAGCGGGGTTACCGCGCCCATGCCCGTTACAACGATGCGTCTTATCACGATGGCTCACTCCATACATTCTTCTTGGTAGTGCTTCAAAGACGAAACTATCATTATGAAAGTAACATTGGTGAGTAAATTTTTTAGAACCTTAGGAACCGTCATGCAACGCACATCCCTTACAAGCGCCGAATGCCCAATCGCTCGAGGACTCGAACGGGTCGGAGAATGGTGGAGCATCTTGATCATGCGCGATGCCCTGCAAGGATTGAGGCGCTTTGATGAGTTTTCGCAAAGCTTGGGGATCGCCCCTAACATGCTCACGCGCAGGCTAAACACGTTGGTTGAAGAAGGACTGTTGGACCGCAGACGCTACAGCGAGCGCCCGCCTCGGTATGAATATGTTCCGACAGCTGTAGGCGAGGATTTCAGAATTGTGATCATGGCGTTTATCGCCTGGGGTAATCGCCACTACACGCCGGAAGGCGAAAGCCTGCAAATCATTGATAAACAGACCCATCATCCGGTTCAAGTGCTAATGATGGACGCCCTCGAGAACAGGGTTGTTCCGATTGAACGGTGCACCGTTAAAGCGGGGCCTGCGGCAAGTGCAGGGATGCTGGAACGCTTGGCGCAGCTAGCGGACAAGCAGCCTCAAAACGTCTGACGTTTAGGACTACCCAGCGACCATTGGAGTCGTGGCCGTTGGGCATAACTATATTGTGCGCTAAAGGTATTGACGCTAAATTGTTCGCTCTTTTTACGCTAGGGTTTATTTAATGACTGTCGACGACCACCCCGCCCCGGCAGATGCTGGCAGCTGTGATTTCATGCTGCTGCAAAACCAGCTGTGCTTTGCACTGCACTCCACTTCATTGATGATGACCAAGGTCTACAAGCCAATGCTTCAGGCGCTGAACCTGACCTATCCGCAATATTTGGCCATGTTGGTGCTATGGGAAGAAGATGGCCTGACGGTAGGAGAAGTCAGCGCACGATTGCTGACGGATCCAGGCTCTCTGACACCCCTGCTCAAGCGCTTAGAAGCCGAGGGCATGCTCAGCCGTATTCGCAGCCAAGAAGATCAGCGCGTGGTTCACCTGCGCTTGACTCAACAGGGCAAAGCGCTGCATGAAAAAGCCATATCTATCCCCCAGTGCATTCTGGCGGCCAGCGGGCTGAGTCTTGAGCAATTGCAAGATATTCAGAAAAACCTGCTTGTGCTACGCCGTAATCTAAACGCCAGCCTCTGACAGCACAGAGCAGTCTCGCGATTTTTTGATCTTTAACAGATCGCGAGCAAGCTCGTTCCTACAAGTGCGTGAACTGCGCCGCAAAAAATAGCTTGCGCGCAAATATTTATAGCGGTAAGTTTACGCCCAACAAGTTAGCACGCAAACAATTAGCGCTAAAGATAGATTTCACTCCTCATCGCTCTCGTAAGGAAAGTCCGCCATGAACGTTCTCTATACCGCAGTTGCAACCGCTACCGGTGGCCGTGATGGCCGCGCTGTTTCCAGTGACAAGATTCTCGACGTTAAGCTGAGCACCCCCAAGGAACTAGGTGGTGCAGGCGGTGAAGCGACTAACCCTGAGCAACTGTTCGCTGCGGGTTATTCGGCTTGCTTTATCGGTGCTTTGAAGTTTGTGGCTGGCCAGAGCAAGCGCAGCATTCCTGCCGACGCCTCGATCACCGCTCACGTAGGCATTGGCCAGATCACTGGCGGTTTCGGCCTCGACATCGACCTGCACATTAGCTTGCCAGGTCTTGAGCAAGCCGATGCCCAGGCACTGGTAGAGGCCGCTCACCAAGTGTGCCCTTACTCCAACGCGACCCGTGGCAACGTCGACGTGCGCCTGCACGTCAGCGTTTAAGCTCGCAGCTTGCGGCAGCTCTACGGCCCCGTAGAGCTGCCGAAATATGCCCCAACTATCTAGGGCTTAAATCCGCGCCAGTGCCTGCGCCAAATCAGCGCGCAAATCTTCAACATCCTCAACGCCCACTGACAACCGCACCAGCCCATCACCGATGCCCAGTTGCGCACGGGTAGCTACCGGAATGGTGACGTGGGTCATGATTGCAGGGTGTTCAATCAAGCTTTCTACGCCGCCCAAGCTTTCAGCCAGCGCAAAAATATCTACGCCTTCAAGAAAGCGTCGCGCGCCAGCCAAATCGGTGTTCAAGTCGATAGAAATCATCCCGCCAAAGCCGCGCATCTGCCGACGCGCCAAGTCATGCTGCGGGTTCGATGCCAGCCCTGGGTAGTGCACACGCGCTACCTGCGGCTGACGCTCCAGCCATTGCGCCAGCTCCAAGGCATTGCTGCAATGACGCTCCATACGCAGGGCCAAGGTTTTTACGCCGCGCAGGGTGAGGAATGCATCAAATGGCCCGGCAATTGCGCCGACCGCGTTTTGCAAAAAGCGCAGACGCTCAGCCAGCTCAAGGTTCTGCCCGACGATAGCGATGCCGCCGATCACATCAGAGTGCCCGTTCAAATACTTGGTGGTCGAATGCACCACCACGTCAAAACCCAGTTCCAGCGGGCGCTGCACCCAAGGGCTGGCGAACGTATTGTCGGCTACACAGATGATCCCGCGCGCCCGGCAGATGCTCGCCACGGCCGCTAGGTCAGTCAGGCTGAGCAGCGGGTTGCTAGGGGTTTCGACCCAGACCATCCGCGTGTTGTCCTGCAACGACGCTTCAAAAGCGCTGAGGTCTGTCAGGTCGACGAAGCTGAAGCTGTGCCCGGCGCTGCGCTGGCGGACTTTGTCGAACAGGCGGAACGTACCGCCGTACAAATCGTTGCCCGAGACGATGTGCGAACCGGCATCCAATAACTCCAGCACCGTCGAAATGGCCGCAAGGCCAGAAGCAAAAGCAAAGGCATCACTGCCGCCTTCAAGATCCGCAACGCAACGCTCCAGAGCAAACCGCGTCGGGTTGTGCGAGCGCCCGTAGTCCAGGCCTTTGTGCACGCCGGGGCTTTCCTGCAAATAGGTGGAGTTGGCATAAATCGGCGGCATCAAGGCCCCGGTAGAAGGGTCTGGCACCTGCCCTGCGTGAATCACGCGGGTGGCGAAAGCCTGAGGTTTGCCCGTTTCTTCGTGCTGACTCATGCAAGGGATCTCCGTAAGTGATTGAGCAGGTCGACGCGAGTGATCAGACCATGAAAGCCTGAGGCGTCAGCAATAATGGCCACCAATCCGCGGTCCAGCTCAGCCTGAAGCTCAGCCAGACTGGCCTGCGGTGCCAGGGTGTGCAGCGTATCGGTCATGGCGCTGGCGACCGTTTGGCTGAAGTGCGAAGCGTCTTCATGCAGGCCCAGCAGAATATCGGACTCATCAATCACCCCCACCAGTTGCTTGCCGTCCACTAACACCGGCAGTTGCGATACATCGGCCAAACGCATGCGTTGGAAGGCAGTCAGCAAGGTCTCGTTCGGACTGGCGCTGATGACTCGGCCGTCTTCAAAACGCCGGGCAATTAAGTCGCGCAGATCACCGTAATGCTTGAATTGCAGCAACCCTTGGTCCTTCATCCATTGGTCGTTGTAAACCTTCGACAAATAACGGGTGCCGGTGTCGCAGACAAAGCTGACCACGCGTTTAGGCTCGGTTTGCTCACGGCAATAGCGCAATGCTGCCGCGAATAAGGTGCCGGTCGAGGAGCCGCCCAAAATTCCTTCAGCACGGAGCAACTGCCGGGCATGGTCGAAGCTTTCTTCATCACTGATCGAATAAGCCTTGCGCACGCTGGACAGGTCGGCAATCGAGGGGATGAAGTCTTCACCAATGCCTTCTACCGCCCACGAACCCGCTTGACCAATGACCCCGTTGCGGCTGTACTGCGCCATCACTGAACCCAGCGGATCGGCCAGTACCATTTCCAAATCAGGCTGCACTCGTTTAAAGAAGCGAGTTAACCCAGTCAACGTGCCGGCAGAGCCGACACCGACCACAATCGCGTCCAGATCGTGCTGAGTTTGTGACCAGATCTCCGGCGCGGTACTGCACTCGTGGGCCAACGGGTTAGCCGGATTGTTGAATTGATCGGCGAAAAAAGCATCGGGGATATCCGCCGCCAACCGTGCGGCCACGTCTTGGTAATACTCAGGGTGACCCTTACCGACATCCGAGCGGGTCATATGCACTTCGGCGCCCATGGCCTTGAGGTGCAACACCTTCTCGGTAGACATCTTGTCCGGTACTACCAACACCACGCGATAGCCTTTGGCACGCCCAACCAGCGCCAGCCCCAACCCGGTATTACCGGCCGTCGCTTCAACGATGGTGCCACCAGGGCGTAAACGCCCGTCACGCTCGGCAGCGTCGATCATTGCCAGCCCTACCCGGTCCTTGATCGAACCTCCGGGGTTTTGCGATTCAAGCTTGAGGAACAACGTACAAGGGCCCGTATCGAAGCGGCTGACGCGCACCAGCGGCGTATTCCCGATCAATTCCAGAACAGCAGGTTGAGGATTGTTAGGCATAGAGTCACTTCCCGTGTTTTGCACTGGATGGACAGCGACTGGCGACACATCCTGTCATGCCCGCCACCGCAAACCTTCTACGACCATAGGCTGGGATAGGATGAGCCGCAACCTAGCAGCGCTGATACTGACACGGATGCCTGCATCAAATTAATTGCTGTTCAATTTAGCCAGTGCGTCGAGGGTAAGCCTGTTCACTAATGCTTGAAGCTCACGCGCATAACGCTCAGCGTCATAAATATCCCTACCACGCACCACCCTATGACTCGCGTTATACACAGCCTCAAATTGATCAGCGTAGCGATTTCTCAAAAAACGGTCCCACATTGGGTCGTTAGTCATGTAATCAAGCATGGCCTCACCGTTATCCATTGCCAGGATCTTAACGCCTGCTTGATCAATGACAGCCTGTTCAACAAATCCTAGGCTGACAAACTTCATGTGTTTGGGTTGAGCAGGCAGATCTAATACCGCTTTAAGTTTCAATCGGTAAGTGAAGCCAATTTCAAGTTCGTCAAAAGGGCCACTTCGCTTGCGGCACTCCTCGTAGGCAAAGCTATCCAACACCTCTAAACGAAATTCACCTCGAACGATTCGCGCCAGACTGCGCTCGGCACGGTTGGGGTCGCCCTCAGCCAACGCTTTGGCTACCAAGACCTGAACCTCCAACTGACTGAACAACAGCGATACCGCGTCACAGCACTTTCTGGGTATCGAGGCTAGGCTAAATAACGCATTGCGCACCTGCTCATTAGCAGCGGCCTCTTGCAGCACGCTCTGTACCCGAACCACTAAATCGTCTTTGATCAGCTCATAATCGGCGGTGGTTTTTAGGTCATCAATCAATTTGAAAAAGCTTAAGGCACGCGGGTCTTCGCGAAGTAATTGACATGCCTGATACCTGATTAGGCGCTCATCAGCAGCAAGGCCGTGGAGCCATACCAAGTCATCAAAATCTAATCGCGGCGGGTGGTTGGCATCATGATGCAACCCAAAGTTGATACCGGTACGCCCCTGATAGTCTCGCAATTGATTAAGGGTCGCAGGTGTCAAGTCGTTTTCCTGCAGAGCGGTGCCTCGATTGATTGTCTCAGACCCACTCAGCACCTCTGCGGGTACGGTGATGATGTGATTGCGGCTTAAATCTAAACGGACCAGATGCGGTAACTGCATGACACCCTGAGGCCAAATCACGGCTTCTGTGTTAGACAGATTCAACTCTCGCAACTGAGTCAGCGCTCTCACATCAAATCTTCCGTGCAACGTACAACCAACCAGACTCAAACGTTGCAACTGAACCAACCCGCCCAATCGTTGCTGATCGCTCTGGACTAAACTTAAGAAGTTGTACGCCATTGAAAGCTCAAGCAAACCTGCCATTTGCCCTATGGCACTAGGAAGGCTCGCCAACCCGCAAAACTCGACTTTCAATGATGTCAATGAGCGAAATCCGAGCAAGAACTGATTAAAGTTTGCCTCAACGCCTAACGCCATTCCGGCGCCCACCCTCATCCCCGTCATATGTAGTTGGCGGATATGTGAGAAGTCAGCCGTGAGGACCGGTAATGTCGGGACGCGCCAGTTGTTCAACGCCAAGCTGTAGCCCACTACGTTACCCTCAGAGTCGATGAGAGGAGGCGTTTCTTTGCGCCAAGCTTTACGCAACTCACTGGCCATTTCCTGCTTGTGCTGCTGAGCCAACACATCGTGTGTGTCAAAGTCGGGTCGGTGGGTTAACCACGTCGAAAGTTGCTGCTGCAACACCTGGACCTCATGTTCAAGCCGAGTCAGCTCTTGTTCAACATCAAGGTTAAGAGCGCGCATACGTTCAAGCGCACGCGCAGATTGACCGTCAGCACTGGCGGGATAAATCCTTTCATAACGTTGGCGCGATGGAATATCGGCAAAGTACCGGTCAGTACCTGACCCTCGACCACTCCATGAGTAGCCGATACGCCCGTCCGCCAATCGTGTTGGGGGGATAAACCAAGGCTGTTACGCGCCCATCCCAATGAGTTCATAAGCCCGGACACGGTTTTCTACGATCTTTAGTATCAATTGCTCTTTCAGCAGATCTGCACCACCGGCGTAGGCATGGCCCAACGCTTGACGTTCGCGATCGGGTGGTGCGTTCAACAACGCAATGAAAAAATCCTGACCGCTGGCTTTTGCTGCCGGGTCGGAGGCTGCGAAGATTTGCCAGCCTTGTGCCGTTTTTATAACAGTTAATTGCACGCGGGCACTGTTCCCGCCCGAAGAGCAGATTAATCGCCCAGACGCATGATCTTCACGTACTTCAACTTTCAAAGCTGCTGACCAGCCTGATAGTGTGGAAAGCCAATGCACCATCAACTTCACACTGTCGTTGTTTTGCCGGGCCGATAAATAGAGGCCTTCAATGGCACGGTTAATCCGCACCTCGTGCAAATACCAAAGTGCTTCCTGTGATAAACGCAGAGGGACACGCCCGTCTCTCATTTGCGTAACTTCAAATTCATTAGCACTGTGAATAAGGTCAACAACTAGGCTGTCAGACAGTCCAGGAAACACTCGCTTAATCAGCTCGAACGAGGGATGCGTTTGACTTTCAGCCACTGCAACATGATTGTCGCGGGGGAAACGCTGCAAGGTATCACTGAGTAAGGGAGGTAGTTTCTCTTGATTAACATGCACGCGCCTGAGCATCTCTTCGCTGGTGTTACTGACGTCGAGGATGGCGCTGATTTGGTTGCTATCAAAACCTTCAGCGCTGTAGCCCAGGCGTCGGAACAGGTACTGCCCTTGCCACTCCATAGGACGTTCAAATACATGACGCCATGTACCTTCACCATTGCCCAAGAGCGCAATAGGCGCGCGAGCAAACCGATTATTATCCATGATGCGGTTGGTGAACCCGTCAGTCGCTGATTGAACTTCGTAGCGTTTACCATCCAAGACAATACAGGGCACATCATCGAGGGTGTAAATGCCTTGGGCGTTAGGTTTTATATCAGGCTGCCACCTCACATCAGGCAGTGAATAAGTGTCGACTTGCGGATCATTTTTGTTAATGAATCCGTCAGGCCCGCGAAACGCACTCAAGTCGTCAACGAGCACTTTGCGCCAACCCGCCACCGTCAACAGATTAGGACTTGGTCGAGACTGGGTTCGTGAGAGAGATGAGAGCGCTGCAATCAGGGCGTGATAAAAACTGTCAGGCCCGATGGCGGCGGGTATGAAGGCATGCTTTTTTCTGTCATAAGCGGCATAGGCGCCTGAGCCGAGGTCACTGATGATCAATTTTCTGTCGCTGTACATGTACTCCGCCGCTGGCGGGTCAATGTTTGAAGTGGCGATAATCACCAATTCAATGTTTAGCAGGTGTTTGATGATTCGGGTGCACAGATCTTTCGACCACTGATCGACATCAGGATTGAACGCACGAGGGTGATACATCCCATCCAGCATTCGCTCTAGCCGCGCCGAAAAAACAGCCCCTGTGATTGCGCGATGTAAAGGTTCGGGCAACGCATATGAACCCCGCTGAGTGCGCCGATACAGTGTTTCATCTAGTTGCGTACGGTAATTCGCAAGCGTCGGATGCAAGCCCAGCAATTCGTGGCAGCGCGCCAGCGACAAACCTACATGTAACGATTGCAACTTAATAATAACTGGAGACACCTGCGTGCTTTTAGGGCCTTCTAAAGGAAGCCAATTCAACGCCAAACTGCTGGTCATCCCGCCTGTCGGTAGCTGGTCTTTATGGAGCGTCAACGCGGTAAACAGAGACTCTTTGTGTATCTCGAGCTGTGAAGCTAATAACTGGGTCAGTTGCCGTGTATCGGTCTGCAGACTCAGTTGTTTGATAAGACCACTGAGCAGGTCATCACTGAACGCTTTAGTAAACGTTGAATTGTTTAAAGTAAGCTCGCCGTCATCCAGACGCCTTACAGTCAACGACTTATAGACGACATCGGAGGCTGAAAATTGACCATGCACTTCAATGAGCTTGCCGTCATGATTCAGCACAAATAATAGGATGTCTTTTGGCCAATACTGGAGTTGAGTTAACAACGCCAGCAATGGGCGCTCGGTCAAAGAAAGTGTCTGCGGGTAACGACTCAGTTCATCAGCACAGCGTTGCAGTTGGGTATCCGCTTGGAAACGGGTGATGGCATCGGTCAGTGAAGCTGGGGCGCGTTCGCCTTGCCAGATTCGTTGTAAATCTGCCCTGCTAACTGCGCTGATTGTCAGCGCTGTGTGAGCCGCTTCTGCTGTCATACCACGGACCATGCGACGCAATAGCTGAACATCGGTCAGTGTTGGGCTGTCGTCCAAGTCCAATTGCCAACGTTTATGAGGAGCACTCCATACCACCGGCGGTTTGAAAGCGTTCAAGTCGGCTTTTACGATGGCTCGCCATGTGCCATCCAGATTACGTTCTACTTGGACTACAAACTTCTGGCCGTCTTTTTCTAAAAATGCATAGTCGCGCCCTGCATGGCTATAAATACCCTGCTCATCAAGCTTCATAGCGTCTGTGACGGACGCAGGTGCTAACGAAAAGTGCGCTGGATCACTTACCCACAAGTCTGTTCGTCCATCACTGCGCGTATAGGTTCTCGGTTGCCCTAGGCGCTGAAAGAGCTTTGCATGGCGACGTTGAGCCAACCGACCCGCACTGCCCATCAGTACCGACGTCAACAATATGTCTACTGTATCTATCAGTGTGGAGGCCAAGCCACTGTTGTCATTCTGACTGGCCTGCTCAAGTGCGTTATAGATGTTTCTGGCCGTCACCCCGGTAAACAGCAGTTGAATCACCTTTGTTAAACCCTGAGTGCCACCAGGAACAGGCGTCAATATGATACCGGCGACCTCATCTAACAGCGTGCTAACCGCCGAGACCACGTCCGTCCAGTCCTGTACAGATCTTTCTGTCGCTAACTGACTAAGGCGGAAGTCATAAAGATCGGATTGAAATTTAAAGACCGCCCCTTCCAATGAATACGTTGGGCTCAATAGCTTAAAGCCCAGCCCCTCGAAATTTATCCAGTTTCGGCGAATGCGTGCGCGCCTTGAGAGAACGTTAAAACCGCTAGGATCTACAGGTTGAGGAGCAACCTCGGTTAATTTTTCATAAAGCGTGTGTGTCAAATGAGCGTTAAACCACTCCATTTCATTGTCAGCCCGAGCGCGAAGTAACTGCCTGCGGAAGTCTGCAATCAATGCCTTGTCGTTGGCATGCTGGCGTAACTCACCGTTAGGGCGGCCCGGAAAAAAACTAAAGACACTCGCCGTACCTTGTCTTTCGATTTGAAAGAGCGGAATGCTGACATGGTAACCATCGGTCTCATCTTCAGGTGCGCGCGTCGTAGAAAAAGTAAGACCTCCCGCAGGGTAATACCCCTTCCCAGACGCTAGCTCCGCAAGTGTAAATTTAATCACCATGACAACTTGTCGAATACGTAATTGACTCGATGAAGTATCCAGCGCGTCACTCAGTTCCCTAACTGCCCCCTTGGCTACATGATCAAGACCAGACGTTCGATAGAGTTCCAGCAGGCAAAACTGGAGATGTGCTTTAGTACAAATTCGCAAAAACTTATGAAGCTCACCCTCGCTAGACATCGCCTTATTAATACGCGTCTTAAGTTGAGATCCGAGATTAAGGCGACGCGCCACAGTGATAAAGGTATTAGCAGGAATAATCGAGGCCGTGTCGATATCATCAGGATTCACTGCAAAACTGAAATTCGCTCCGGGTGAATGATTGATGAAACTGGCATTGACTAAACTATCGCTGTTAAAACTTTTGAAATACGATAAAAAACCAAAGTTCATGCAGGCTGCCTGCCATAAACTCATGCTGAGTACATGTGCCACCGGGGTACGCTTATCGAGGATAGCCTGCGGTTCTGGTAAATTTTCTGTTCCAGTAGCCTCCTCTATACTTTCGAGCGAGCGTCTTACTCGCTTCGGCCACTGAAATTCCTTTTCAGGGACGTGTAAATAGCGAGTATGGATGTAAGTGGTGTGCGGGTCCAAGTCTTTCCCAGTCAACTCCAATAGCTGTGTACGAATAGATTGCACCCCCTCAGCTTCAAAATCGTCTTTTATTTTTTTGTCTTCTCGCACCACATTCTCTAGGGCTTGTGCGTATTGACGTACTAACTGCCGATAACGAAACTGCTCACTGTGGGT
>NZ_LLWH01000221.1 GCF_001411475.1 Pseudomonas endophytica | reverse complement strand
TGCCCAAGGGCGGGTAAGGCGCAGGCGTTCGCGCAGTTGTTTGAGCACGGCGCGATACGGTTCGGCACTCTCGCCCGCAACCGCCAGTAATTCAGGCGTGGCTTGCTGCATCGACAAGTCGGCGGCGAGTTTATCAATGTCTCGCAGGTACAAATCAGCGGCCATCCAGCGAGCCAGCAACAGCACTTCGCGGGTGACGCTGGCGGTCACATTAGGGTTGCCATCACGGTCGCCGCCCATCCAGGAAGCAAAACGAATCGGCGCGCAGTCGAGCGGCAAATGCTCCCCTGTCGCCGCGTGCAGGGCGGTATCCGCCGTGCGCAGCATGTTGGGGAGTGCGTGCCACAGCGAGTGTTCAATGACGGCGAACCCCCACTTGGCTTCATCGACTGGGGTGGGCCGGGTGCGACGAATTTCTTCGGTGTGCCACGCTTCAGCGATCAACCGCTGCAAGCGTTCTTCTATCCGCAACTTCTCTGCTTGGGTCAGATCCCGGTGATCCTGAGCCGCCAGTTGCTCGGCAATCGCGTCGTATTTTTGGATCAAGGTGCGGCGGGTGACTTCGGTCGGGTGCGCCGTCAGTACTAATTCAATCTCAAGGCCGCTGAGTTGTTGCGCCAGAGCCTGCGCATCATGGCCCTCAGCCAACAAGCGGCTGAGCAGCGTAGGCAATACTTGGGACTCAAAGGGTTGTGGCTGATTGTCGTCACGCCGATGAATGAGCTGATATTGCTCCGCGATATTGGCCAGGTTTAAAAACTGGTTAAAGCCGCGCGCTACGGGTAACACCTCGTCATCGCTCAAGGCATCTAGGATGGCGCTCAATTCCTCACCCGGCGTACCGCGACGGTCGTCTTTGGCGCCCTGGCGGATCCGCTCAATCTTGGCGAGAAACGCATCGCCGTATTGCTCACGAATCGTTTTACCCAACAATTCACCCAGCAGGTGAACATCATCGCGCAAGCGTGCATCAATATCGGTCATCAGCAATTTCTCCAGCAGATTCTGGGGTAGCTCCTGCCCCAAGAGTGCTTCGCAATGACCGTAGATGGCAAGCCATGCGCGCGTTAAAGCCTAAATTTGAAAGTGACCGACCAGTCAATAAATTTTAGGCAATCTGCCACCTTATTTTTTGAACTATTCAAAATTCGTTCAGGTCACAGCTTTTAACCATCACTGCAGGAACCTGCGTCCTACTACTCCAGGTAACCCAACAGTTCTGATGGAGTTGATGTTTTTAAGGAGTTCCCTAATGGAGTTGAAGACCATGATGACCCGCACTGTCAAAACCACCTCTCCTCGCCTGCGCGGGCTGAAACTGGCTGCACTGGCGATCGGTGCCAGCTTCGTTTTAGCAGGTTGCGCTGGTAACCCGCCAACTGAGCAATACGCTGTGACGCAGTCGGCCGTGAACAACGCCGTCAGCGCAGGCGGTACTGAGTACGCGCCAGTTGAGATGAAGTCGGCACAAGACAAGCTCAAGCAAGCTGAGCTGGCCATGCATGACAAAAAATATGACGACGCTCGTCGCCTGTCCGAACAAGCCGAATGGGACGCTCGCGTAGCAGAACGTAAAGCCCAGGCTGCCAAGGCCGAGAAGGCCGTTCAAGATGCTCAGAAAGCCGTACAACAATTGCGTCAGGAAGGCATGCGCGGCCTGAAATAACAGCCGCCCCTCTTCGATTGCACTGTCGACACCGCTTTCCTAATAGATAGAAAGGACAACTATTATGCGCAATACAGTAATGATTCCTGCCCTGTTGGCCCTCAGCGTTGGCTTGGCAGCGTGCTCGCACCAGCCAAATGCAAACTTGGAAAATGCCAAGACCAACTACACGGCTCTGCAAACCAACCCGGAAGCAACCAAGGTTGCAGCGCTGGAAACTAAAGACGCTGGCGAGTGGTTGGACAAAGCTGAAAAGGCTTATCTGAACAAAGACGACGAGTCCAAGGTCGATCAACTGGCTTACCTGACCAACCAACGCGTTGAAGTGGCCAAGCAAACCATCGCCTTGCGCACTGCTGAAAACCAACTTAAAAACGCCGGTTCTGATCGTGCACAAGCACTGTTAGACGCACGTGACGCACAGATCAAACAACTGCAAAGCCTGAACGCTAAGCAAACTGATCGCGGCACGCTGGTGACCTTCGGTGACGTACTGTTCGACTTCGACCAAGCACAGTTGAAGCCAAACAGCCGTGAAAGCATCGCTACCCTGTCCAACTACCTGATCCAAAACCCGGATCGCAAGGTGATTGTTGAGGGTTACACCGATAGCAAAGGCAGCGCCTCTTACAACCAAGGCTTGTCCGAGCGTCGCGCTAACGCCGTTAAAGCAGCTCTGGTGCGTGCCGGTGTAGATTCTTCGCGTATCGTTGCCCAGGGTTATGGCAAGGAGTATCCGGTAGCGGATAACGGCAGCAACTCGGGCCGCGCTCAAAACCGCCGCGTTGAAGTGACTATCTCCAACGACAACCAGCCAGTTGCGCCACGTTCGTCGATGTAATCACGCTGTAAGCGCTTAATAAAAAATCCCGCCTAAGCAATCAGGCGGGATTTTTTTTATTGAATTTTTGGCTGGCGAAGGCTGCGATCTGTTGATCTTTAAACGCAAAAGATCGCAGCTTGCGGTTATTGGTCTAGGCAGTGGACGGCTTGTTTTTTGTTGTTGACCAACACTCCGGTCAGCCCCTTCTGCTCGGTATCAAACAGCACCACAATCCCGTCCACGCACTGCGCCACTTGGTTCGCCGGGGTTAACGAGACTTTGTAATCCTCGCCCGGCAGGGTCTTGAGCATGGTGTAGTCGTTGAGTAACAACGCATCCTCAGGTTTGGCGAAATGCAGGTAGCCGTAGTACCACAAGCAGCCAACCGTGCCGATGATGCTGCAAATCCCAGTGATGATCAGGGGGATGGCGTTACGTTCTTCACTCATTGCCGAATCTCTGTTTCAGGGGGGTTGGTCGAAGGCTCAACCGACGGGTAATTAGGGATTTCGCCTAATCGACGTACACCGTTGAAATGCTCTGGGTCTTCCAGATAACGCAGCATCACTTGGCGCCAGGTCGGGTCGGCAAATGTTTGCACATGACCGCCTCGGGTCAGTTGCAACACCTTGGGCGGCGGCGCCGCTTGGTACAGGCGGATTGCATTAGAAAGCGGCACGATGGGGTCATCCATGCTGTGGAAGATCAACATTGGCGTTTCTTGCATGTCAGGCATTGCGTACACCGCACTGTCCGCATCGGGTACAAACCACGAAAGCGGCACCTGCAATGGCCAAGTCAGCCAAGACGTGCTCAATGCAAACTGCCCCACTTCGCGGTAGCTGGCAGGGACGCCATCCAGGACCACTGCTTTTAATCGTGCCCGCTGCTCAGGGTGCTGGCTCAAGTAATGCACGGCCATGGCTCCGCCCAAACTTTGCCCCAGCACAATCAGTGGCTGTTGCTGAACAGAAGGTTGTTGCTGCAACCAGTCGAAGGCAGCGTCGATGTCTTGGTACAACGCAGGCAAGCTCGGCGACCCCTGCGACAGACCATAACCACGATAATCGAGCATCAGCACTTGATAACCCTGCTCGGGCAACCAAGCCACGGCCCCCAAGTGATACGCCAAATTGCCGCCATTACCGTGCAAGTGCAGCACCGTACCTTTAAGCGGCACGCCGGGCTTGGCCGGTAGCCACCAGCCGTGCAGCAGCGTGCCATCGGCGGCCGTGAGATTAACGTTTTCATACGTCAACCCCGCAGCCTGCGGGGTAATCGGCTGTCCGGGTTCTGGGTAAAACAGTAATGAGCTGCATCCGCTGAGGGTGAGCAGCAGGCAGAGTGCAGCCAGGATTTTCATAGCGTCTAATACCTAGTTTGTTTGTAGGAGCCGAGCTTGCTCGCTCCTACAAACCGCGTAGGAGCTGCCGCAGGCTGCGATCTTTTGATCTTTAAACGCCAAAGAT
Organism: Pseudomonas endophytica; assembly: GCF_001411475.1. Classification (GTDB taxonomy): domain Bacteria; phylum Pseudomonadota; class Gammaproteobacteria; order Pseudomonadales; family Pseudomonadaceae; genus Aquipseudomonas; species Aquipseudomonas endophytica. The sequence goes on along the minus strand of NZ_LLWH01000221.1, from coordinate 15,602 downwards.
CGTAAGCTCGCTCCATGGTGCAGAGAGTTACAAAATGTTGGAATAGTCAGCTTCGATCCGGTCCAGACTCAAATGATTAAGAAAGTTGGAGAAGCACATCCACGCCGATAACGCGTTCAAATCGCGGAATTGATCTGGCAAGTATTTGGGCGCTACCACTAAGCCTTCATCGACCAACTGGCGCAAGGTACGCATGTCTTCCAAGGTGGTTTTGCCACAGAACAGCAGCGGTATTTGTTCGAGCTTGCCCTTACGCACGGCCAACTGAATGTAGTTGTAAACCATGATGAAGCCTTTGAGGTAGGACAAGTCTTTGGTGAATGGCAGACCATTTGGCACCGATCCGCGGAAAACACGGCTCGCGTTGCCGTAGCTTTCTGGCATCTCGAACCCTTGCTCGCGGAAGAACTGATACACCTGCATAAAGTCCGCGCCCTCTTCCACCATATGAATGGCGCGCGTGCGGTTGGTCAATTTACGCAAGCGGCTCGGGTAGGAAGCAAAGGTGATGACTTCCATCAAAATCGCCAACCCTTCTTGGGTCACTGTTGATGACGGCGGGCCTTTTGACAGGAAGGTACAAATCGGCTGGTTCAAACCATTGAGCGTGGTGCCCACGTGGACCAGCCCTTCGTGAACTTCCAGTGCGCGCACGTCGCGCTCATTGAACTTGGCATCGGTACGGATCTTGATGTAGTCCGCACCCGCCGCTGCGTCCGCAACAATGCCGTCAGACTCAAACACCCGAATGGTATCTTCGCACTCGCCAAACACTTTGTTCAGACGGGTTTGCAGCAGATTGACAGCATCTTTGGCGGTCAGGTTTTTGGCTTCGTCCTTGAGATCTCCGCGCCCGTCGATGTTGTCCAGGTAATCGGACATCATCCGCCCCAAATCGGACAGCGTCGGGTCTCCCGCATGAAACGCGTCTGATGCGGCGCCATATAACTCTTGAGAGATCAACCCAAAGTCTTCAGTGCCTCGCGCTTCGAGCATGCGCACCACCATCCGGTACTCTTTACACATGCGGCGCATGATTTGCCCGACCGGGTTGAACTGGCCCAGTTGCCGGGTGATGTCGCGCTCAATGTGCTGGAACTCAGACTTGACCGCACTGGAGTCAAAAGACAGCGGTCGTGACAGGTAATAGTCACGGCTTACCGCTGGCATTTCTTTGCCTTTGGCCTTTAAAAAGTCTTGGCGAATACTGTCATCCCACTTCACCGCGTCCAACACGCGGATCGGCGCTTGAGCCAGTACGATGCGGTCTGACAATGTGCGTATGGTGCGCTGGTAATCGTCCACCCGCTGCTCCTTGAATAAATGGCCTTACTTGATCGCGCGCTGATAGCGAGCCACTTCGACAAATACATCTGAATTGGCAGGATCATCGAGGTATGCAAAAACTGTAGCTGAAGGGCTCTTGATCTGTACGCCCGGACCTTCAGGCGTTTCGACCTGCTCACCGCTCAAGGCCGACTGCCCCATCGCTTGTTTGATCTGATCGAGGTCTAAGTCATACACGACCAACTCGCCACTGTCGTTCACTTCAAAGCCATTGAGCGTATAGTCACCGCCCAATTTGGCTGGCAACTTGGCCGAGGCATACCAGCGGCTGCCATGCCGGGCAACGATGAACGTGTAGCGGTCACGGGCCTTGGGTTGGCCCTTGGGATGGACCACCGCCTCATAGCGGGTTTTATCGACAGCGCGGATATTGAGCGTGCGCGCCTGCCCCCAAGCATCTTTACTGGTCCACTGACCGAGCAATTGCTTGGGCGCTGGCTGGGCCACAACCGGTGCTTCACTGAACGTCACCAGACACCCGTTCAACATCAAAAACGACACTGCCAAGAGCATTACGCGCCACGCTTTCATGCCTGCATCCTTCTATAGAGCGGTCAGGGCTCATTGAGTAGTGGCTGATATTCCATCCGACCGATAATCGCCGTCAACCGTTTGGCAGCTTGGTGGGTTCAATGGCGCGGCAAAAGCCGATTGCGTGAGCGCCAGATAATAAAAAACCGCCTGAAAAGGCGGTTTTATAGGTTGCCGTCTTAGGCTTGTGGGCGCATGTGCGGGAACAAGATCACGTCGCGAATCGACGGGGAGTTAGTCAGCAGCATCACCAGACGGTCGATACCGATCCCTTCACCCGCGGTTGGCGGCATGCCGTATTCCAGCGCACGAACGAAGTCGGCGTCATAGTGCATGGCTTCGTCGTCACCCGCGTCTTTATCAGCCACTTGAGCCATGAAGCGCTCGGCTTGATCTTCAGCGTCGTTCAACTCGGAATAGGCGTTAGCGATTTCACGGCCACCGATGAACAGTTCAAAACGGTCGGTCACGTTCGGGTTTTCGTCGTTGCGACGGGCCAGTGGCGACACTTCAAACGGGTATTGGGTGATGAAGTGCGGCTGCTCCAGTTTGTGCTCAACCAGCTCTTCGAAAATCATCACTTGCAGCTTGCCCAGACCTTCAAAGCCCAACACCTTGGCACCGGCTTTTTTAGCAATGGCACGCGCCTTGTCGATGTCGTTGAGGTCGTCTGCGGTCAGCTCAGGGTTGTACTTGAGGATCGAATCAAACACCGACAGACGCACAAACGGCTCGCCGAAGTGGAACACCTTGTCGCCATACGGCACATCGGTGCTGCCCAGAACCAGTTGCGCCAGTTCACGGAACAGTTCTTCGGTGAGGTCCATGTTGTCTTCGTAGTCGGCGTACGCTTGGTAGAACTCAAGCATGGTGAATTCTGGGTTGTGACGCGTCGACACGCCTTCGTTACGGAAGTTACGGTTGATCTCGAAGACTTTTTCAAAGCCCCCCACCACTAGACGCTTGAGGTACAACTCAGGCGCGATGCGCAGGAACATTTCCATGTCCAGTGCGTTGTGGTGAGTTTCGAAAGGCTTGGCTGCCGCGCCGCCCGGAATGGTTTGCAGCATCGGCGTTTCGACTTCAAGGAAGTCGCGAGCCATTAAAAAGTTACGGATATAGGCAATCACCTGCGAACGCACACGGAAGGTGTGGCGCACGTCTTCGTTAACGATCAGGTCAACGTAACGCTGGCGATAGCGCTGCTCGGTATCGGTCAGGCCGTGGTGCTTGTCTGGCAGCGGGCGCAGGGATTTGGTCAGCAAACGCACGCTGGTCATTTCAACGTACAGGTCGCCTTTGCCGGAACGGGCCAAGGTGCCTTCAGCGGCGATGATGTCGCCCAAGTCCCAGGTTTTCACCGCGGCCAAGGTGTCTTCTGCCAAGGTTTTGCGGTTGACGTAGACCTGAATGCGCCCAGTCATGTCTTGGATCACCATGAACGAACCGCGGTTAAGCATGATGCGACCGGCAACCTTGACCGGAATTGCCGCTTCAGCCAACTCTTCCTTGGTCTTGTCGGCGTACTGTTTCTGCAAGTCAGCGCAGTAATTTTCGCGACGGAAATCATTCGGGAAGGCGTTGCCTTTAGCACGCTCGGCAGCAAGTTTTTCCTTGCGCTGGGCGATCAGGGCGTTTTCTTCCTGTTGCAGGTCTTGAGGGTCGAGTTGTTGGTCGCTCATGTCTTAAAAATTCCATCACAGGTTCGTTGCCCCTGCCTTGCAACAGGGGGTGGCGGGCCTTTTGCGCGCCTAGAGGCATCGCGCTGGCTGCGCACTTACGGTTGTTGCGCGACTTATAGCCCTTGTTTCAAGCTGGCTATCAAGTAGTCGTCGATATCGCCATCGAGCACTTTGTCGCAATCGCTGCGCTCAATATTGGTACGCAAATCTTTGATACGCGAAGCGTCGAGTACGTACGAGCGGATCTGGTGACCCCAGCCGATGTCAGACTTGGTGTCTTCCAAGGCTTGGGACGCGGCACTGCGCTTTTGCATTTCTTGCTCGTAAAGACGGGCCCGCAACATTTTCATCGCGGTGTCTTTGTTCGCATGCTGAGAACGTTCGTTCTGGCAGCTCACCACGGTATTGGTCGGGACGTGGGTAATCCGCACGGCCGAGTCGGTGGTGTTTACGTGCTGACCACCCGCACCGGAGGAACGGTAGGTGTCGATCCGCAGGTCAGACGGGTTGATGTCGATTTCGATGTTGTCGTCGATCTCTGGCGAGACGAAAACAGCCGAGAACGAGGTGTGACGACGGTTGCCCGAGTCGTAGGGGCTTTTGCGCACCAAACGATGGACGCCAATCTCGGTGCGCAACCAACCAAAGGCGTATTCACCTTTGATATGAACAGTTGCACCTTTGATCCCGGCGACTTCACCGGCAGACAGTTCCATGATGGTGGCATCGAAGCCGCGCTTGTCAGCCCAGCGCAAATACATCCGCAGCAAGATATTGGCCCAATCTTGCGCTTCGGTGCCGCCGGAGCCTGCTTGAATGTCCAGGTAAGCGTTATTAGGGTCCATTTCACCGCTGAACATACGGCGGAATTCGAGCTTTTCTAGGGCTTCGCGCAAACGTTCAACTTCGGCAGCGACGTCATCGACAGCGGCCTGGTCGTCTTCTTCGGCGGACATCAGCAGCAGGTCTTTGGCGTCGGCCAGACCTGAGTGCATCTCATCTAGAGTTTCGACAATTTGCGCCAGTAAGGCGCGCTCGCGGCCCAGCTCTTGGGCGTACGAAGGGTTGTTCCAGACACTTGGATCTTCAAGCTCGCGATTGACTTCGATCAGACGCTCATGCTTTTGATCGTAGTCAAAGATACCCCCGAATAGTTTCGGAGCGCTCTGACAGGTCCTTGATGCTGTTAAGGATCGGGTTGATTTCCATGGCTGGCGGCACTCGTAGGCGATTTTTACAAAGCCGGGGAGTATACCGTAAACGTTGGGCATCAGCAGCCCGCTTGGCGGGGCCGTAAGGACACAAAAGAGCGGCAGCCCCCAACGCCATAAAAAGACCCAAAACTGCAAAATGAGCGGATCGGTTCTAAAGGTTCAATCTGGAACTTTTTAAAAACCTAAACGTTGTCAAACTCGCGACTTACAGAACATGCGTACGAAACCACAGAGTATTTATGTAGGAAAAATCTCTATCCTTTAAGGAAGTAGACTACACACTCGTTAATTGCACTTTAAAAACCCTCGCGCTATAAAAATAACGCACTTAAGTTCAGCTATTTTTCAGGCGGTTCTCAGCATGTCAAACTTAGCGAGCGGGCATTCATTTAGTCTAGCGACACCGCACTTCAAGTCTTCCATGATGGGGTTCTATGAATATTTGTCGTGTGGCTCGACACCGGGTGCGGCAATAAGTGCGGCACTCTCCATGACCTTCAACCTCCCTCATTTATGCGGTTTGGGCGGTGATGCAATAATTATGCAATCACGCCATCATCATCTTGAAGTATTTAACGGCACCGGCAAAACAGCCGCACATCAACATCACGCAAGTTACTTAGATAAAGGAATGGCACTTATCCCACGCCGAGGAATTTACAGCACCATGGTGTATGGCTGCCCTTCAGCCTATGACCGGTATACACAACACCATGACATTGATTTGAATCGTATCGTTCACCATCTCCTCTCGCACGACTTAACACATGGTTTGGTCGCCTCTGAAAGTTTATCGCGTACGTTTTTAAGTGCCCTGAATGAAACCAGCGCGCAAACCCGGTTCTCGCAATGGAGTCATTACTTTACTCATCGACACGACGTCAAGGCTCGGCATCAGCAAACCTTCAGCACATTAGGCCGTGAAGGCTTTTCATCCCTGTACAGGGGCGTGCTGGCAGAACACGTGTTTGATGCGTTGTCCGCTTGCGATCCAAGCCTGTATACCGCTGATGATTTTTCAGACTTTACACCTAACCGATCAGAGATCAGAACAACCTGTTTTATGCAGGCGAGTATTTCAGCACACGGAAGTAACAGCCCATGGAGGGAACTGTTCATCCTGTTAAAGCTTTATCAGTTGAGTGCACAAGACACTGTTTTGCTAACCCCTCGCCAATTCTGTACGGCGGCTGGGCTCATCGACAGCTTATTAGCAACACAATCGTTGACGCAAAGGGATAACGATACAACCCTCAGTGAGTGGGCCGCTCTTATTTATCAACAACTGAAAGACGATGCCTTGGAAATAGTTGCGCAAGCCTCCAAGCCATCCCACACCGTATTTATTGCCTGCGCCGAGGCCGACGGAACCTTAACCGGAATTACCAACTCCATTTTCACACCGCTGGGCGCATTATTCGAAATCGACAAAACAGGCATTCTATTAGCGAACAGAGCCTTTTCATTTAACGGCCCTGATATCGCGTCAACCTTTAAAGGCACTTCACCCGCCAAACATACGACTAACTGTGTGCGCGTTACCACTGCAAGCCAAACATTTATTATTGGCACCTCAGGAGGCCCCGTTCAGTCCCAAACACTGGCTTTTATCATTAATAAAATCGTCAACGAAAACTGCTCCGTACAATCGGCCATCGCCGCTCCCCGCTACGCCAACTTGGGATGCCACCCGAAAACACACTGCACCACTTATTTAAGCGAATCAGCGCAGGCAGACCCAGTATTTACCTACACCCATGGCTTATCGGAAAAGCTCGGCGTGGTGCAACTGGCCGGGATCAATACGCAGACTGGCCTAGTGTTCGCAGCAGCAGACCCGCGTAGCACCGGCGTAGCGCTGGCTGTATGAACGAGCAGCGTATCAGCCCCAGTTATGCGCAGATTCTGACTGTCGCCAGTGCCTTTTTTCTTGAAGTCCTGGACGCCACCATCATGATCGTCGCAATCATTCCAATGGCCAGCAACCTCGGTGCTAGCATCAGCGATACCACGTTGTCACTGGCCTCTTATCTATTGGCTTTGGTGCTGTTCACCCCCCTGAGCGCAACGCTCTTAAAAACGCTGGCACTGGCCGATAAATTTCAAGCAGGCTTAGTTATTTTTTGCGCGGGCTCACTGATCTGCGCGCTCAGCCAAGACCTTTATTTACTGTGCATCGGCCGATTGATTCAAGGTTTGGGCAGCGCGCTTATTGTGCCAGCTGGGCGTGCGCTGATACTGGCCAACACACTCAAGCCTGCTATTCCTAAAACCATGGCTTGGTTGATTACCCCTGCACTGACCGCGCCGATGGTCGCCCCTTACATCGCCAACTTGATCATCAGCGTTGGCAACTGGCGATTAATTTTTGTCTTTATTGCACTGTTCGCCGTAGGGCTGATGATTGCGTGCCGACGTTTGTTGTTTTCATTACCTCGACCCGCCACTCCTCACCCACCGCTTGATTACTACGCCTACAGTCTCTGGGCATTGGCTGCTTGCGCATTATTTATAACCTTCTTGGCCAGCTCAAAAAATCAAATGGATGACGCCCTAATGGCAGCCACGGTCATGTTGATTAGTGCGGTGGCGCTCTACAAAAAAACACGCTCGCCCTCAAGAAAAAAACTATTCGACCTTTCGCTGTTTAGCAGTTGGGCCTTCAAGCTAAATATCGTCTCAGGCAGTTTGTTTCGAATCAGTATTTATGCATTCCCAACACTGCTCATCATTAACCTTATGACGTCCTCATCTTTTAGCGTCACGTCCATCGGCCACTGCCTAGCGTTTATATTCGCCGGTAACTTCCTATCAAAACCTGCGGCGGTAAAAGTGTTAAGCGGCGGCACTTATCTAAAACACTATTTAATAGGATCCGCGCTGGCAACCACGTTAACCTTAAGTGTGTTTCTAATACCCTCGCTAATCCAGCAGCTGCCCGCCCTTTGGTTGTGTTGTTTTTTACATGGTTGCGCCCGTTCATTTCAATTTCTTGGCTACTCGTCCATTAGTCTGCGCGAGGTGGGCCCAACCCGAATGCATCACGCCACTGTTCTGATGGGTTCAGTGATGCAACTTAACGCATTAATTGGGCAAGCCGTGCCTGCGCTGCTCATGGCCTTATTTATTCCACAGGCTTTAACCCAAGACTCCTCAACCGTTTTTTTCCGCGTCGGGATCGGCACGCTAACCGCCCTTGTGTTCATCACCGTATTAACCGCACTGTTTTTGCCCAGCTCAAGCAAAGTGACATTCCAGAGCTCGCATTGACTCATCCTAAGTCACACTGAACGACGTTAAGACACACTAACTAGAGGCTGAATCCGGCCCACTTCCCTCTCTTGTTATTCAGGAATTGAAGATGAAGGCATTGACGTTAAAAACCATGGTCGAAATCCCCATTGAGGGCATCACTCAACTGACTCAATTTGTCTCTTTCAAGGGTGTCGACAAAGAACACTTTGCGTTGCTCATTGGTGATTACACAACCCCTCCGGTGCTCACCCGAGTTCACTCCGAATGCCTGACAGGGGACGTGTTCGGCTCCAAACGTTGTGATTGTGGCGCTCAGTTAAAAGAAGCACTGAAAGAAATATCACTGCGCGGCGGGGGCGTATTGATTTACTTACGCCAGGAGGGGCGCGGCATAGGCTTGTATTCAAAATTCGACGCTTACCAACTTCAAACCCAAGGTATTGATACGTTTACCGCCAATGAAATGCTCGGCTATGCCGACGACCTTAGGGAGTTTGAGAGTGCGGGCGCCATCCTCAAAGCCTTGAACATTCCTGTTATTGACCTAATCACTAACAACCCCGCCAAAACACGTGCGTTAAGAAATTGCGATATCTCGATCAACCGCATCATCCCTTCCGGGGTTTTTATAACGCCCGAAAACGAACGTTACCTGCGTAGCAAAATCGACAAAAAGCAGCACACGATTAACTTAACCACTAAAAGGGGTGAATAACATGACGTCTTATATTCTCAACTTTTCACCCACCGGTATGCTGCCCAGCAAACAAATGAACCCGCACACGCCCATCAGCGTGTCGGAAATCATTGAAGACGTTCTCATGGCGGCAGAGTTTGGGGCCTCTATTGCCCATTTGCATGCACGCGATCACAAAACCGGTGAACCCACCTGCGACCTTACTACCTTCGCCGCTATTCTCGAAGGCATTAGAAAACACAATAAACAGCTTATTTTGTGTGTATCACTCAGCGGCCGAAATGTGAGTGACCCCGTTCTCAGAGCGCTCCCATTAACTTTGGACGGTGAAGCGAAGCCTGATATGGGATCACTGACGTTATCGTCCATGAACTTTTCCAGCCAGCCGAGTATTAACGCCCCTACTACCATCAACTACCTTGCCCAACAAATGGCCCTGAAGGGTATTGCTCCGGAAGTTGAAATATTCGACATCGGCATGTCGAACTACCTGCACACACTGTTCAAGAAGTCATTACTGCCCCAGACCCTCTACGCCAACATTTTGCTCGGCAATATCTTTGGCGCCCAACCCAGCTTTGCTCATATCGCGGCGCTCACCAGCGCTTTGCCACACAACGTTGTGAGCTCATTCGCAGGGCTGGGCAGCTATCAACTGCGCAGTAACACCTTGGCGCTGGCTTCGGGTCACGGTATTCGCATTGGCCTGGAAGACAACATCTGGCTCGATAACGCCCGCACCACATTGGCAAGCAATCGCAGTTTGCTGCAACGCATCACCTCTATTGCTAGCCATTTGGAGCGCACACCTGCCCGCCCTGAGCAGGTGAGAAAACTACTTGGCCTGCACCCTGGCGAGGGGATGTATGGCTTGGTTCAACACGTGGGCTAAAACAAGGAGATCGAGATGGAAAATGTCTGGTTTAACCCCGAAGGCTACCAACGAACGTCTAAACACTTACAAAAACGCTGTTTGGAGTTGCTGCTCTCGTTTGCCACTCCTCGCGGCAGACTCTTAGACGTTGGATGCGGCACAGGAAACGCTTTACTGTTCACCGATAAACAAAACATTGAACAGTATGTCGGAATTGATATTTCCAAGGACATGATCGCTTTCGCCAACCTCGCTCATGCAGCGCCCAATGTTAGGTTTTTAATCGGCGATTTTTTAGAGGTGTCGCTCGATCAGTTTAAGCGTTTTGATAACGCGATCTGCGCGGCCTGCTTACATTGGTTTATCCCTCGCGAACAAGACGTTATCAATAAGTTATCCGCGCTGATAAATCCCGGCGGTTACCTGTTTCTCTCCTGTGCTTTTGGCTTTGACTATGTGCCCAGTGAACGAGCTGTTCAGGAACAAGTACTGATGGAGATTCGCAAAAAATACCCTTGTATAACAGAGCCCGTGGTATTCGATGATTTCAGGTTCAATCGAGCGTCGATCATCTCGACCTTACACGACTTTGAGATCATTCGCTCGCACCGCATTGAAGAGCCTGTCCAATTCAAAACGTTTGAAGACTTTAAAGACTGGCACTTAGGCAGCGGCTCAGTGGTGTATGGACAGTTTGAAGAGCACGCTCGTGACAGCGCCATCAACGACTACTACCAAAAGCTATATCAACACTATTACGCCGGACGCTACAGCACGGCGTATTCCACAGGGCTGATGTTGCTTAAAAAGAGGATGGTCTGATGTATACCGGAATCGTGCAAGGCACCGCTCATGTTCAATCTATTGAGCGGGGTATTGGCCATAAACGGATCGTTTTGCTTCAAAATACTGGCCTATTCGACACCCTTGAAATCGGCGCCAGCGTGTCGGTAAATGGCACATGCCTGACTGTCACGGCTTACGCTTCAAACACTGCGACATTTGATATTTCGCATCGCACGTCCGAGATCACCACACTCGAGTACTTGAGCGTTAATGAGCGGGTCAATATTGAACGATCACACCGCAGCGCAGAAGAAAATGGCGGGCACGCGCTGTATGGCCATATAGAAAGTACTGCGAGGGTCGTTTCATGGCAGCCGCTGGGCGAAACCGTCAGGGCTGTTTTCCAACTGGACGAATCGACATTTGCGTACGTGTTTAAGAAAGGTTTCATCGGCTTACACGGCTGTAGCTTGACCATCGACAGTTTGGATGAAACCCAACAGACACTCACCGTCAACCTCATCCCGCAAACGTTGGCTCTCACCAACTTGAGCGCCCTGCGAGAGGAGGATCGAGTGAATGTAGAAATTGACCAAACCACCCGAACATTGGTCGACACCCTACAAAGGACCTTGGCACGTGTTGGCCAGATCACTGTTTGAAGATCAACAGATCGCCGCGGCAGGTTAGTAACCACAAAATGTCTGTTAGCCGATGAATCACCCTGTAGGAGCTGCCGCAGGCTGCGATCTTTTGCTTTGAAGATCAAAAGATCGCAGCCTTCGGCAGCTCCGAAAAGGCGGGGTTAGGCCCCTATTCAATCCCTACCTGATTACGCCCGCCGTGTTTGGCCAGGTATAAGCCTTTATCCGCCGCTAAAATCAACTGCCGCGAGCTGCCGTTTTGCTGGGGCGTGAGGGTTGCCAAACCAATGCTGATGGTCAGGCTGCGGCCTTCGCTGGGCTGTATATGCGGGATTTTTAGCCCTTCTACGGCTTGGCGCAGTTTTTCTGCCACTAACCGCGCGCCACCCTGCGAGGTGTTGGGCAACACGATGGAAAACTCTTCGCCGCCATAACGCGCAGGTAAATCAGACGGTCGACTGCTGGCATCACGAATGGCGGACGCTACTTTGCGCAACGCTTCATCACCGTCCAGATGGCCAAAGGTGTCGTTGAATGACTTGAAGTAGTCGACGTCAATCATCAACAACGACAGTTGAGTCTGCTCACGCATGGCTCGACGCCATTCAAGCTCTAGGTATTCGTCAAAATGCCGACGATTCGATAAACCGGTCAAACCATCGGAGTTCATTAACCGCTGAAGCACCAGATTGGTGTCGAGCAGTTGTTGCTGACTCACACGCAGCGCACGGTAGGCCGCGTCGCGTTGCAACAAGGTCATGTAGGAACGCGAGTGATAGCGAATGCGCGCGACCAACTCGATGTTATCGGGCAGTTTGACCAAGTAGTCATTGGCCCCCGCCGAAAAAGCTGCACTTTTGATCAGCGGGTCTTCTTTGGTGGAAAGTACGATGATCGGGATGTTCTGGGTCGCCGGGTGATTACGGTATTCGCGCACCAGCGTCAGCCCGTCCAGCCCCGGCATCACTAGGTCCTGCAAGATCACTGTCGGTTTGATCCGAATGGCTTGAGCAATCGCCTGGTGCGGGTCAGCACAAAAGTGGAAATCAATGTTTTGTTCGAGCGCCAAACCGCGGCGCACGGCTTCGCCGATCATCGCTTGATCGTCTACCAGCAGCACCATGGCAGCGTTTTCGTCTGTTTTAACGTCGTCCAACTGTAAATCGCTCATGCGCGTTCACCTGAATAACAGCCTTCAAGCCAGTCCTGCGGGATTTTGTCAGTCATTTGGCAAATATCTCCAGCAAGCGTGGCGCAATCTTGTCCAAAGGACGGATCTCAACCGCAGCATCAATGGCCGCCGCCGCTTTGGGCATGCCGTACACCGAGCTGCTTTGTTGGTCCTGAGCGATGGTGAGGAAACCTTGCTGGCGCATGAGTTTAAGACCCTGAGCGCCATCACGCCCCATGCCGGTTAACAACACACCTACCGCATCACCCTTCCAATATCTGGCAACACTTTCAAAAAACACATCAATCGAAGGTCGGTAAATCTCGTTCACCGGCTCTGCCGTGTAAGCCAGGGTGCCGTCTTTCATTAGCCGTATATGGTGGTTGGTGCCGGCCAACAGTACTTTCCCCGCTTGGGGCGACTCCCCTTCTTGAGCCAAACGCACATCCAGCCCGCAGGAGCTACTCAACCACTCTGCCATGCCCGCTGCAAACACCTGGTCGACGTGTTGCACCAATACGATGGACGCTTGAAAATTACTTGGCAGCCCTTTGAGCAAGGTTTCCAGTGCTGCGGGCCCACCGGCAGACGAGCCAATTGCTACCAGACCGCGCTGGGGGCCTTGGGTGCGAGGCTGCGCTGAAACCGGTTGGACGCGCTTATCACTCTGCCCCATCAACCAGCCAACGTTAATAATCTTGCGCAATAACGGCGCCGCCGCTTCTTTAGCGTTACCCGCACCCAACGCTGGGGTATCCACTACATCTAACGCGCCGAAGCCCATGGCTTCGAACACTCGATGAACATTTTGCTCGCGGTCCACGGTCACAATGACGATGGCACAGGGCGTTTCAGCCATGATCCGTCGTGTCGCTTCAACCCCGTCCATCACGGGCATGATCAGGTCCATCAAAATCAGGTCAGGCGTTAACTCAGCACATTTACTAACCGCTTCTTGACCATTCATCGCAACCCACACCAACTCATGGCTGGGTTCAAAGGCCAACGCCCTGCGTAGCACCTCAATCGCCAACGGCATGTCGTTCACGATGGCGATTTTCATGTTTGGGCTCCCCCAATGAGTTCAACCACAGCATCAAGCAAGGCGTCGTCGTGGAAGCTGGCTTTGGCTAGATAATAGTCGGCTCCGGCATCTAAGCCACGCCGACGGTCTTCTTCCCGATCTTTGTAGGAAACCACCATAACAGGCATAGATTGCAGTCGATTGTCGCGTCGTAACAGTGTGACCAGCTCGATACCATCCATGCGCGGCATGTCGATGTCGGTGATCAACAGATCAAAATGCTCGGCCCGCAAAGCGTTCCAACCGTCCATGCCGTCAACCGCTACCGCCACTTCATAGCCGCGGTTGATTAGCAGTTTGCGTTGCAGCTCACGCACGGTCAGTGAGTCATCAACCACCAAGATTCGCTTGCGTGTCAACTCGGCGGTATGCCGATTACGCCGATCAATGCGCTCTAAACGCCCGGTGTTGAGGAGTTTATCGACCGAGCGCAGCATATCTTCAACGTCGACAATCAAGACTGGAGAACCATCGTCGAGCAACGCGCCAGCCGAGATGTCTTGCACCTTACCCAAGCGCGGGTCGAGCGGTAACACCACCAACGTTCGTTCGCCAATAAAACGCTCGACCGCCACGCCGTACACCGCATCACGCTCACGAATCACCACCACTTTGAGGGTTTCGTCATCGCTTTGGCTGGACGGGCGTTGCAGTAATTGGCTGGCGGCGACCAACCCCACGTGCCGCCCTTCATCCCAGAAATGCTGGCGCCCCTCGACTTGCACAATGTCCTCCGGGGCCAAGTCGCGCATTCGCTCAATATGCGCCAAGGGGAAGGCGTAAGCCTCGTCGGCCACTTCTACCACCAAGCTGCGCACCACCGACAAGGTCAGTGGGACCTCCAGCACAAAGCGGCTGCCCTGCCCCGAAGTCTGCTCCAGCACAATGGCTCCACGCAGCAAGCGCACCATGTGCTGAACGGCATCCAAACCGACGCCACGCCCGGACACTTCGGTTACGGTATCGCGCAGGCTAAAGCCCGGCAAAAAGAGAAAGCTCAGCAGTTCTTCTTCGCTCAGTTGGGCCACGGTGTCGGTGGTCGACAGCTGACGTTCAACGATGATCCGGCTTAGGCGCGCAAGGTCTACACCGGCACCGTCATCACTGAGTTCGACTACCAGTAAGCCGGCCTGATGCGACATCCGAAGGCGAATGATGCCTTCAGCCGATTTACCCGCCAGCAAGCGTTGCTCTGGAGATTCAACCCCATGGTCAACAGCATTGCGCAACAAGTGAGTTAACGGCGCTTCGAGTTTTTCCAGTACATCGCGATCAACCTGGGTTTTCTCACCGTCGACTTCCAGACGAATCTGCTTACCCAATACACGACCCAAGTCGCGGACCATGCGCTCTTGCCCAACCAGTACGTCGGCAAACGGACGCATGCGACACGCCAGTGCAGTGTCATACAACCGTTGCGCGCGCAGGCCGGTCTGCCAACCGAATTCGTCTAACTCCGCGGTCTGCTCGCTGAGCAACTGCTGCGACTCTGAGAGGGTGCGCCGGGCCTCGTTCAAAGCCTCTTCAACTTCGTGCGTCAGCCCGCTGACTTTGAGCTGCTCGTTCAGCGTATCCAAGGCCCGCAAACTGGTGCTTTGCATCCGTTTAAGCCTATGCAAGGCCGCCAAATAAGGCTTAAGGCGCTGAGTTTCGACCAAAGATTTGCTGGACAGATCAAGCAGGCTATTGAGCCGCTCGGCGGTCACGCGCAGCACCCGTTCACCACTTTCGGTCAGACGTTGAGGGCGGCGAACAGGTTCGCGAGTAGGGTCTGGTATGGCTTGGGCTTCAGGCTCCGGCGTGGCTTCTGGCTGAAGCAGCCACTGAGGTTCAACCAAAGGCTGCGGGGCCAGCAACAGTTGCGAAACGTCGAACGCTAGGGGGGCAGCCTGTGGTGCCACCCGTCCAGAGGGGTCAAGCAGCTCGTTGAGTTGCGCTACATACGCATCAATGTCGCTTGCAGCGACGTTCTCACTGCCGGGCGTCGCAATGCGCATCAGCAAATCAGTGCCTTGCAATAAGGCATCAATATGTTCTGGATGCAGGCGCAAACGCCCTTCCTGAGCGCTGACCAGACAATCCTCCATGACATGAGCGACGCTGACGCCAGCATCCACCCCGACAATTCGCGCCGCCCCTTTAAGCGAATGGGCGGCGCGCATGCAGGCTTCCAACTGATCGGCTTGGGTCGGATTGCGCTCAAGCGCCAGCAATCCTTCATTTAACACCTGAGTCTGAGCCTCAGCCTCTAGGCTGAACAATTCAAGCAGCGAGGCGTCGCGCATTTGCTCAGGGGTCATGTCAGGCTCCGGGTAAT
>NZ_LLWH01000220.1 GCF_001411475.1 Pseudomonas endophytica | reverse complement strand
GGCGTTTCGTACGCTTGAACAAGAAGGCTTGTTGGTTCGTTTCGGCGGTCGCGGCTTTCAGGTGCGCTCGGTCAGTGCTAACGATATTGCCGGTGCCGTAGAGGTGCGTGGGGTGCTCGAAGGTCTGGCAGCACGCTTGACCGCTGAGCGCGGTCTTTCGCCTGAGGGGCGGGCGGCGCTTGAATTGTGCCTGTTGCAAGGCGATGAGTTATTCGAGAAGGGATTCGTTACGGAGGATGACCTTGAGGTCTATCACGACCTCAATATGCGCTTTCATCAAGTCATCATTGAAGGCAGCCACACCCCTGCAATCGCCGACGCGCTGACCCGAAATGATCATTTGCCGTTTGCTTCAGCCACGGCACTGGCCGTCGATCGCAAAGACATGGCGCGCGAGTACCGCCGCTTCAACTACGCACACATGCAGCACCATTCGGTATTCGACGCTCTGGTAAATGGCCAAGGTGCCCGCGCTGAAGCCATGATGCGCGAGCACGCCAATGCCACCTTGCGCTACGCCGAAATTTTCAGTTCCGCGGTGGCCAGTGAGCGCATGAGGGTTATTCAGCGCTCAGACTGAGGGCCTAACCTCAAATATCCAGTACCAGCACCGGCGATTTGGAGCGTGAGCAGCATGGCGTGAACTGGTTGTTACACGCCTGCTCTTGTTCGGTGAGGAACATATCGCGGTGGTCTGGGACACCCTCCAGGACGTTGGTCAGGCAGGTTCCGCACACACCTTGTTCGCACGACATCGGTATGTCGATGCCGTGACTCTCCAGTACCTGAACCACGGTTTTGTCAGCCGGAATGTCTATAAGCTGGCCAGTACTGGCCACCTTGACGCAAAAACTGCCGTCGCTGCTGGTGTCTTGGGTCACACCAGTAAAGTACTCGCGGTGCAGCTGTTCCTCGGCCCAGTGCTGCGAACGGGCAGTGTCCAATACGTGCTGCATAAAACCACCTGGCCCACAGACATACAGGTGCAGGCCTGCGTGTGGATGGGCCAATACCTGAGCCGTGTTCATGGCCGTTTCAGGTTGTTCATCGAAATGCAGAAACACCTTGGCGGCAAAGGGTGATTGGCGCAAACGTTCAACAAACGCTGCGCGCTCGCTGGAGCGCACACAGTAGTGCAATTCGAAATCTGCGTTGCTGTGTGCCAAGTGTTCAGCCATGCACAGAATGGGCGTAATCCCGATGCCGCCCGCAAACAACAGGCTGCGCTGTGCGTCTTGGGCGAGTGGGAATAAGTTGCGCGGCTCACTGATGTGCAGGCGTTCGCCCGCATTGATCAACTCGTGCAAGCTTTGCGAACCGCCACGCGAGGCTGGGTCCTTAAGCACGCCAATCTGGTAGCGATGGCGCTCGCTAGGGTGATTGCACAGCGAGTACTGGCGTATTAACCCTCCGGGTAAATGCACGTCAATGTGCGCCCCTGCGCTAAACGCTGGCAAAGGGCTGTTATCGACTCTGGCCAGTTCATAGCTGCAAATACCTTGGGCTTGCGTTATACGCGACACCACCACGACCTCAATCATTGCGAGATCCTCACCACGGTTTGCTCGGGTTCGCGTTCACTGGCAATGATCCGATCCAAAATCCGCCGAGACTGTACGCCCCCTGAGTCGATATTGAGCTTGAGCAGGGCGCGGTGCGGATGATCCAAGAGGTTTTGTTGCTGGCGTTCGAGCATTTCCAGGTCTTCGCTGAAAATCTTGCCTTGGCCTTCGCGAATCGTGTCGGTAAGGGCTTGATCTTGCGGGTTGAAGTTGCGTGCCATGCCCCAGAAGTACCAGATGGAGGTGTCGGTTTCGGGGGTGATGAAGTCGACCACGATGCTGGAGGCCTTGAACTCAGGTGCTGCGTCATACCCCCCTTTACCTGCGTGAGCGACACCGACTTCAATCAATACATGACTGGGTGGGGTGAAACGGCAGATCTGCCAGCGATCAACGGGGACATCGTCGGCCAAGTTATTACCTCGTAACGCCATGCGCCAGAACGGTGGGGCCATGATGTTTTCCATGTGGCGGGCTGTCACTCCCTCGTTGCCGTTGACGGTCGTGGTTGGCGCGGCTTCGTCGATTTCTTTCTGGCCAATGCTCGACGCATGGACGTAGGTTTCATGCGTTAGGTCCATCAGATTGTCGATCATTAGGCGGTAGTCACAACCGATATGGAATAAGCCGCCACCGTAAGCCCATTCTTCATTCTCGGCCCATTCCAGCGGGTGGATCAGCGCAGCGTCGGCTTTGTCTTGCTCGCCTGGCCATACCCAGATAAAGCCATAGCGCTCGACCACGGCATACGTCTTATTGCAGGGGAAACCTCGAACTCGCTGGCCTGGCATCTCGACTGTTTTACCGTCGCATCCCATCACCAGCCCGTGATAGCCGCAGACCAGATTGCCATTGTCGACATACCCCAGAGAAAGCGGAGCGCCGCGATGGGGGCAGAAATCCTCGACAGCCGCAACTTTGTGCTCTTGGCCGCGATAAAAAACGATCTTTTCGCCGCAAATCTGCCGGCCCAGTGGCTTGTCGGCAATCTCGTCAGGTGTGCAGGCGACGTACCACGTATTTTTTGGATACATACCAATCTCCAGATCAGGTGTTATTGCTTTTATGGATCCATTAGGCGGGATTGGTTGCTGAGGAGTCAATTTGAAACTGATAGAAAATCCATGTTTTAGGCGATTAACGAACACAAAAAGATATTACGGTTGTTTTAGTGGATCCATTGGTCGAGTTGTCTCGCTGAAAGGCCAGCACTGCGACCAAATGTCTCGCAGGTGAACTTCGATGTTCCCCTCAAGTCCTTAAATAACGCTATAGAATGCCGTCCGGTGTCGCACTGATTACGCTGTCAGGCGCATGGCTGTGCTGCCTGTGCAACTCACTACAGCCAAGACCCCATAAAGACCCCCGCTAGATTATCGACTGCGAGTACAACCCCCCTTAAATGAGCAGCCACGCCGCAACACCTCAGGCAAATTGGCAACCGGTTATCGCATTGGCGTTGGCCGCGTTTGTGTTCAATACCACTGAATTTGTCCCCGTTGGCCTACTGAGCGCCATCGGAGCCAGCTTTGATATGCCCATCGCCAGCGTCGGGTTGATGCTGACGATCTATGCATGGGTGGTGTCTCTGACTTCGCTGCCGATCATGCTGCTGACACGCAACATTGAACGGCGCAAATTGCTGCTGTCACTGTTCGGTATTTTTATCGCCAGTCACTTGCTATCCAGTGTCGCGACCCATTTCGGCATTTTGTTACTCAGTCGAATTGGCGTTGCTTTATCCCATGCCTTGTTTTGGTCCATCACGGCATCGTTGGCTGTACGCATGGCTCCAGAAGGCAAGCAGGTGCAGGCGTTGGGCTTGTTGGCGACCGGTACGTCGCTGGCGATGGTGCTCGGCGTGCCGTTAGGCCGCTTGCTGGGTGAAGCCATGGGCTGGCGCACCACGTTTTTAGTGATTGCCATTCTGGCGTCTTTGTTGGTGCTGTGGCTGTTCAAGACCCTGCCATTGTTGCCCAGTCAGAATTCGGGCTCTTTAAGAAGTTTGCCGGTGCTGTTCAAGCGTCCCGCACTGGTAGCGATTTATATATTGACGGCGCTGGTCATTACCGCCCAATTCACCGCTTACAGTTACATCGAGCCCTTCGTTCAAAATGTGGCGGGCATGAGTGGCTCTACGGTGACCTTGACCCTGCTGTTATTCGGCGGCGCCGGGATCATTGGCTCCTTGTGCTTTAGTCTGTTTCACAAATACAGCCCGCATAGGTTCTTGCTAATAGCGATCGGGTTGCTGACGCTGTG
The DNA here is from genome assembly GCF_001411475.1 of Pseudomonas endophytica. GTDB lineage: Bacteria > Pseudomonadota > Gammaproteobacteria > Pseudomonadales > Pseudomonadaceae > Aquipseudomonas > Aquipseudomonas endophytica. The sequence continues at coordinate 89,479 of NZ_LLWH01000220.1, read as the reverse complement.
CCTGTTGCTCCTGTTGCCAGCCAGTGGTTGGGTCGAATCCTTGAGCGTGTTGAGTGTGGTCTGGGGTATCTCAATCATGGCTTTTGGCCTAGCCCTGCAATCCAAAGTATTGACCTTGGCGCCGGACGCCACCGACGTTGCTATGGCGATGTTCTCGGGCATCTATAACATTGGCATCGGTGGCGGCGCGCTGTTAGGCAGTTGGGTTGGCAGCCATCTCGGGTTCTCTTATATCGGCTTGATAGGGGGCACGCTGGCTGGTTTGGCGTTAGCCGCTTACAGTTGGGCGATGTACCGAATCGCCCGTTGCGAGACGGTGAATTAAGAGTCGAATTAAAAAACAGGGGCCTGACGTGTGTCAGGCTCCTGTTTTTTTAGGGCCATCTACAGACCCTAGATCAAGCCGTTTCGTCGAGGTTTTGCGGGCGCATCACGAGCATTGCCGCGGCGCAGCCCGCCATCAACACGCAGGTAATGATAAACACCGCTGGCATGCCGAAATGTCCGCCAACGAAACCGCCGGTTAAAGGACCCAAGACTTGACCGATGTATTGGCAGGACGTCGAGTAGCCGAGCATGTGCCCAGCCACTTTGTCTGGCACTGAGTGACGAATGATTGCCGCGATCCCTGGCATCAGCCCGCCAAGAGCAAGGCCCATCAGAAAGCGCAACCCAGCCAGTTGCCATTCATTGGTTACAAACGCTTGCGGAATCAGCAGCAGGGCGGCCGCACTCATGCACACGGTGACCACTTTCCAGTGGCCGATTCGGTCTGCTAATTTACCGACCCGCGACGCTGACAACATGCTTGCCAGCGCGGTCGCTGACATCACCACGCCCGCCATCAGGGTCACATCTTGGGTGTGCAACTGCATCAAGTACACGGTGATGATCGGTTCGATGGACATGATTGAGAACATCATCAAGCCCGCGACAACAAACATGATCATCACCGGTCGCTTGTCGGGAATTAGGCTCCAAGCGTTGACCGCGGCAGGTTTGCCGGCGCCGACGGTTGGTTTAGGGCGCGGTGCTTCCTTCATTAAAAAAAGTGTGGCTAAGAACGCCACAAAAATCAGGCCGCCCGCCATAAAGAAGGTGGTGCGGATGCCGACCAAAGGCGCCAGTAAGCCGCCGAGGATAGGGCCGGTAAGGTTACCGGCCATGATGCCGGAGGCCAGAATCCCCAGCGCCCAGCCTGAGCGCGCTTTTGGCGTTTGAGTGGCAACCAAAATGGTCGCCCCGGACGCGTAGCCGCCGAGCAAACCGGCCAAGAGCCGCAAGCCGACCAATTGGTAGATGTTCTCTGCGAGGCCAATCAATGACATCGCAATGGCCATGCCCAAACTGGCGCGAATCAGCATCAACTTGCGCCCGTAACGATCACCCAAGCGGCCCCACAAAGGCGCAGTGAGCGCGGCCGTTAAAAAGGTCGCGCCGAACGCAACCCCCGACCACTGCACGATGGCCGCAGGATCGCTAACGCCGAGCTGTTCCACATACAGCGGTAAAAAGGGCAATAGCAGAGTCATTGCGATGATGGTGGTGAAGGCACCAAATACGCACACCGCTAGGTTGCGCTGCCAGTTAACCTCCGTAGGTGGAGCTTGCATCGGGAGGGTGGATGGCTGGGTCGTCATGGCAGTGCCCTGCTGAGAAAGTCAGCACACGATAAATAAACTCTCTCTATAAATAAAATTCATGTTTTTTATAGAGTAGATTCCGGCTTGGAATGCTATAGGTCCGCTCGACACTTCAGACATGCGAGTTGGTGTGGGCCTTGGGTTGCGGGATGGCGTACTGTGGTTTGAGGGCTCCTTCTTTATTGAGCAACCAAGCATCCATCACTTTACGCACCACAGGACCTGCGACTCGGCCACCGGCTTCACCGTTTTCGATCATTACCGAGATCACTATTTGCGGGTCTTCTGCTGGGGCAAACCCGACAAACAAAGCGTTATCGCGGTTGCGCTCGGCGGTTTTCAGGCGGTTATAACGCTCGCCTTGCTTGATCGCCACCACCTGCGCAGTACCACTTTTACCGGCGATTCGATATTGCGCGCCTTGCGCCGAGGCTCGAGCAATACCTCGCGGATCGTGCATAACTAACTGCATGGCATGGTTGACCTGCTCCCACTCTTTGGGGTCATGCAACACGATATTTGGCATCGGGTTTAGATCCACGGGCGGGGTGTTGTTGATGGTTTTGGCCAAGTGCGGACGTACCCAAACACCTTTGTTGGCAATCAGCGAAGTGGCTTGGGCCAACTGCAAAGGGGTGACCTGCATGTAGCCCTGACCGATACCCAGAATCACGGTTTCGCCTGGGAACCACGCTTGGCGACGCGTGTTGCGTTTCCATTCCCGAGACGGCATCAAGCCCGACGACTCTTCAAACATGTCCAACGAGACTTTTTGCCCAAGGCCGAACATCGACATGTAGTCATGCATGCGGTCAATGCCCAGCTTGGACGCTAAATCATAAAAGTAGGTGTCGTTGGAGCGCATGATGGCCGCGTTCAAGTCGACCCAGCCGTCGCCGCTGTGGTTCCAGTTACGGTATTTGTGGTCGACGTTGGGCAACTGGAAATAGCCGGGGTCGAAAACCCGGGTCGAAGCCGAAATTACGCCGCTGTCCAGGCCCGCAATCGCAACTTCAGGCTTGATCGTTGAACCCGGCGCATACAGGCCACGCAGTGCTCGGTTGAACAAAGGCTTGTCGATTGAATCACGCAATGCTGAGTAATCTTTGGTGCTGATGCCCGTCACAAACAAGTTAGGATCAAAGCTCGGCTTGCTGACCATGGCTAGCACTTCGCCAGTTTTAGGGTCAATTGCAATGATCGAGCCACGACGATCACCCAAGGCGTCTTCAGCGGCTTCTTGTAACTTGATGTCCAGACTCAGAACGATGTTTTTACCGGCAATCGCATCGTGATGACGCAGCACGCGCATCACCCGGCCTTGGGCATTGGTCTCGACTTCTTCAAAGCCAACTTGGCCGTGCAGATCGTGTTCGTAAAAACGCTCGATCCCGGTTTTACCAATCGACTGCGTGCCGCGGTACTCGGTGGGGTCTAGTTGCTTGGCTTCTTTCTCGTTGATCCGGCCCACGTAGCCCACGGAGTGAGCAAAGTGATCACCCTGCGGGTAATGGCGCACAAACTGCGCCTCAACATCAATGCCCGGCAAGCGGTACTGATTGACCGCCAGTAGGGCAATTTGCTCTTCGTTCAACTCGTACAACAGGGTTGAGGGGTCGAATGGATGGCGCGCCTGCTTCATGGCTTTAGCGAAAACGGCACGGTCCTCATCAGGCAAATGCAGGATGCTGATGACGTTATCCAGCACCTTGGCCGTGTCACCGGCGCGTTCGCGGGTCAGGGTCATGTTAAAGCTGGGTTGGTTGTCAGCCAGAAGCACACCGTTGCGGTCGTAGATCAAGCCGCGCTCCGGCGGGATGGGCAGCACGTGAACCCGGTTGTTCTCCGACACCGTCGAGTTGTAATCAAACTCGGTGACTTGCAAGTAATACAGTCGGCCTACCAGCGTGCAACTGATCGCCAATACCAGTAGCGCGCACGCAATCAGTCTTTTATTGACCAGCCGTTTCTCGGTGTCGTGATCTTTAAGAGGGATCGGTTCGGGCATGTTTCGGGTGTCTCATGTCAGTAAACAGAAGTACAGCGACCCGCAAAGCAATGGCGGGCAACAAAAGTCGGCGCACACCTTACCAAGAAGCTCGAGTTCAAGTCGGTTTATTGGTCGACTAGAGGGTGAAAGCCGACAGTCTGCTGTCGGCACGGGCTGCGGTAAACTTGCTTCTTTTTTAATGGGGCGTTGTCGATGTTGCCTTTGATTGACTGGCGCCCGCGCGCAGAGTTGCAGCGCTTACGCTTGGAGTGGCTAGAACAGGCAGGCGTAGAAGTTGGCGTATTACGCTTGGACCAGATTGATCAGCAGATCAGTGGCAACAAGTGGTTCAAGCTCACAGAACACTTGGCGGCTGCACATACCGCTGGGGCGCAGGGTTTGATCAGCCTTGGTGGGGCGCACTCCAACCATTTGCATGCGTTGGCCGCCGCAGGTGAGCGCTTTGGCTTTGCGACGGTTGGTCTGTTACGCGGCCATGCGCAGCAAACCCCGACTACCTACGATCTTGAGCGTTTTGGCATGCAGTTGCATTGGCTCGGTTTTGCCGGTTATCGGGCGCGGCATGCGCCGGGCTTCTGGGAGCCGTGGCAGGCCCAGTACCCGGCCTTACATCAGGTGCCAGAAGGTGGCGGTGGGTTGCCAGGCGCTCTGGGCTGTATGACGCTGGTGACTCAGGTGCGCGAGCAATTAAGTGCGCTGGGTTGGGATGATTACGACGCGTGGTGGTTAGCTGCCGGTACTGGCACCACCTTAGCGGGGCTGGTGTTGGGTGAAGCCGGGCAGCGCAAAGTATTTGGCGCACTGGCGGTGCCTGACGATCATGGTGTAGCGCCGCAGGTTGAGATGATTTTGCGGCAAGCTGGGGCTGCCGAGCGCAATCTTGAATTGATTGATGCCAGTCGTGGGGGCTTTGCCAAAGTCGATGAGGCTTTGTTGCGGTTTATCCAGGACAGCGAAGCAGCCAGCGGGTTGCCATTGGAGCCGCTGTATACCGGCAAAGCCTTAATGGCGCTTAAGGAGGCTGTTGAGCAGGGACGAATAGGGTGCGGCCAGCGCATCGTGTTTGTGCACACCGGAGGCTTGCAAGGGCGCAGAGGGCTTGCTCAAGCGTTGTAAAAGCGAGCTTGCACAAGATCAAATGATCCCGTGACAAGCTCGCCCCAATAAAGTCAGCGTTTGGGCAGCATCCGCAGCAGGGTGTTGTCTTTGATCAGGTAGTGATGGCCTAGCCCAGCGAGTGCGTGCAGGCCAATTAGCCAGTATCCGATGGTAGCTCCTAATTCATGCCAGCTCTTGATTTGCTTGGCCAGATCGACGTCCCTGGCGGTTAAGGGTGGGATATCGACTCCATAGAAAAATACCGGTTTATCGTTATGACTAAGAATCAGATAACCCAGCACCGGCATCGCGATCATGAATAGGTACAGCGCCCAGTGCATCAACGTGGCCAGAGCGCTTTGCCAAGCAGGTGGGGTCGGGGTGATTTGCGGTGCTACGCTCACCGCTCGGGCCAGTATCCTCAGCCAAACCAACACAAATACTGTCAGGCCGAGCATAAAGTGCGCGTCTTTCATCAGCGTGCGTCCGTCGCTGTCCTTCGGGAAAATTCCGCGAAGCTCCATCGAGGCGTAAATTAATATAAACAGCAGAACCATTAGCCAATGCAGCGCGATGGATATTCGGCTGTATTGATCAGCGGTGCTTTTCCAGGACATGGGACTTCCTCACGGTTTGAGTTGCTAACCTCCGCTCTTATGTGGAGGAGCGGTTTAACTGTAATACGTGTCCTAGGAAAAGTGCTGAGTTGAGTCAGTTTTGAGGGCTGCCCGGTATGTTTGGCCACTGATCGGAGACCAAAAATAGCCGCTCGGCCTCTTCCCACTCGCCGCTGTCGTTGTCAACCAGGCGGACCATCAATTGGGCGGGTGCTTGCGGGTGCAACTCAGCCAGCCATATTTGCAACTGTTGTTCGCTCCATAAGCCCTGCGCCTCGCAGTGCGCCGGGGCTAACCAAGCATGCCGGGGCAGGGGTTGCCAGCAACCGGGAGCGCTTTGCCGGATAAAAGCAGGCCAATCGCTCTGATGTAGCCAACTGCCACGTAAATGCTGCGGGTGTGCCCCCGTGGGGGCCAGCGAGAGCCCAGGCCACGGATAAAGCAAGTAGCCCCCCAGCCACAAATGCGCATTAAAGGTCTGGATATCTAGCTCAGCCAGAAGGGTGCGGCTTTCAGGGCGATTGGACATAGGTAATTGATGCTGAGTGAGGTGTTTGAGCTTACGGTCTAGTCGGTCATTACTGCCGGGACCCAGCCAGTTGGCCGGGTTGAGGCCGTTGGCCTGTTGCGGGCCGAGATACAGTTTGATTGCCAATTCCAGATGATGAACGCCGTCCCGGTCGCGGATCAGCATGTCCAACTCGCCCAGCGTATGCCCGCCTAAACGGATCGGTAGATTGGCCGCGATCAGTTCAACCCCTGGCGCGTGCTCGACGGCAAATTGCCAAAGCCGTTCGTAATAGCGCCCTAAGCGGCGGGTCGCGGCCAGCTCCAGCCAGCGCTTGAGCGGTTCACTGTGCCGGTCAAGCTCATGCAACCAGCGCTCTAATTGATCAGGATTTTGCACCCAGTCGCTACCCGCCAAAGGATGACGTTGCGGCCACGGTGCTTGGCTGAGCATGGGCGGGGCAAGAATCACCCACGCCAAGTCACGCACCTGCGGGTGACATAACTGGCGTGGCAGGTTGAGCAGGTCGGGAAAGAGGATCATGGTGCTGGCATCGCTCCCGTGGCTGAAAGGGTTTTGTCTATTGTCGTGTTTCGACCATAATCGCTTTTTTCGCACGCCTAGAATCTTGCAGGAGCCTCATGGAGCAATTTCGTAATATCGGCATTATTGGTCGTTTGGGCAGTTCACAGGTGCTCGACACGGTTCGCCGACTGAAAAAATTCCTGCTTGAGCGGCACATGCACGTGATCCTGGAAGACACCATAGCCGAAGTCTTGCCGGGCCATGGCTTGCAAACGTCATCACGCAAACTGCTCGGCGAAGTGTGTGACATGGTGATTGTAGTCGGCGGCGATGGCAGTCTACTAGGCGCGGCCCGAGCACTGGCCCGTCACAATGTCCCGGTGCTGGGCATCAACCGTGGCAGCTTAGGCTTTTTGACCGACATTCGCCCGGATGAGCTAGAAGTCAAAGTCGGTGAAGTACTCGATGGGCATTACAAGGTTGACAGCCGCTTTTTGTTGCAAGCAGAAGTTCGCCGTCACGGTGAAGCCATTGGTCAGGGCGATGCCTTAAATGACGTGGTGCTGCACCCCGGTAAGTCGACCCGGATGATTGAGTTTGAATTGCACATTGATGGCCAATTTGTGTGCAGCCAGAAGGCTGACGGCTTGATCGTTGCCACGCCGACAGGCTCTACGGCTTACGCGATGTCGGCGGGTGGTCCGATCATGCACCCCAAGCTGGATGCCATCGTGATTGTCCCCATGTACCCGCACACCCTCAGCAGCCGACCGATTGTGGTCGATAGCAATAGCGAGCTGAAGATCGTGGTGGCCAAGGATATGCAGATCTACCCGCAAGTCTCGTGTGATGGTCAGAACCATTTCACCTGCGCGCCGGGTGACACCATCACGGTGAGTAAAAAAGCGCAGAAGCTGCGTCTGATTCATCCGTTGGACCACAACTACTATGAAGTGTGTCGGACCAAGCTGGGTTGGGGTAGCCGACTGGGCGGTAGGAGCGACTGATGCTCGATCCTGCGCGCAGTTACGATTTGATCGGTGACGTGCATGGCTGTGCTCATACCCTTGAGCACCTGCTAGAGCGTCTGGGCTATCGCAAACTCGCCGGTATCTGGCGACACCCGCAACGGATGGCGGTGTTTGTTGGTGACATTATTGACCGCGGCCCACGTATCCGTGAGTCGCTGCACATCGTGCATGACATGGTTCAAGCCGGTGAAGCGCTGTGCTTGATGGGTAATCATGAGTTCAATGCACTGGGCTGGTGTACGCCAGCGCCATCAGGCAGTGGCAAGGCATTTGTGCGTGAGCACAACCCACGCCATGCACGGCTGATTCACGAGACCCTTGAGCAATTTGCCCATTACCCTGAGGAATGGCACGCCTTTGTTCAGTGGTTTTATGACATGCCATTGTTCGTCGACGCGGGCCGCTTCCGGGTGGTTCATGCCTGTTGGGACCCCGAGGTGATTAGCACACTGCGCGCTCAATACCCCGATGGGCGCATTGATGAGTCGTTCTTGCAGGCGGCCGCAGACGCTAACAGCTTCGCCAACCTGACCTTCAACCGGTTGCTACGCGGCACCGACATGCGCTTGCCAGACGGTATGACCTTGACCGGTGGCGACGGCCTGACACGTGCGTTCTTTCGTACCAAGTTCTGGGAAGACGACCCCAAGACTTATGGCGATATTGTGTTTCAACCCGACGCACTGCCTGAGCGCGTGGCACAAAAGCCGTTGTCGTCGACGCAAAAAAGTACCTTGTTACGCTATGGCAACGAAGAACCCTTATTGTTTGTCGGCCACTACTGGCGCAGCGGCGAGCCTGCGCCCATTCGGCCCAATCTGGCCTGCCTGGACTACAGTGCAGTGCTTTACGGCAAATTAGTGGCCTATCGACTTGATCAAGAAACCCGGCTCGACCCCAACAAATTCGTATGGGTGGATGTAGAGCGTCCGGAGGCAGGGCAATGAGTGTGGTGGCTGTTTTACGTTTACCGTTGTCGGTCGATCTGGCTGGGTTCGTGGGCTTGCTCAAGCGCATGCAAGTCCCGCATCGGGTCAGCGAAGAGGCGGGGCAGCAAGTGTTGTGGGCGCCAGCGTCGATTGCAGATGACGTGCGCAGCTTGTACGAGCAATTTCCGGCGGGCGACCCCGATCACGAGTTGCCGGTTGTCGAGCGCCCAGTGACAATGGGGCGCCCTAGTTTTGCCCAGCAATTGCGCGCCAGCCCGGCAACTGCAGTGATTTTACTGCTGTGTATTGTGGTGGCCGTGGTCACGCAACTGGGTGAGAACCTAAGTACCCTGAGCGCACTGACCTTCGTGGGCTTCAACATCCACGGGCAGTACGTTGAGTTCACCCCGCTATCAGAAAGCCTCGCCTCCGGGCAATGGTGGCGATTGTTCACCCCGATGTTGATCCACTTTGGCTTCCTGCACATAGCCATGAACGGCATGTGGTTCTGGGAGCTGGGCAAGCGGGTTGAAATACGTCAGGGCAGCATCAATCTGATTGGGTTGAGCTTGCTATTTAGTCTGGTGTCCAACTTTGCCCAGTACCTGTTTGGTGGCCCAGGTTTGTTCGGTGGGATGTCGGGTGTGCTTTACGGCTTGCTGGGTCATGTCTGGATCTACCAGATCATGGCGCCTAACCCGGTCTATCACTTGCCGCGTGGCGTGCTGGTGATGATGTTGGTGTGGCTGGCGCTGTGCATGTCCGGGCTGGTTTCAATGATTGGCTTCGGTCAGATAGCCAATGCGGCGCATCTGGGTGGGTTGTTGATTGGTTGCCTTACGGGCTTGCTGGGTGGGCTTTGGGCTAGTCGTAAACACGTTTAATGGTGTAGGAGCGAGCTTTTGTAGATCAAAAGATCGCGAGCAAGCTCGCTCCTACAGAGACAGAAAGTCTGTAAATGAGCAGGAAAAGAACCATGTCCTCTTTCAATGAAATGATTAAAAACATCACCCCGGATATCTACCAGAGTTTGAAGTTGGCGGTTGAAATCGGCAAATGGTCCGATGGCAACAAACTCACCGCTGAGCAGCGTGAGTTGTCGTTGCAGGCCATGATCGCTTGGGAGATCCAAAACCTGCCCGAAGAAGAGCGTACCGGCTACATGGGCCCGCAAGAGTGCAGCTCAAAGTCGGAGCCGGTGCCTAACATCCTGTTCAAGTCGGATGCTATCCATTGATTGAGATTGGTCGCGGTGCACTTAGCAAAATGTCGGCAAGCTTAGAGTCGCCGACTGTTCAGTATGCGTTTCGTTTAGGCGATACCCAGGTGCCGGTCAATCCGCTGATCGGCACTAAACTGCGTTTGGAGTTTTTGGGGGAGATTTACTGCACTCACTGCGGGCGCAAAACCAAAAAAAGCTTCAGTCAGGGCTATTGCTACCCCTGTATGACCAAGCTGGCCCAGTGCGATGTTTGCATCATGAGCCCGGAACGCTGCCATTACGATGCCGGTACCTGCCGTGAGCCGTCGTGGGGCGAGCAGTTCTGCATGACTGACCACGTGGTCTACCTCGCGAATTCGTCGGGCGTCAAAGTCGGCATCACCCGCGCCACGCAATTGCCCACTCGCTGGTTGGATCAGGGCGCAAGCCAGGCCCTGCCGATTGTGCGGGTAGCCACCCGTCAGCAGTCGGGTTTTGTCGAAGACCTGCTCCGCACCCAAGTAGCCGATCGCACCAACTGGCGCGCGCTGCTTAAGGGCGATGCAGCCCCCGTCGACCTGGCGGCGGTGCGTGATCAGTTGTTTGGCAGTTGCGCCGAGGGCCTGCACATTTTGCAGGAGCGTTTTGGTCTGCAAGCGGTACAACCTTTACATAGCGTCGAGCCTATCGAGATTCGCTACCCGGTCGAGCAGTACCCAAGCAAAATCGTGAGCTTTAATCTGGATAAAGACCCTATCGTCGAAGGCACGTTGATGGGTATTAAAGGTCAATACCTCATCTTCGACACCGGCGTTATCAATATTCGCAAATACACGGCCTACCAGTTGGCCGTGCATCAGTAAAAAGGATTGCAGTATGCGCACCGAACAACCGCAAATGATCCACCTCAAGGACTACCAGGCGCCCGACTACCTGATTGACGAGACGCACCTGACCTTCGAGTTGTTCGAGGACCACACGTTGGTTCATGCGCAACTGGTAATGCGCCGCAACCCGGCTCGCGGTGAGGGCTTCCCGGCATTGGCCCTCGACGGCCAGCAGTTGGAGTTGTTGTCAGTCAAGCTTGATGATGTTGACCTGACTTCGGCTGACTATGAACTGACAGATAGCCATTTAACCTTGCACCCGAGCGCTGAACAGTTTGTGGTCGACACCAGCGTCAAGATCCATCCTGAATCCAATACCGCGCTCGAAGGCTTGTACAAGTCTGGCTCGATGTTTTGCACCCAGTGCGAGGCCGAAGGCTTTCGCAAGATCACCTATTACCTCGACCGCCCGGACGTGATGAGCACGTTCACCACCACGGTCGTGGCTGAACAACACCGTTACCCGATCTTGTTATCCAACGGCAACCCGCTGGCCAGCGGCCCCGACGATGACGGTCGTCATTGGGCAACCTGGGAAGACCCGTTTAAAAAACCGGCCTACCTGTTTGCGCTGGTCGCAGGCGACCTATGGTGCGTTGAAGACACCTTCACCACCATGACTGAGCGCACGGTAGCGCTGCGTATTTACGTCGAGCCTGAAAACATCGACAAATGCCAGCACGCAATGAACAGTCTTAAGAAGTCGATGCGTTGGGATGAAGAAACCTACGGCCGCGAATACGATCTGGACATTTTCATGATAGTTGCCGTAAACGACTTCAACATGGGCGCGATGGAGAACAAGGGCCTCAATATCTTCAACTCTAGCGCCGTACTGGCTCGTGCAGAGACTGCGACCGACGCGGCACACCAACGGGTTGAAGCCATTGTCGCTCACGAGTACTTCCACAACTGGTCAGGCAACCGCGTGACTTGCCGTGACTGGTTTCAGTTGTCGCTCAAAGAAGGCTTCACCGTATTTCGTGATTCCCAATTCTCGGCTGACATGAACTCGCGGGTGGTCAAGCGTATTCAAGACGTGGCCTTCCTGCGTACTCACCAGTTTGCAGAAGATGCAGGCCCGATGGCGCACGCGGTACGCCCTGAGAGCTTTATCGAAATCTCCAACTTCTACACCCTGACGGTGTACGAGAAAGGCTCTGAAGTGGTGCGCATGCTTCACACCTTGCTCGGCGCAGAAGGCTTCCGTAAGGGCAGCGATCTGTACTTTGAACGTCATGATGGGCAAGCCGTGACCTGCGATGACTTCATCAAGGCCATGGAAGACGCCAATGGCGCTGACCTGACTCAGTTCAAACGTTGGTACAGTCAAGCTGGCACCCCGCGACTGGCGGTCAGCGAGCATTACGACGCTGAGCAGAAAACCTACTGCCTGACCTTCACCCAAAGCTGCCCACAAACCCCGGACAAACTTGAAAAACTGCCGTTTGTGATCCCCGTAGAACTGGGCCTGCTGAACGCCCAAGGTGCAGAACTGCCATTGCAACTGGCCGACGAGTCAGCCGCCGTAGACACCTGTCGCGTGTTGTCAGTGACTGAGGCTGAGCAAACCTTTACGTTTGTTGGCATCACTGAAAAACCGCTGCCGTCCTTGCTGCGTGGATTCTCGGCGCCGGTCAAATTGCAGTTTGCCTACAGCAGTGACCAGTTAGTGTTTCTGATGCAACACGACACCGATGGCTTTAATCGTTGGGATGCGGGTCAGCAGTTGTCGGTGCAGGTATTGCAGGCGTTGATTGGCCAATACCAGCGCGGCGAAACGCTGGTCATGGATCTTCGTTTGGTTGAAGCGTTGCGCAGTGTATTGACTAATCCTGAGCTGGATCAGGCGATGGTGGCTGAAATGCTATCGCTGCCGAGTGAAGCGTACCTGACTGAAATCAGCGAAGTGGCTGATGTCGATGCTATTCACGCGGCACGTGAATTTGCTCGCCAGCAATTGGCCGACAGTTTGTATGACGAATTGTTGGCGCGTTATAAGGCTAACCGTGACGTGTCCAAGGCCACGCCGTATGTAGCTGAAGATGAACATTTCGCCCGTCGCGGCCTTCAAAACATTGCGCTGTCGTACCTGAGCCTCAGCGCCAAGCCTGAAGTTGTGGCGGCGACGCTGGAACAGTTCGATCACAGCGACAACATGACCGAGCGTCTAAATGCGCTGGCGATTTTGGTCAACTCACCGTTTGAAGCAGAAAAAGCTCAGGCATTGGCCAGCTTTGCCGAGCATTTCAAAGACAACCCGCTGGTCATGGACCAATGGTTCAGCGTACAAGCGGCCAGCCCGCTGCCGGGTGGCTTGCAGCGAGTTCAACAGCTGATGGAACACCCCGCGTTCACCCTGAAAAACCCGAACAAGGTACGGGCGTTGATCGGTGCCTTTGCCGGGCAGAACCTTGTTAACTTCCATGCCGCCGATGGCTCAGGCTATCGCTTCTTGGCAGACCTGGTGATCGTACTCAACCGACTCAACCCGCAAATCGCCTCACGGCAATTGGCACCTTTGACCCGCTGGCGAAAATATGACAGCGCTCGCCAGGCGTTGATGAAAGCTGAGCTGGAGCGCATTCGTAACTCGGGCGAGTTGTCGAGTGATGTGTTTGAGGTGGTGAGCAAAAGCTTGGCGTAAAGCCCTTCCCATTCGTGTGTTAACTGCTGCAGCCTGTGGCAGTTAACACTTGTCGGCTGCCAGCTCAAACCATCTATTGCCTGCACAGATTCGACGATGCCCTTGAAGTCGTCCTTGATCTGCAAGATCAATGGCAACGATAAGGCTGGATTGATCTCGCTTGCGTTAGCCGATTGAAGATTCGTTCTGAGCGCTGTCAACTCAATAACCTGCTACCGCATATTTCTGCGCCGAACGCTGTAAATCTTCCTATTAGATGAGTGCTGTCCAGCACTCAATACAAGGAAGTAGTCATGTTCAACTCAGATCAATCACCATCACCATCACCATTGCCGCTGTATGCAACTCAGATCATTCAGCAAGCCGTGACCGCGCAGTTTGAATTTCGGCCAACAGTACGTTCGGTGGTGACGCAATTATTGCTCACACGCCTGAGCCAATTGTTCAGACAGCACACCTTCAATCTGGCACAGACATACGTTGTACTGACAGTCGATGGCGGAGGTAAAACGCTGGCAAGCCCGCGATATCGTTTATTGATTGACGTAGTGCTGGAGCATGTTGCCAATAGAAAATCGCTCAACTACAGGTATTACAAGCCTACCGAATGTTATGTCGCGGTGAGTGCCAGCGTGCCGCCTGCCAGTGGTTTTACTTCGCTTGAGCCTATGAGTGCGATTGAACCGGTATTACTGGATGTGATCGAGATATGGCAAGCGTCACTACAGCAAGCGCTTATTACATTTTGGAATCAGCCAAGCAGTGCTGGGCCGACTCGGCTGCAATGGCTTGCTCAAGTCATTCATGACCAGTTGCTGATTAGTAACAGCACTACCCCCAATCTATCTGACTATCAACGCAATGTGGTGTTTCAAGTACTGCGTTTTCCGTATCGTAATGAGCGACGGATTTCGTCTGGCCTTGATCCAAAAACCAAAGTTTTTAACGTGTCCGCCAGACTTGTAGGAGGGGAAGTAAGCCGTGTATTAATTCCGGATATCCTTATTAAAAACATCAATGGTGGGCAGAGCACTTATTGTTATTGCACCGTTGCAGGAAAGATTGAGTGGTTTTCTGACATGAATCTTTTCACCCGGTCTTGGAGCATGCAATTAACCTCTAAATACCACGTTGATGAAGTCCGCTGCGTGATGTATGAGCCTGGCACCAGTTTTTTGGAGGCGCAGGCCTTGTGCGTGCTGGAGCGTCAACTGGATGCGATAGAGGGCCTGAGTCAGCCCTTAGCTCTGGTCGAATTGGAACGGCGTGTAAAGGCCCTCACTAACGCGGCAGCGGTCTTCGTCAATGTGGGGCTTGAACAGCAATCAGATGTTGCGCTGATCAACTCTCGTCTTCCTAGCTGGCTGAAAAATGCCTCGCAGGCTGATCGCTTTGCTTACCGTTCACATTTAATTGCAGTGGCCAGCAGTCATGAACGGGCAAATGGAAAGCGTTTTACCGACGATGTTCCAGATCTACACACCAGTGCAGTCAATGAATTGCGGATACAGATGCAGATTGATCAACCCCAAGCTCCAGGCTATGACCCTGATGATATTTTACTGACGTTTATCGATCCGTTGGGGCCAGGGGGGGAGGGTACGATTGGAACGCTCAATCCATACACCATGACTTTGACGCAACTGGCCATTGAAAACCTGTCTGCCATTCGTAGCGGTCGAATGACAATCGGCCATGCCAAAGCCCAACTGATTCAAGATTGGTGGATGACCCCGGATTACATCAAGCGATTGGTCCACAAGGTCAATATTGGGAAAGTCTATCCTCAATGGATCCGGGCGTGCTTGCTCAGCTCCCCTGAAGAGATTAAGCGTCGTGCGCGGCTTTACGCTGAAGAATTGATTGCGCACCTTCCGTTACAGGCATTGGAGTGCAAGGTCCGTCGGTTATACCATTTCACGCAACGCGGATATCGAGTGGTCAAGGCTTTGATGAGCTTTGATCCTGAAAAACGTTTTGTCGACAAAGACAAAATTGTGATCAGGCATTTGGCCTTTCTTTCAACGCCCGGTGTGGCCGCCCACTCGGTGCCCGGGATGTTTCTGATAGGGCCACAGGATGAAAAAAATGGATGTCATGTGCTTTATCGTCCTTTTCACGATGAGCCGCTGGTTGAATATCCAACCTGGGCTTCGGTATTCACTGCGATTGCTACTCCTGGAGCGCTGCAGGAAACGGTGTTGGCGTGGCTGCCATCGTCGACACGCAAGATCTATGAAGCTGGAGGTTTTTATCGCCTGAATGTAGCGTCTACATCTGTTCATGGTGATCAGTCATTCCCGGTGCCCGCCGGGGCCGCAAAACTGTCGACGGTGGCGGTGGATCAGGGCTCTGAATATAACGAGTTGTACATGGACATGGTTAACACATTGAGTACCCTGGCTGACCGGCAAACAGTGTCCAACGTGGAACAATGCTGGCAATCAATAATCACCGGCGGGTGGCTCTTGTTCAGTTCTATTGTGCCCAATCTGCCATTAACCGGGCCTTTACGTATTATTGCGGGGGTCGGAATAACCTACTTGGCAGTGCATAATGATATTGAGGCGTTGCGCTCGCAGAATGAGCAGGACAAAACATCAGCCATAATCGATTTGATATTCAATTGTGCATTGGCACTTTTGCATGTGCGCACCAATAACCCGCAGCCTCTATTGACCGTTAATGAGGCTAATATCTTTTTGTTGCCTGATGCAGTTAAACCGAGTGTTGTTCGCTCCCCCGTTGCTATTGTTGCCAGCTATTACACTCAAGAGATTCCAGTGGGTGATAATTATACGCACTTGGACTTTGCGTGGTTTAGTGCTTCGCAAGAAAAACTTGCTGATTGGCAACGTGGTTGGTTGGAACGTAATAGCATTAAGTCAAACCTGACGCAGGTGGAGTATATTGATAAGGGGCCTTATAAAGGTTTGCAAAAGTCAGACGGAAAACTATTTGTCAGGATTCAGGAGGTTAATTACCGAATTCAGTTAGAAGCAGAAGGCGTGATATTGGTTAATCCGAATAATCCTTCCGATAGAGGCCCCAGCATTATCGGCAATGAAGCGGGCATCTGGACGTATGACTTGCGGATTAGGCTGCGAGGTGGAGGCCCAACGACCCGGCTTGATATCAAAAAAGAGCAACGTTTAAAACGCTTTGGAGAATTGCGTGAAAAGTTGATGCGTTATAACGAGCGCACCAAGGTGATGGAGGAAGAAATAGCCGTTGTAGAAAAGGCCAGTGAAAAAGCGAATAAAAAAGAGGGAGGCAATACCGCAACCTCAACTGAACGGCAGTCTGCATTAGAAAAATACATCGAGGTAATGGAACGTCAAAAGCCGGAGTATGAGAATTCGCTGGCGTGGTTTCTTGAGAAGCAGACATTATTGGCGCAAGACAACGACCTGGCTCAATTAGTGGGCTTTTATAAATATCTGATACGGCTGACAAGTAACCTGTTTGATGCTTATTCCGGTTTAGTGGTTGTTTAT
This sequence comes from Pseudomonas endophytica, assembly GCF_001411475.1. Lineage (GTDB taxonomy): Bacteria > Pseudomonadota > Gammaproteobacteria > Pseudomonadales > Pseudomonadaceae > Aquipseudomonas > Aquipseudomonas endophytica. The sequence continues at coordinate 72,885 of NZ_LLWH01000220.1, read as the reverse complement.
CACGACCGATACCCCAGTGTATTTAGTTCAGAGGGCGGACCGGTCAATATGGAGGTGCTGGAGTCGGAGGCTTATAAAAAAGATAGCCCATTTATAAATAGTTCATGGGATAAGGCAGCGGGTTACTCTCAAGAGCTGAAAGGCCTGGTCAATAAACTACGGGATATACCAAAATTTGGTCGAGCGGCGGCGTTAGATGCCCAAAAATATTATGTTCACTATGACCGTACTGGGAGCATACATAGCCGTTCTGCGGTGATGTGTCGAGCTTATCAATTGACCACATTTTCTGAGTTGGTGATGACGACACTCGGTAGTGACGAGTGGAGTCAATTGAGAGAGATACTGTTTTCACTGCATTTGACTGCGCTGACTCAATATGAACTGGAAAATGAGGCATTGTTCAGCATTGTAGAGCGCACAGAGGTGCTTGAAAGCATTCGGGAGCGCTATGCCAGAACGGAAGATGTACTGGCCATATTCCGCGATGAAGCCAGCGCGAGCATAAACTCAGTTGCATTTGAACAGCTGCTCTCAGTAATCAGAGAGCTGGATGTTCGCGCAGATGAGATGTTGAAAGAGCAAAGCGACCCTGAGACCGAATGGCTTCCTGTTCAAGCTACACCTGCTCGCGTTGCGACCTACACCCGTAAAATCGTTCGCACCCGTAAAAAAGGCATCCTGATTGGCTCCTTGAGAAAGGGGTTGGGTCAAGGAGAGGCCGAGGTTGTCGATGTTGGGGGCCTACCAAGCACTGAGGCCCAAGGTGCAGTAGGCTCTGCTCAACCGACTGTTGTCTTTACAGAGACTGCGCCCAATCAATGGGTTGAAGTAGAACCCACTCCAGTAGTTTTACCGATACGACCGCTGACAGTGTTGAAGGCTGAAGCCAATAAGCTAGTGGACAACGTAAACGCTCAAATCCGGCGGGTTAAAGGTTATGCCAAGCGTTCCAAGTTCCCCCTTGAGCTTGAAGAAATCCTAGATCGGTACGCACAAAAGCTGGATGCGCTGGAGGTTGAAATCAAAAGGGCGACGCCCAATGAGAAACCCGTGGAGAACCCGAAACCGGGAACGGTGCAGATGTACCTCAAGCGCCTCGTAAACGGAGCCGCTTACCTGCGCGAACAGGGGCTAGCCATCCTGCTCTCGTTACCGCCCACAGCGGCTGTAGTGGAATCGCTGCTCGAACGCAAGCATGTCAGTATTGCCAAAATCAACCAAAGGGTCGCGATGCAGGGGGAACGCCAGGATTTTGTTCAGGAATATGAAGTCAAAAACACCGAGGGTAAAGTGCTCTGGTATGCCCACTTGCATTACAAAGAACTCAACAGCCCTGCGCAGGATGTGCAGGCCGCCCACTTCAAGCTGGCGGCCCAACGTTATGACAGCCAGCCTGCGCAAGACGCTAAAGCTAAACGAGGGCGCGTGCCCATTCAGGTGTACTACGGGATCATCAGCCAAAAGATGCTAACCGAGCACTTTTTGCCGCTTGACGAACAATAAAAGACAAACGCGGATGAGAAGGGACGGGGCCCAACTGATGATTAAGGCGCAATCGGCTGGTTTTCAGTAAGCGCTGAATCAATCCCGTCCCAACACCACATCCAACGCTGTGCGCGCATCATCCAACTGCACCAACGTGGCATGCCGTGCGCCCAGCGCGTCGTGATTTTCAATCGCCGTCAAAATCGCTTTGTGCCGGGGCAACGCTAACTCATGCAAGTTGGGCCGTTGATTGGAGTGCTTGAGCGCCTCACGCAACGCCAGTGATAGCATGTTGCACAGGTTGGCCAGTAAGTCATTGTGGGTCGCATCGGCAATCCGACTGTGAAAGTCCAGGTCTGGCTGCAACAGGGCTTCGGGGCTCTGCGCACGCTCCATGCGCTCATACGCCTCACGGATCAACGCCACTTCCTCATCTGTCGCATGTTGAGCGGCGAGAGCGGCGACTGCGGGTTCGATAATGCTGCGCACACTGGTCAGCAAGGCAAAAAACTCATTTTGCGGTGAGCTTTGCATCAGCCAGTGCAATACATCCGGGTCGAGCATGTGCCATTCACGGCGAGCCTTGACCACCGTGCCCACGCGCGGTTTGGAATACACCAGCCCTTTGGCCACCAAGACCCGCGTGGCTTCGCGCAGCACCGGGCGGCTGACTGCATAGTCTTCGCAGAGCAAGGCTTCGGCGGGCAGTTTGTCATCGGGTTTAAAACGACCGGAAACAATCTGCATGCCGAGTTCTTGAACGATGCGCGCGTGCATACTTTTGCGTTCGGAAGGTTGACGGTAATCCATTGGGCGCGGGCCGATCCTGTCGATGAAAAGCGTCGATCATAACAGGCACCGAATAAACCCGCGCCTCACGCTTAGGTTCAAAGCGCTGCGAGGCCGGGTTTGAAGGTGCAGCCCCGCTATTGACGTTATCAGTGTGAGTGGCGGGGCACTTCTGAACCGCGACAGCCGACCAAGAAGTCAAAGTCGCAGCCTTGGTCGGCCTGCATAACATGGTCGATGTAGAGCTGACGATAACCGCCAATCAACTGATGTTGTGGCGGTTCAATGGCAGCCAGACGCGCAGCCAATTCCGCGTCCGAAATGTCCAGATGCAAACGTCCGCTTGCGCAGTCCAGCTCGATCCAATCGCCTTCTTGAACACCAGCCAATGGCCCACCGGCGGCGGCTTCTGGGGCGACGTGCAACACCACGGTGCCATAAGCGGTGCCGCTCATGCGAGCATCCGAAATTCGCACCATGTCCGTCACGCCCTGAGCCAGAAGTTTGGCCGGTAAGCCCATGTTGCCGACTTCGGCCATACCCGGATAACCTTTGGGCCCGCAGTTTTTCATCACCAGAATCGAGTCGGCGGTGACCTCCAATTCCGGGTCATTGATCCGCGCCTTGTACATGTCAAAGTTTTCAAACACCACGGCTTGCCCACGGTGCTTCATCAGGGCCGGGGTGGCGGCCGAGGGTTTGAGTACCGCACCGAGTGGTGCCAAGTTACCGCGCAGTACACAGATACCGCCGTCGGCCACCAGCGGGTTGTCAATGGCGCGGATCACTTCGTCATCGCCATAAATAGGTGAATTTTTGACGTTTTCCCACAGACTGTTGCCATTGACCGTCAGAGCATCTGGGTGCGGGATGAGGTTGTTTTCGCCCATACGACGCAACACTGCAGGCAGGCCGCCCGCGTAGTAGAACTCTTCCATCAAAAATCGGCCTGAAGGCTGCAAGTCAACCAGCGTCGGGGTAGCACGGCCGATACGGGTCCAGTCGTCCAATTCCAAATCGACGCCGATGCGGCCAGCAATGGCTTTTAAGTGGATCACCGCGTTGGTCGAACCGCCGATGGCCGCATTCACCCGGATCGCATTCTCGAAGGCTTCTTTGGTCAGCACTTTAGACAGGCGCAAGTCTTCACGCACCATCTGTACTGCACGCATCCCAGACATGTGGGCCAACACATAGCGGCGCGAATCGACTGCCGGAATCGCCGCATTGTGCGGCAGCGAGGTGCCTAACGCTTCGGCCATGCACGCCATGGTCGATGCCGTGCCCATGGTGTTGCAGGTGCCGGCCGAGCGCGACATGCCCGCTTCAGCCGACAGGAACTCATCAAGGCTGATAGTGCCCGCCTTATACGACTCGTGCATTTGCCAGACGATGGTGCCAGCGCCGATGTCTTTGCCTTTGTGCTTGCCATTGAGCATCGGTCCGCCGGTCACCACGATGGCGGGCACGTCGCAACTGGCAGCGCCCATCAGCAGAGCGGGGGTGGTTTTATCGCAGCCTGTCAGCAGCACAACGCCGTCAATCGGGTTGCCTCGAATGGCTTCCTCAACGTCCATGCTCGCCAAGTTACGGGTGAGCATGGCAGTCGGACGCAAGTTCGATTCACCGTTTGAGAACACTGGGAACTCCACCGGGAAGCCGCCCGCTTCAATCACTCCGCGCTTTACATGCTCAGCGATGGTGCGGAAATGGGCATTGCACGGAGTCAGCTCAGACCACGTATTACAAATGCCAATGATCGGTTTGCCTTGGAACTGATGGTCAGCGATGCCTTGGTTCTTCATCCAACTGCGGTACATAAAGCCATTTTTATCAGCGCTGCCAAACCATTGGGCGGAACGTAGAGGAGGGTTTTTATCAGACATGGCTGCTTCTCTTATTGTATGACTAATTGATTTAGATGCTGCTAAATTAGCGCCATTTATGCCTTATTGGAAGAGTTGTTGCGTGAATAGTATTACTATATAGTCCGGTCGACTGAGAGCTGATCCAGGTGCTTATGCACCCGAGGCCACTCCAAAGGTGCATAACAAAAACAATGGGAGACCGATCTCATGAGCCAAGAACTCAGGCTTATTCGTCGTATCACGCTCAAACTGATTCCCTTTCTGATCCTGCTCTACCTCATCGCCTACGTAGACCGCTCTGCCGTGGGCTTTGCCAAGTTGCACATGGGCGCGGATATCGGCATTGGCGATGCCGCCTATGGTTTGGGGGCGGGGCTGTTTTTTATCGGCTATTTCCTGATGGAGATCCCTAGCAACCTGATGCTGGAGCGCTTTGGCGCTCGACGCTGGTTCGCCAGGATCATGCTGACGTGGGGCGCAATCACCATTGGTATGGCCTTTGTGCAAGGGCCGCACAGCTTCTATGTGATGCGCTTTTTACTGGGTGTGGCTGAAGCGGGGTTCTTCCCTGGGGTGCTGTACTACATCACCCAGTGGTTCCCGGTGCGCCACCGCGGCAAGATCTTAGGCTTGTTTATCCTCTCGCAACCGATTGCCATGATGATCACCGGCCCCGTGTCCGGTGGTTTGCTGGGCATGGAAGGTGTGCTGGGCCTGCATGGCTGGCAATGGCTGTTTATCGTGATCGGAATGCCCGCGTTGCTGTTGACCTGGCCGGTTCTGCGCTATTTGCCGGACGGCCCGCAGCAGGTCAACTGGATGGACCAACGCGAGAAAGACTGGCTGGTCGGTGAGCTGGAAAAGGACTTGCAAGCCTATGGGCAGACCCGCCACGGCAATCCGCTGCATGCCTTGAAAGACAAGCGGGTCTTACTGTTAGCGTTGTTCTACCTGCCCGTGACCTTGAGCATTTACGGTTTGGGCTTGTGGTTGCCGACCTTAATCAAACAGTTTGGCGGCAGCGACTTGACCACCGGTTTTGTGTCGTCGGTGCCGTACATTTTCGGCATTCTCGGTTTGCTGATTATTCCGCGCAGTTCCGACCGCCTGAATGACCGTTATGGCCATCTGGCCGTGCTGTATGTGCTGGGTGCTATCGGCTTATTTGCCAGTGCTTGGTCGACGATACCGGTGCTGCAACTGGCGGCGCTGTGTTTGGTGGCTTTCTCGTTATTCTCCTGCACCGCTATTTTCTGGACGTTGCCCGGCCGATTTTTTGCCGGTGCCAGCGCCGCAGCCGGCATTGCTCTAATCAACTCAGTGGGCAACCTTGGCGGTTATCTCGGCCCGTTCGCGATCGGCGCCCTCAAGGAATACACCGGCAACTTGGCCTCCGGGTTGTATTTCCTCTCGGGGGTGATGGTCTTCGGGTTGTGCCTGACCTGGGTGGTTTACCACCTGCTTGAGCGTAAATACGCACTCAACCCTAACGAATATGCAGCCAGCGCCCGCTCGGCTCGCCACTCCTGAATCGAATACCCAGAGAGAGAATGACTATGCGTTTAGTACAGTTTGAATTGAACAACGGTGAGCGACGCGTCGGTGTCGTGACGGCCGATCAGGTGCGCGAAGTGCAGGGCGCAACCAGCGTGCGCGATTTGGCGCTGGCGGCAATCGAGGCGGCCACCGACCTGGCGCAGCAAGTACAGGCACACGGTCTGGGGGACACCCATGACTACCCAGCACTGCTTAGCGAATTGCGAATCCTGCCGCCACTGGATCATCCAGACCCGGCGCACATGCTGATTAGCGGCACGGGTCTGACCCATTTGGGAAGCGCCTCGGCGCGGGACAAAATGCATCAACAGGCCGGTGATGAGGCCGCGTTGACCGACACCATGCGAATCTTCAAATGGGGCGTGGAGGGCGGTAAACCGAATAGCGGGCATGCAGGGGTGCAACCGGAATGGTTCTACAAAGGCGATGGCAGCACGGTGGTGCGTCCTGGTGCGGCGTTCCCGTTACCGCCGTTTGCCGAAGATGCGGGTGAAGAGCCAGAAATCGGCGGCCTTTATGTGATCGGTCACGACGCCAAGCCCTACCGCTTGGGCTTTGCGGTGGGTAACGAGTTCTCCGACCATGTGATGGAGCGCAAGAACTACCTGTACCTGGCGCATTCCAAACTGCGCAGTTGCTCGTTTGGGCCTGAGTTGCGCGTGGGCGAGTTGCCGCAACATTTGGCGGGCAGCAGCCGGATCATCCGTGACGGCCAAGTATTGTGGGAAAACGAATTTCTCAGTGGCGAAGAGAACATGTGCCACAGCGTGGAAAACCTCGAATACCACCACTTCAAGTACCGCCAATTTTTACGCCCCGGCGATGTGCACATCCACTTTTTCGGCACCGCCACCCTATCGTTTGCCGCCGGTATCCGCACACAGCCAGGCGACTTTTTTGAAATTAGCCAAACGGAGTTCGGCGCGCCTCTGATCAACGGCATTGAGCCGGTAGATGCGGTGTTCAAGCCCGGCGCTATGGGCACGCTGTAAACCGACAACTTGGATCACCCGCAGCGATTGACGCCTGGAAATGCTGGTATCTAGGCGCTTTGCAACACCTTAAAAAAATAATCACAGGTGCGCCATGACTGCTGAAACTCTATCGACCACGCAATCACTGGACGATGCGCTGTACCGCAAAGTGAACTGGCGGATTATCCCGCTGTTTATTGTGTGCTTTCTGTTTGCCTACCTAGACCGGGTCAATATCAGCTTCGCTAAATTGCAGATGCAAAGTGATCTAGGGTTTAGCGAAACCGTATATGGGCTAGGGGCTAGCTTGTTTTTCGTCGGCTACTTCCTGTTCGAGGTGCCGAGCAATGTACTGCTGCATAAGATCGGTGCCCGCGTCTGGATCGCCCGCATCATGGTGACTTGGGGCATTACGTCGGCGTGCATGATGTTTGTGCACAACGAATTCTGGTTCTACACCTTGCGTTTCCTCATCGGTGTGATGGAAGCCGGGTTTGTTCCGGGGGTGCTGTATTACTTCACGCAGTGGTATCCGGGCAATCGCCGGGCGCGAGTGAATGCTTATTTCAAAAGCTCTATCTGCCTGTGCGGGATTGTCGGCGGGCCATTAGCTGGTTTTATCCTCGGTCACTTTGACGGGGTTTACGGGCTGGCTGGGTGGAAGTGGCTGTTCCTGTTGGAAGGTTTGCCTTCGGTGGTGTTGGGGTTTGTGGTGCTGTGGCTGCTCAGTGACAAGATTGAAGACGCACACTGGTTATCGGCCGATGAGAAAAAGGTGATGCTGGAGCGCATGGCCAGCGAGCCGAAACCTGAGTCTTCCAGCTCTTTTGCCGATGTCTGGAAACTGCCCACCACTTACGTGATGTCGGTGATTTATCTGTGTTTGGTCATGGCGTTGACTGGGCTGCTGTTTTGGATGCCGCAACTGATCAAAAGCGCAGGCGTGGCTGACACATTCGATATTGGCCTGTTGACCATGATTCCCTATCTGATCGCCGCCGCAGGCAATCTAATGATCGGTTACAGCTCCGACAAACGTGCCGAGCGCCGTTGGCACATGGCCGGTTGCGCCTTGCTGACCGCCGCGGGCTATCTACTGTGCGCCTGGTTCCCAGGCCAGTTACTGCCATTGATGGTGGGCATGAGCATGATCATGACCGGCATCATCGCCTGGATGCCGATTTTCTGGACGATCCCTCCGCGCTTTCTCACTGGCTTAGCGGCTGCTGCCGGGATTGCGCTGATCAACTCGCTGGGCCAACTGGGCGGTGTCATCGCGCCCTTTATGGTGGGCCGTATTAAAGACCTGAGCGGCAGCGCCACCCCAGCGCTTTACGTGTTGAGTGGCGTCTGTGTGTTGGCCACGATGCTGGTGATCTGGGGGATTCCTGCCCGTTACTACCGGGTTAATCAATGAGCCGTTTAATGGGAGCGAACATGAAGCCTAATCTGCTTATTTTCAGTCGGGTGTCTTCAGAGCACGTGCTGGCTGAACTTAATAACCTCTATCACGTGACCTATTGCCTGGACCCGCTGGGTGCGGATGAGCAACGCTTTATGGCTGCTCTGGCTGAAGCCGACGCCATGCTGGGCGCGAGCCTTAAGCTGGACCGAAAGCTGCTGGAGCGTGCGCCGCGCCTTAAAGTGATCGCCAGCGTCTCGGCCGGTTATGACAACTACGACCTGGCGTATTTGCGCGAGCGCGGCATAGGTCTGACGAACACCCCGGATGCGGTCACGGAAACTACCGCCGACACGGCGTTCCTGTTGTTGATGATGACGGCCCGTCGCGCACTGGAAATGGCGGATTGGGTGCGTCGGGGCCAATGGTTGGAAAAAAATATCCCCGAGTCGATGTTTGGCACCGATGTTCACGGCAAACGCCTGGGCATCATCGGTTTGGGGCGCATTGGGGCGGCTATCGCTCGGCGAGGTCATTTTGGCTTTGGTATGTCCATCGTTTACAGCGGGCAATCGAATAAACCGGCGTTAGAGCAGGAGTTGGGCGCGCAAAGGCTTGAGTTAGATCAATTGTTGGCGCAAGCCGACTTTATTTGTGTGTGCGTGCCGCTCTCGGACAACACTCGACAGCTGATCGGCGCCCGCGAGTTTGCCAAGATGGGGCCGCACAGCATTTTCCTTAACGTGTCCCGCGGGCCAGTGGTGGATGAGACTGCGTTGATTGAGGTGTTACAACGCGGCGGGATTCGCGCTGCCGGGCTTGACGTATTTGCCCAAGAGCCTTTACCCGCAGATTCGCCTCTGCTGCGCTTGAGCCGGTTATCCGCCTTGCCTCATATCGGCTCGGCAACCGTCGAAGCCAGAGCCTTAATGGCGCGCACCGCAGCCCATAATCTGCAGTGCGCGCTTAACGGCCAAGTGCCGCCTGACCGAGTGATCTAAGCCTGCCTTAACCTGCGTGCAGGTTTGACCTATCATTGCGCCTTTCTAACAGGTGATTGATTAATGAGCGATTCAAACCAGACCTTGCGCGCAGCCCTTGAAACCAGCGATATGCTGGAAATCGACGGGTTGCATGCTTTTGAGTTTTCTGTGGATGACGACACGCTCCTCATTCAGGCCATGGACGGTCGGGCGAACAAGCGCTGGAGCTTTACGCTGCAACAGGTAGATGCTGCGGTGTTTGACGAACCGTTGCAAAGCTGGACGCTAACTGGCGACTCGGGCGAACACCGGTTGATTTGCGTAAAAGCTTGGTCCGCAAGCAACGAAGACGATGAACATGAGGTAGCGAATGAAGCTTAAATGGTTGCCCTTGCTGATGGCCTCAAGTGTGGGGGCGATGTCGGCCAGCGCAGCGCCTGAGCGCGACCCTGAACTGCTGGTGGGTTCTTACACTCAAGGTAAAAGCCAAGGCATTTACCGCCTGCAGTTCGACAGCCAGAAGGGGCGCATTACTCCTGAGCCGTTGCAGGTTTTCAAGGCAGCCAACCCGTCCTGGCTGACCTTGTCTAAAGATCAGAGCCGTCTGTTTGTGGTGAATGAGAATGGCCAGGGTCAGTCTGACGTAGTAGGGCGCGTCAGCAGTCTTTCGATTGACCCCTCGACCCACGAGTTGCGCCTGCTCAGTCAGGTTAAAACGTTGGGCGAAAACCCGACGCATTCCAGCCTCAGTGGTGATGAAAAGTTCCTGTTTGTGGCCAACTACGGGGTGGGCGTCGATCCAGGTGGCAGCTTGGCAGTGCTGCCGATCAGTTTCGATGGCCAGTTGCAGCCCGTGACGCAAATGAGCAGCCATCAGCCGAGCCGGGTGAACCCTGAACGTCAGGTGTCTGCCCATGTGCATTCGGTGGTTTCCTCACCTGACGGCAAGTTTGTCTTCGCCAGTGACCTGGGGGCAGACAAAGTCTTTGTTTACCGCTACGACCCTGCTACCAACCCTGAACATCCCCTAGTTGCCTCCACGCCCGAGGCAATTGAATTGCCACCGGGTAGCGGGCCGCGTCACTTGCTGTTCTCCAACGATGGCAAGCACGCGTACCTGACCACTGAAATGAGTGCTCAAGTGTTTGTGTTTGACTATGACAACGGTCAGCTCAAACAGCGTCAGACTGTGGACTTGGCTCGTGGCATGCCTGCGCAGAACCGAGCCGCCGGTGCCTTGCATGCCTCAGCCGATGGCAAATTTCTGTACGTGAGTAATCGCGGCAAAGCTAACGAGATTCTGGTGTTTGCCATTGACCCGGCGAATGGTGAACTGAACGAGATCCAGCGGCGCTCGGTAGACGGTGATCATCCGCGTGAATTTACCCTGAGCCCCAATGGCAAATTCCTGCTGATCGCCAACCAGATGAGTAACGAAATCGTGGTGCTTGAGCGTGATCCAGCCACCGGTAAGCTGGGCAAAACCCTGCAAAAACTGGCCATGGATGCGCCCTCGGACGTGAAGTTCATCCAACGTCCCTAACACGTGCCGCAGTGGGTATCTGCGGCGCTGTTCACCCTTAGGAGATTCCCTGTCGTCCAGACGCCGCGCTGTCGCGCACGGAAGTTGGGTGCATCTCAATTTATGTAGGCGCTGGCGCAGCCTGCGATCTTCTTGCGCAACATCAAAAGATCGCAGCCTTCGTCATCGGCTACACGGGGCGCATCACTGAGGTGAACAGCTCGGACGCTAAAAAGCGCTCCAACCAAGCATTCAGCCGCGGGTAGGGCGCTTCGGTAAACCATTGGCGATCCACATGGGCGAACTGGCGTATAAACGGTGCGAGCGCCACGTCTGCCAAGCTCAATGTGCCGCCAGCCAAATAGGGCGTCTGTTCGAGTCTGTCTTCCAGCCGCTGCAAAAATTCAGCGCCTTGCGCCCGATAATGCTCCATCGGGTGCTCCGGGTAGCGGATCGCGTATTTGTAACGATCCAGACTGCCCTTGAAGACTTGGTCGTTTTCTTCGATCAACGCGCTACTGTCTGGCCCAAGCCAGTGGTCCGGGTCATGCTGAGCCAACGCCCAGAGCATGATCTCCAGGCTTTGTTCAATAACCTGCCCATCAGCACAGGCCAGCACCGGCACGGTGCCTTTGGGCGAGAGTGCCAGCATCTCGGCAGGTTTGGCTTTTAGGCTGACTTCAATGATCGACAACGCCACGCCGCTGTAACGCAGCGCCATACGCGCGCGCATGGCATACGGGCAACGGCGGAAGGAATACAGCACGTGACCGATCATTTGACCTCCAACGTGCTCAAACCATTACCTTGGCGTCTTACTTGGATTTGTACCGGGATGCGCTCATGCATTTCCTGCACGTGGGAAATTACTCCAACCTTGCGCCCTTGGGCTTGCAGCCCATCAAGTGCGTCCATTGCCAACTGCAAAGACTCAGGATCAAGGCTACCAAAGCCTTCGTCGATAAACAGCGACTCAATTCTCAAGGTACTTGAAGCCATCGACGCCAGGCCCAAGGCCAGAGCCAACGATACCAAGAACGTTTCCCCACCAGACAGTGAGTGGACTGAGCGCAGTTCATCACCCATTTCAATGTCCATCACCAATAACCCGAGCATGCTGCCGCCGCGCTTGAGGCGATAGCGCTTAACCAGTTGGCGCAGTTGAACGTTGGCGTGATGTACCAATAAATCGAGGTTATAGGCTTGAGCGATCTTGCGGAATTTGTCGCCCGTGCCCGAGCCAATTAGGTCGCTCAAGCGCGCCCAACGCTGCCATTCGTCATACGCCTGAGCGATGCGTTGTGCTAGCGCTTGATTGGCGTCTTTGCGGCGCTGGTCCTCAGCCTGTTGTGCCCGCAATTCTGCCGCCTGCTGCTCGCTGGCCAGAATTAAGACGTTCAGCCCACTCAGTGCTTGATCAAGTGCAACGGCGTCGAGGTTGCCATTGGCCTGAGCCTGATGCTGGCTGAGGCGTTGCTCGCGCTCTTGCAGTAGGACGCGGGCTTGCGCTACGGCTTTTTCACTGGCCTGCAACTGCTGACGCAGGTCGCGGATGTGCGAGTCGTCGAAGTTGATCAATTGTTGCAGCCGGGCCGTGTCGAGCGCGGTGTGCTGGGCGCGCCACTGCTCGACTTGGGCGCTTAAGGCTGCGTGTTCATGTTGCAGCGCGTGCAGCCGCTCTTGCTGCGCCTTCAGCTCGGCGGCCAGTTTTACCCGTTGGTTGGCGGTTGTTTGCAAGGCTTCGCTGGCTTGGGTTTGGGCGTGGCGAGCCTGCTCAACGGCCTGTTCGAGTTGTTGCTGCCAGTGTTCGACACTGTGGTGTTCACCGAGCAATTGCTTGAGCGCTTGCTCAGCTGTGTGCTGCTGGTCGAGCAATTCGGCCACGCTGCGCTGCAGGGTTTCGCGTTGTTCGGTTTGAGTGGCTTGCTGGTACTGTTCACGTTCGATGCGGCTGGCGCGTTCGGTCTGTTCAGACTGTTCATCACGCTGCTGATCCAATTGCTCCAGCCGATGGGTCACTTGCTGATCAAGTGCCATAAAGCTGGCAGAAGGATTCTCGCGCAGCGCCGCCACGGTGGTTTCAGGTAGCAGGCTGGTGAACCCAGCCAGTTCCTCATCAAAACGCAGGGTATCTGCCTTGAGGTGTTGTTGCTGCTCGCTGAGTTGCAGGCTCGCTTGCTGACTGGCTTCGGTGCCGCGTTGGAGTTGCTGTTGCAACGTGGCGGCTTCTTTTTGCAGAGCCAGCAATATGCTTTGCCGCTGTTCGTCCTGATGGATGCTGTGTTGCAGTTGGCTTAAGCGCTTAGTCAGCCAAGCGTCACGTTCGGCCGGGTCTTGTGCGTGCCATTGTGAATACTGCGCATGCGCCTCTAGGCTTGGGGCGAGTGCCTGTTGTTCGTCGATGATCTGTTGATGTTGCTGCAAGAGCTCGCGGTGTTGTGCGTTGACGCCACCGACCTTTTCACGCAACTGAATCAGTGTTTCTTTAAGTGCGTCGACGGTCGCACGAGCGTTGGCTTCTTCTTGCTCGTCAAACCGCGACAGGCTCTGCAGCAACGCCTCGGGCTGGTGATACGGATGCTCATGGCTGCCGCAGACGGGGCAGGGTTGGTCGTCTTGCAGTTGTGCGCGCAGCTCTTCTACGCTCGCGCTGCGGGCCAGACGCTGGCGTTCTAGCAGTTGCTGAGTGACGCGCAAGGCTTGCTCGGCGGCCTCGAATTCTTTCTTGGTGCGGGTGCCTTGATCGACCAGTTGCTCGCGATCGGCGTGCAGGGTTTGCAACTTGAGTTGCAAGGCGTCTAAGCGTGCTTGCAACGCCGACTGGCTGCTGCACAAGCGCTGTAAATCTTCAAAGGCCCGTTGTTGCTGGCGGTAGTCAGCTAACAGGCTGCCGAGGGTCTGGATTTGCTCGTTGATGGCTTGTGGTTCGGCATCGGCCTCTTCAAACAAAATCTCCAGACTGCTGCGCAATTCGGTGAGCTGCTGGGTTGCCTCGCGGGCGCGTTGTTCCAGAGCGGGTAACTCTTCGCGGCCTTTGTTCAGGGTCGTACTCAGGCGTACTAACTGCGCAAGCCCACGACGATAGCCGTCCCAGGCATTGGTCAGCGGTGCAAGCTCGGTACTGTGCTCTAGTTGTGCGGCGATCTGAGCCAAACGTTCTGTGCTTTGCTGCTGTCGCTCGAGCAGGGCGTTTAAGCCTTTTTGACCTTCTGCACAGGCCTCCTCAACTTGTTGTTTGAGGGTTTGTTGTGCTTGAAGGGTTTGAGTCAATCGACTGAGGTTGGCTTGCTCAAGATGGGCTTTTTGCAACTGCGGTGCGCTATCTCGCTGATCGGACTGCGCCAGGCTGGCAGCCTCTTGCGCAGTGTGTAGAGCGAGTTCGAGTTGCTTTTGATGCTGCTCCAGTTCGGTTTGCTGTTGCAACTGCTCTGCGATGAGCGTCGCCAGCGGACTCAGTTGCACCTCAAGCTCTGCCACACGAATGAACTGATGGCGCTGGGGCGCTAATTGCTCCAATACCTCGAGGGTCTGGCGTTGCTCTGCTTGGTTATTCCACTGGCTGTTTGCCTGCTGAAGTTGTTCGGCAGCACTGTGTTGCTGGCTTTGCAGGTCACTCAGGGTTTTGAGCCAAGTATGTTGTGCTTCAAGCTGCTTGAGCTGAGCGTTTTGGATTTTAAGCTGCTGTTGCGCTTCACTAAAACGGTGGTCCAGTTCAGCGCGGGCTTGGGGTTCGAGCGGTGTAACGCCGAGCGCCTGATCATGCAGTTGCTTGTGGGCGTCGCGAGCTTCTTTAGCCTTGTCAAAAGCCCGCTTGCCGAGGCGGGTGTACAGCGCGGTATCGGTGAGCTTTTCTAGCAGTTCACTGCGTTCGTTGTCATCGGCCTTTAAAAAGGCGCTGAATTCGCTCTGTGCCAGCATCACGGCCCGGGTGAACTGTTCAAAGTTGAGGCCCAGGCGGGATTCCAACTGCTGCTTGTAATCGCCTTTCTGACTGGCCAGTAGTTGATCGCTGTCCAAGTCGCGTAGGCTTTGACGACTGGCTTGCAGCTTGCCATTGGCCTTTTCGCGGGCGCGGTTGGCTTCCCAGCGGGCGCGATAGCGACGGCCATCAATGCCCATAAAATCAACCTCGGCGTAGCCTTCGCCAGTGCCTCGGCGCAGCAGGGTACGCGGGTCACCTGTGCCGATTTCGCCATCGGCGTCCGGGACTTTGGCGTCGCGGCCGGTGTTGCTCAGACGTGGTACAGCGCCAAATAAGGCCAGGCACAGTGCATCAAGCAAGGTGCTTTTACCGGCGCCTGTGGGGCCGGTGATGGCAAATAATCCAGCACTGGCCAAAGGCTCCGCGGTGAAATCTAGCTCAAAAGGACCGGCCAGTGAGGCCAAGTTTTTTAGGCGGATGGCGAGAATTTTCATGGCTGTTCACCTTCCATCTGAACGTCTTGCAGCAGCACGGCAAAATCTTTGAGGGTTTGCTCGCAGGCGTCGCTGCCGTAGTTGTCCTTCCACGCGCGGCTGAACAGCTCTTGGGGCGTCAGTTGGTCGAGTTCGATTAACCGTGCAGTGTCGTCATCTACTCTGCGGCTGCCGTTGCCCGCGTATTCGGCGCTGATGCGCACTAAACGCACCGCTTTGCCTTGCAAGACGCTTTCAATTTGTTGGCGCAAGTCAGGCTGCGGCTCATCCAGCTTGATTCGTATTTCGAGCCATGGTTGCCGCTGGGTGTCGGCCAACAGGTCAATGTCTGGCAGGTCGGCCAATTGCCTAAGAATGTCTGCCAGCGGCGCGGGGCCGATGCGTTGCAGGTTGACCGCTCGGGGGATTAAGCGTGTTTCGACGCTGACCAGAGTTTCGCCGTCGAGTGTGACATCGAGAATCTGATGCGGGTAGCGGATCTCTGAAAACGACAACGGGATGGGCGAGCCGCAATAGCGAATACGCTCTTCGCTATTGACCCGTTGGGGCTTGTGTAGATGACCCAGCGCCACATAGCTGATGCTAGGGCCGAATAAGCTGGCGGGCAGCGCTTCGGCGTTACCGATAATCAAGCTACGTTCGGAGTCTTCTGAGACTGAGCCGCCCGCCATGTGCGCGTGGCTGATGGCAATTAATGCCTGCCCAGGCGTGCGTTTGGCGTTGGCAGCTTCGATCAGCCATTCGTGAACCTGCCCAATACCCCGCAGGTAGTCATCCCCCAAGTGGGCGCCAGTGACTTCGGCGGGGCGCAAGAACGGCAGTGCCAAGCACCATGCGGCGATTTCGCCGCTGGCGTCGGGCAGCGGGATTAACAGGCGTTCGGCATCCAGTTGGCCGTCATCGAGCCACAACACCCGGCCCAGCGCGTGGGTGCGTAAACGACGCATCAGGGGCGCAGGCAGCTCGATCCGTGAACCGGAGTCGTGGTTGCCGGCGATCATCACGATGGTCAGTTTAGGTTGCAGTTCATGGGCGCTGACGATGAAGTCGTAGAGCCGTTCTTGGGCTTTGACCGGTGGGTTGACGGTGTCAAAAATATCACCGGCAATCAGCAGTACATCGGGTTGTACAGTGGCCAGTTGGGTGAGCAGCCAGCTCAAAAAGCAAGCATGTTCGAAGTCGCGTTCCTGGCCATGGAGGTTTTGCCCCAAGTGCCAGTCGGAGGTGTGAAACAGGCGCATAACAAAATCCGTTCGAAAAGGGTAATGCCGTGTAGGAGCTGCCGAAGGCTGCGATCTTTAAAAGATCAAAAGATCGCAGTCTTCGGCAACTCCTACAGGAAGGTCACCGGTTAGGCGATTATTTGGGGTAAAGCGGCGGCAGGCTACTCGCCTCGCTGCTTACGTCGTGCTCGCGCTCGGCGGCCGGAATGCTGCGAATCGCTTTCCACAACTCTTCACCTTGCCAGTAGTGGCCGGTTTCGCTGTAGAGCGCGCCGTTCAGACCGTCCAACGCATCGGACAGCAGTACAAACCGCGCCGCCATTTCGGCTAATGTTTCAGGTTGTTGGCGTGCCCAAGCATCGAGCGCTTGGCGTGTGGCATGCGGGTCATTGGCCAGGCTGGCGCGCTTGATATCGTCGAGCAGCGTTCGCGGGCTTGGACCGGTCTGCGAGGCGCGCATAATTGCCGGTTTTCGGCGGGCTCTCCACCACAGGCCAAAGCCTATCAATGTGCTGCACGCCAGCAGCAATGTGCTGAGCTGCCACAACCATAGGCTTGAGTCTTCGCTAAACGCGCCAGGTTCTTTTTCTATCGCTATCTGCGCAGCCAAGCTAGCGTTAGCTGCGACCTGCAAAGTACGCGCGGGCAGGTAACTGCGCTCCAGTCGGTCCTCATGGGTGTTCCACCACACCACTTCAACGGCGGGCAGCTCCACCTGGCCGATACGAGTTGGCACCAGCGCTTCACGTTCTTCACGACTGCCCAACATCCCGTTATCGGTGACTTGATTGCTCAACTGTGGCAAGTCTGGGTAGCGCCGCAAACCATTAACGTCGGTTGCAGGCAGCGGCGGCAGTTGAGCGCTGGACAGGCCCTCGGCCTTGAGGGTTAAGGTTCGTGTGAGTGAGTCGCCCACCTTGCAGTGGTCCGGCTCGGGGTTCCAGGTTTCACTCAAACTCAGGCTGCGGGCTGGTAACCAAGCTGACGTAGCCGGGTAGTCTTCAGGCTTGGGTTTAACCTGCAAGGGGATCTGCGCTGAGACCACATGCACCATTTTTCCAGGCTTTGGATTATTGGGCACGGGGGCTTGGTTTGGCTGGCTGTCGACCTGTGTGGCGCTAAAGGTCAGAGCGGGGACCAGCATTTCGCCACTGTGCTGAGGGTAGATGCCGTAACGCACTTCGATCACGCCGTGGCGCACGCCATTGATCAGTTTTTCATAGGTACGAGAGTCGCCCAGTTGCTCAACGATGGCATCTTGCAGGTGTAATGGCGTCAGGTTGCTGTCGTCGTACAGCGCCACCGAGTGGTAAACGCGCAGGGTCAATATCGCTTGGGCTTGCACGTAAACGCTCGGTTGATCGAGGCTGGCCTCAATAAACACGGGGGCTAGTTCGGCATCACTGGTGCTGCTTTGAGTCACGCTCAGCTTGATCGGCAGGCTGTGATAATCACCCACTTGCAGTGACGGTATGGTCACGCTGCCTGTTTGCTTGGGTTGCAGGGTGATAATCCAGCGCGTGGTGGCTTGGTTATCGTCGTTGAGCGTGGTCAGTTGGTTGACCTGCCGCGTGCCGCGCACTTCAAAAAGATTGTCCAGCGGCGTCAGGTCCGGCTTGCCGAATAATGTGGCGTCGTTGGACTCAAGGGTGAGCTCGACGGTTTCCCCTGAGTTGAGTTGATCGCGATCAACACTGGCGATCAGTCCCAGTGCTTGGGCCGGTAACGTCCAGCAACAGAGCAAAAAGAGTAAAACGCAGAAGCGATTCATTGAGACGTGTCCTGATGTTGCTGCTGTTCGTACCAAAATTTTCGTCGCAGTAATTCGCTGGGGTTGTCAGGAATCTGTCTAAGCCAGTGCTCAAGCGCCTGATGTTGCTCGTCGTCCAACTCATCGGTAGGGGCGGTAGGCGGGAGCTGAGTCGATTCATCGCTGCGTTCGCTATCAGGCATAGTAGAGGCTGTGGGCGGTGCCTGGTTTGATTCATCGGCGTTGGCTTCGGCCGCAGGATCACTGGCGGTGCTGCTTTCTTCGTGCTGGCCGCTTTCACCGTGAGTGGTGGCACTGCTGTTGTGTTCCGATGGCTCGGTGGGCTCAGGTTCGGCCGTATTCTCGGGCGTTTTATTGTCTGGCGGCGTGTTCTGCTCGCGCTGCTGCTCTAGCAATTGCTCGATCAACGCTTTGTTTTGCGCTGCGACTTCCAAGTCTGGCTGTAACTCCAAAGCTTGCTCATAGGCGTCAATAGACGCTTCAAGTTCGCCACTCATTGCCAGTGCATTACCGCGATTGTAGTGCGCACTGGCGCTGTTGACCTCGGCAAAACGCTGAGCGGCACCTTTGTAATCTGCGGCTTGATACAGCGCTAAACCTTGCCAAAGCGGATCTTTAAAATGCTCAAGTGCCTGTAAGGGTTGTTTCTGTTCCAGCAGGCGTTGACCTTGTTGATCGGGTCGTAGCCATAGATCAGCGAAGCTGAGTGCATAGCTGGGTTGAGGCGACATCAACAATAATGGCAAGCAAAACAGCCAGCCACGGCGACCTGCGCACGCGGCTAACAGTAGCAGCGGTAAGATCAACCAATAACCTTGATCAGACCAAGTGTCCAAGCGCAGGGTCTGAGCGTCGTCACGCACGTGCTGCGGCCCGTCCAGTAAACCTAAATTGCGCAAATCGTTGTCATCGAGTCGCGCTTGTCGATACTGCCCACCCACACTTTGGGCAAAGGTGCGCAGGCTCGGGCTGTCTAGGCGCGGCATGAAAATCGCGCCCTTGGCATCTTTCAAGAATTCGCCGTTCTCTTCGACCACCGGCGAGCCTTCGCGGGTGCCAACGCCCAGTATCAGCAGCGGCGTCGCGCGGCCATCAAGCGCCTGACGAATCCCTGCGCGCTCTTGCTCGCTTAGCGATGAGGCAACGAGCAACAGGCGACCTTCGCCGAGGGCACCTTGATCCAGCAGCTTGAGGGCTTTGATCACGGCCAAGTCTGCACGATTGCCGGGTTGCGGCATGATCGAAGGCTTAACGGCTTCTAGCAGATTGCGGCTAGTGGCCATGTCATCAGACAGCGGCACCAGCGTATGTGCGCTTCCTGCATAGACAATGATTGCGGTCTGCGAATCATTGCGGCTTTGCAGCAGGTCGTAGAGTTTTCGCCGCGCTTGCTCTAACCGATTAGGTGGGCTGTCCGTAGCGAGCATTTCGGGAGTCAGCTCAAGCATCACGATCAACGGGTCAGCCGGCTTTTGCGCGGCCTGCTCCACGCGTTCCCAGCTCGGCCCTGTTAAGGCGAAGAGGGCCAACAACCAAGCCAACCCCAGTGCAACCCAAGGCAGTTTGCTGTCGCGGCTATGACCGCCGCTGAGCAGTACGCGATGAAAAGCTTCGGGCAGGATCATCTGCCAACGACCCGCACGTTTTTGTCGATGCCAGAGCTTGCACAACAGCCAACCCAGGAGCGGCAAAGCCAACAGCCATTCGGGACGAAACCAGTGTGGCCAGAGTGCGCTCATCGACGCCTCCGCAGACGCAGACGTTTAAGGCGTGAGCGCCATTCAGGATGCTGATGCAGAAAGTGTTTTTTGCTCAGTAAACGTTGCAACGGATGGTTGGGCCATATTTCGCGAATGACTAACAGAACGCTCAATAGCAAAGCGCCTGCCAATGGCCAACTGTAAAGCGCTGTTGCCGGACGAGCCTGAGTGGGCTGTTGGGCGATGGGTTCGAGCTGGTCGAGGGTGTCTTTGATGGCGGACAGCTCATCGCCGTCGCGGGCGCGAAAGTACCGCCCACCGGTGATACGGGCAATTTCTTCCATGGCCGGCTCATCCAGGTCAACCCCAGGATTAATGCTGAACAGGCCCTTATTGGAGTTTTCTTGCGGATCGGCTCCCACCCCGATGGGGTAGATCCTGACACCTTCTTGCGCTGCCAAACGTGCAGCGGTCAGAGGGTCTATCTGCCCGCCGTTGTTGGCGCCGTCTGTGACCAAAATCAGCACTCGGCTTTGTGCGGGGCGTTGGCGCAGCCGTTTGAGGGCCAAGCCAATGGCATCTCCAATAGCGGTATTTTTACCTGCAATACCGATGCGCGCTTCATCTAGCCAAGTTCGTACGGTATGACGATCAAAGGTAAGAGGTGCTTGCAGATAAGCCTGACTACCAAACAGGATAAGACCGACCCGGTCGCCCTCGCGATGCTCCAAAAAGTCGCCCAGTAGTTTTTTGACGGAGTCGATGCGAGTGATGTCTTCGTCGTGCCACTGCATATCGGGGTAGTCCATTGATCCCGATACGTCCACGGCCACCAATAAGTCGCGACCACTGGCCGCAATGGGTAAGGGCTCGCCGAGCCATTGTGGGCGGGCTGCGGCGGTTAACAGCAGCAGCCACAGCAGCACGTAAGGGGTTTGCTGACGCAATGAGGGCAGGACAGGGCGCGCTTTACGCCGAGCCAGCGCTTCAAGATCATTTAGAAAGCTGACTTTAAGTGCTGCTTCGCCGCTATCGGCAGCCGGTAGCAGCCAGCGCATCAACCACGGCAGTGGCAACAAGGCAAAAAGCCATGGCCAGGCGAATTCATACATGTTTGCGAATCCAGGTTTCAACCGCTTGATTGAGCCCGGCGATGGCCTTGTCATCGAGCTTACACTCGGGTTTGTAGGCGCCCTCAACCAGTACCATCCAGCGCGTCAAACCCGCCGCTGGGCAGCGATTGTCAAGGAACGCCAACCACTTACGACCGTTGAGGGTGTGGCTCTGGCTGTAAGGGTAATGACTGCGGCACAAGCGTTTAAGCAGGCCGTTGAGCTGTTGCAGCCAAGCCCCGGCGGGGGCGCCATCGTAGGGTTTGGTGAAGCGTGAAAGTTCTTCAAGCGCCGCCACGCGAACGGGGTCCAAGGGTTGTTCGGTGGTTACTACCAGGCGCTTGCCGGACAAATAACGGCGCAACCACCACGCGCCCCATCCCAAGCCAACCATCAAAAGCAGCAACAACCACCAGCCAGGGGCCGGTGGCCACAAGCTAATTGCTGGCGGGGGGATGAGTGGTTGCAGTTGTTCGAGTTCATTCATAACGGCTTGCCGGGGCGTTTGGCGTTAAGGAACTCACGTAGTTGTTCGATCATCTCGTTTTGAGTGCTAAGAGGCATTAGCAATGCCCGTACTTTTTGTGCAAGCAGCTCCCAGCGAGCGATGCGGGCTTCGGCCTGAGCGCGATACGCCTGACGTAAATCATAGTTGAGGGTATCAAGCTCTAGTTGTGCCCCGCGCGCAGCAAGGCGCATCAGCCCGGCGGCGGGCAGGGCATGGTCCAGAGGGTCGGAGAGTGGTAACAAGATCAGATCGCAATGGCGCGACAGTAGGCTCAATTGCTGTTCTGCCGCGTCGGTGAGCGCACGCTCATCGCACACCACAACGACTAGGCTACCGGGCCGTAGCACTTCACGGGCTCGAATCAAGGCCATGCCCAGTGCGTCACGGTCGGACTGGACTTCGGTGTGCAGCGATTGATTGACGCGTACCAAACGGTTTAGCAGCTGTAACAGGCTTTGCTTACTGCGCCGAGGTTTGATTTCGTAATGTTCATGATCGCCAAATACCAGGCCGCCCACACGGTCGTTATGCCCCAATGCAGCCCAACCAATCAGGCTTGCGGCTTGAGCGCCGAGTACCGATTTAAACATCAGCCCAGACCCGAAGAACAAACGGCGGCTTTGCTCGGCAAGGATGAATATTGGCCGTTCGCGCTCTTCATGGAACATTTTGGTATGCGGTTCTTGAGTGCGAGCGGTGACGCGCCAGTCGATGGTTCGTACATCGTCCCCGGCCTGATACACCCGTACTTGGTCGAAGTCGACCCCGCGCCCGCGCAGTTTGGAATGATGCAAGCCGGCCAGCGAACTGCGCTGGCCGGGGCTGGAAAACAGTTGCACTTCGCGCACTCGATGCCGCATTTCGATCAATTCGGCCAGGGTTACGCGAATGCCGGGTTCGGCGGGCAGTGGGTTGTTCATGGTCAGGCAACGGCAACAACGTCAAGGATGCGTTGCACAACGCGGTCTTGGTCGATGCCTGCCGCCTCGGCCTCAAATGACAAAATAATGCGATGGCGCAGTACATCGAACAAAACGGCTTGGATGTCTTCGGGGCTGACAAAGTCGCGACCGGCCAGCCAAGCATGCGCTCGGGCGCAGCGGTCTAGGGCAATCGAGCCTCGCGGGCTGGCGCCGTAAGCAATCCATTCGGCCATTTCAGCGTCGAATTTACCGGGCGTGCGGGTCGCCATGACCAACTGCACGAGGTATTCCTCCACCGCGTCGGCCATGTACAGCCCCAGAATTTCTTTGCGGGCCGCGAAAATAGCTTGCTGACTGACTCTGCGCTCAGGCTTGGTTTCGCCATTCAACGCTTCGCCGCGAGCCTGTTGCAGAATACGGCGCTCAACGGCGGCATCCGGGAAGCCGATTTTGACGTGCATCAAAAAACGGTCCAGTTGGGCTTCTGGAAGCGGGTAGGTGCCTTCCTGTTCGATGGGGTTTTGGGTCGCCATCACCAAAAACAGGGGCGATAGGTCGTAGGTGCTGCGTCCGACACTGACTTGACGTTCGGCCATGGCTTCAAGCAAGGCCGATTGCACTTTAGCGGGTGCGCGGTTGATTTCGTCGGCCAGCACTAAGTTGTGAAAGATCGGCCCTTGTTGGAAGACAAAGCTGCCGGTTTCTGGACGATAGATTTCGGTGCCGGTGATGTCGGCTGGCAACAGGTCGGGGGTGAACTGGATGCGATGAAATTGTGCTTCGATGCCTTCAGCTAACTCTTTAATCGCTTTGGTTTTGGCGAGGCCGGGCGCGCCTTCAACCAACATGTGGCCGTCAGCCAGCAGCGCGATTAACAAGCGGTCAATGAGTTTTTCTTGACCGAGAATCTGCGTTGAAAGAAAGGTTCGCAGCGCCAGTAGCGCTTCACGATGTTCCATCGGTGACTGTTCCTGAAAAGGACTGCGACAGCGCGATAACGACGCCGTGGCCGGGGCCGATACTTTAATCCATTGCGAGCGTCTCGGACTAATGACGGGCGGGCTTTTTGAGCAAAAAGGCTAAATCAGCGCGGTTGTTGAGAATTTTAATCATCTAGGCGGTGCTTGTAGTCGCTGTCCAGCGACAGGGTGTTGGCGTTAATGCTGCAAAATGCTCAACCAACAGCGCCGCAAAGGGGTCGCGTGCCGCTTTAGCCCTATGTCGCTGTGTCATAAAAACAGGTTGAGCATGGCTTAAGTTCGGGGAAGTGATAGGTCATCAAGTTTTCATAGGCATTAAGCTGTTGAAGTGTTTTATGAGATATCAGCTCTAAGCCATTTCCAGAATTGATAAAAGTAATAGTGCAACACCCCAATTGGCTAACTTGTTATGGGACTTTGTGCTGAGTCACACGCAGGTTACTCGTTCGTGGTGCCCATTTCGTAACCTCAGCGATGACAAGTGCCTTAGCTAAGTCGATAAAAGTTTCGCGCGTTTTGCCATAGAGCCTTATGCGCACTGCTTTCACCTAAAGCATTAACTAAAATCTCTATGTCATTGTTTTCAAAGGTTCTTGGGGCGCGTGTAGATGGCAGGTCTGTGCCGAACATCAGCGCATCCGGGTTGGCTGTATTGATTTTCTTGAGGACGGCTGCCACATCAAAATCCACCCGGCCAAATCCGCAGGCTTTGATGCGAACGCCACGCTCAGCAAGGTGTAACAAACTTGGCAGACCTACGTGGCTCAACCCTAGGTGATCAATGCTCAAGGCTGGCAATCGCAGCAACCGGTCGCATAACGACGGCAGTTCGCGCGAGTCGATATACAGCTCTGAATGCCAACCAACACATTCATGGACGCGTATGGCCAGTGCTTCAAGTTGGTCGAGCTGCTCTGAGCCCCCGCGCTTGAGGTTGAAGCGCAGGCCGCGAACACCTTGTTGGTTGAGGGTTTGTAACTCGTCGTCGGTCACGCTAGCGGGCAATTGAGTCACGCCGACGAAATCAGGGCCAAGTCGTTTTAAAGCGGCCACCAAGTAAGTTTGATCAAAACCTTGAAACGAGCCTGAAACCACAGCCCCCCCAGCCACGCCCAGCGTGTCAGTTCGCGCACGGTAGTCATCGACACTGAAAAAATCAGGCAGATAACCGTTGTTAGCTATCAGCGGATAAGCCTTGTCGATGATATGGCAGTGAGCATCGAAGAGCTGGTGCATGGCGTGTATACCTGTCGGTGAGCGGTTTGCTGGGGCGAAAGCTTCAAATAACGAGCGTTAGCTTAGTTCGCTGATGTAAGTGCCGGTGCCAGTGAGGATGTTTTTAAGGGTTTGCTCAATCTCGACCAGTTCGTCAGCGTCGGAGCTATGGATGATTTCCAGATGGTCTGAATCGTTCAATACATCGGCGTCGTCTGGTGCCACTTCGATCAATAGGCGAGTCGGGCTGAGGGTGATTTTTAAGCCGTCGAGCGCTAAAGGTTCACCATCGAGGGTGATTTCAACCTCGTCTTCGTCGGGGTAGCGCGTTATCAGAAACATTTCGCCCTTGTCGCTGTGGCAGCACAACATGGCCAGGTTGTCTTCTTCGTCGTCGCAAGGGTTAGCCATCAGCAGGGCGGTTGTCATTTGCATGTCGGGGAATTCCTAGCGCTAAGCGCATCTAATTGCTGAACAAACGCCGATTTTGCCAGCCTGCGCATTTTTATGCTGGTTCAATCTTGGTAGGTGGCTTTTAGCCTGCGAGTTTTGTCAGTCTTTTCTGATACTGATGATGGAAATTAAGTGGGGTCGCGTGAGGACTTATGAGCTTCGACTGCTAGGGTTGTACCTGACCGAGCCACAAGATTGCCTCCTCATGTCCGAATATGTCGCCGCATCGCAAGCAGGCTGGGCAATGCAGTCGTTAAGCTGCGTTGCTGACAGTTATCCCTTAAGACCTAACCTGTGAATCGGGTTATGGCTTTTTGCAGCGACTCATTCCGAAATACGGATGTGACTCAAGGGTCACACCCAGCTTCACCTCCCTGTCACGCTGTGTTCTTGATGTTTAAGCACAGTGGCGACAAGTCCCCAAAAGGGAATAGCACGCGACGCTTCTCTCAATAACAAGCCCAAGCGGAGTACCACAGATGGCGTTCTTCACCGCAGCCAGCAAAGCCGACTTCCAGCATCAATTGCAATCTGCACTCGCCCAACACGTTAGTGAACAGGTTCTGCCACAAGTAGCCCTGTTTGCTGAAAAGTTCTTCGGCATCATTTCTCTGGATGAACTCACCCAGCGTCGTATGTCAGACCTCGCCGGCTGCACGCTGTCAGCCTGGCGGCTGCTTGAACGATTCGACCCGGCACAGCCTCAAGTGCGGGTGTTTAACCCCGATTATGAGCGCCACGGTTGGCAGTCAACCCATACCGCGGTTGAAGTCTTACATCACGATTTACCCTTCTTGGTTGACTCGGTTCGCACTGAACTGAACCGCCGCGGCTATAGCATCCATACCCTTCAAACCACGGTGCTGAGTGTTCGCCGTGGGAATAAGGGCGAATTGCTGGAAATCCTGCCCAAAGGCACTTCGGGTGAGGGCATCGCACAAGAATCGCTGATGTACCTGGAAATTGACCGTTGCTCTAACGCCGCTGAGTTGAGCGTACTGAGCAAGGAGCTGGAGCAGGTGCTGGGCGAGGTGCGTATCGCCGTCGCTGACTTTGAGCCGATGAAGGCCAAGGTTCAAGAACTGCTGGCCAGTGTCGATAGCTGCCCGTACGCCGTTGATGCCGGCGAAAAAGCCGAAATCAAGAGCTTCCTAGAGTGGTTGGTAGGTAACCATTTCACCTTCCTGGGCTACGAAGAGTTTGTGGTGCGTGACGAAGCCGATGGCGGCCATATCGAATATGACCCGCACTCATTCTTGGGCCTGACCAAACTGCTGCGCGTGGGGCTGACCTGCGAAGACCTGCGTATTGAAGATTACGCGGTGAGCTACCTGCGTGAGCCGACTCTGCTGTCGTTTACCAAAGCCGCCCATCCGAGCCGCGTACACCGCCCTGCGTACCCAGATTACGTGTCGATCCGCCAGATCGACGCCGATGGCAAGGTGATCAAGGAATGCCGCTTTATGGGCTTGTATACCTCGTCGGTGTATGGCGAAAGCGTGCGGGTTATTCCTTATATTCGTCGCAAAGTGGACGAGGTCGAGCGTCGCTCTGGCTTCCAGCCCAAGGCTCACTTGGGTAAAGAACTGGCGCAAGTGCTTGAAGTGCTGCCCCGTGATGACTTGTTTCAGACGCCGGTGGACGAGCTATTCAACACCGTGATGTCGATTGTGCAAATCCAAGAACGTAACAAGATTCGTGTGTTCCTGCGTAAAGACCCGTACGGGCGTTTCTGCTACTGCTTGGCTTATGTGCCGCGTGACGTGTATTCCACAGAAGTGCGACAAAAGATCCAGCAAGTGCTGATGGATCGTCTGCAAGCCTCTGACTGCGAATTTTGGACCTTCTTCTCTGAGTCAGTGCTGGCGCGCGTGCAGTTGATTCTGCGGGTTGACCCAAAAAACCGGATCGACATTGATCCGCTGTTGCTAGAAAAAGAAGTGGTCCAGGCGTGCCGTAGCTGGAAGGACGACTACGCAAGCCTTGTGGTTGAAAGCTTCGGCGAAGCGAATGGCACCAAGGTGCTGGCAGACTTCCCTAAAGGCTTCCCGGCGGGTTATCGCGAGCGTTTTGCTGCGCATTCGGCGGTGGTCGACATGCAGCACCTGATGAATCTCAGTGAAAAGAAACCGCTGGTAATGAGCTTCTATCAGCCGTTGGGCCAGAGCGCGGGTCAGGAATTGCACTGCAAGCTGTACCACGCTGACACGCCTTTGGCGTTGTCTGATGTGCTGCCGATTCTGGAGAATCTGGGCCTGCGCGTTCTGGGCGAGTTCCCTTATCGCCTGCGTCACGCCAATGGCCGTGAGTTCTGGATCCATGACTTCGCCTTCACCGCTGGCGAAGGTTTGAACTTGGACATCCAGCAGCTCAACGACACGCTGCAAGATGCCTTTGTGCATATCGTTAAGGGTGACGCTGAAAACGACGCCTTCAACCGTCTGGTGCTGACCGCCGGTTTACCGTGGCGCGATGTGGCGTTGCTGCGTGCCTATGCGCGCTACTTGAAGCAGATTCGTCTGGGCTTCGACCTGGGCTACATTGCCAGCACGCTGAACAACCACACCGATATCGCGCGTGAGCTGACCCGGTTGTTCAAAACTCGCTTCTATCTGGCGCGCAAACTGACCGCCGAAGATCTGGAAGATAAGCAGCAGCGTCTGGAGCAGGCGATTCTGACGGCATTGGACGACGTTCAGGTGTTGAATGAAGACCGCATCCTACGTCGTTATTTGGACCTGATCAAAGCTACCCTGCGTACCAACTTCTATCAGCCGGATGCTAGCGGCCAAAACCGCTCGTACTTCAGCTTTAAGTTCAATCCGCATCTGATTCCTGAGCTGCCTAAGCCGGTGCCGAAGTTTGAGATCTTCGTGTATTCGCCACGTGTGGAAGGTGTGCATTTACGTTTCGGCAACGTGGCCCGAGGCGGGTTGCGCTGGTCTGACCGTGAAGAAGACTTCCGTACTGAAGTGCTTGGCTTGGTAAAAGCCCAGCAGGTGAAAAACTCGGTCATCGTGCCGGTCGGTGCCAAAGGTGGCTTTGTCCCGCGCCGTCTGCCAGTGGGCGGTGGTCGTGACGAGGTTCAGGCCGAGGCGATTGCGTGCTATCGCATCTTCATCTCAGGCTTGCTGGATATAACCGATAACCTCAAGGATGGCGCGTTGGTGCCGCCATTGAACGTGGTGCGTCACGACGACGATGACCCGTACTTGGTGGTGGCGGCCGACAAAGGCACTGCTACGTTCTCAGACATTGCTAACGGCATTGCTATTGACTACGGCTTCTGGCTCGGCGATGCGTTTGCTTCCGGTGGTTCGGCCGGTTATGACCATAAAAAAATGGGCATTACCGCTCGAGGCGCTTGGGTCGGTGTGCAGCGCCACTTCAGAGAGCGTGGCATCAACGTCCAGCAAGACAGCATCAGCGTGGTCGGCGTGGGCGACATGGCTGGCGATGTGTTTGGTAACGGCTTGTTGATGTCTGACAAGTTGCAACTAGTCGCAGCCTTCAACCACTTGCACATCTTTATTGACCCTAATCCAGAGCCGGCCAGCAGCTTTGCCGAGCGCCAGCGCCTGTTTGATCTGCCGCGTTCGTCGTGGACGGATTACGACACCAGCATCATGTCGGCGGGCAGTGGGATTTTCTCCCGTAGTGCGAAAAGCATCGCTATCTCGCCTGAGATGAAAGAGCGCTTTGCGATCAGCGCTGACAAGCTAACCCCGACTGAGTTGCTGAATGCCTTGCTCAAGGCACCCGTGGATCTGTTGTGGAACGGCGGTATTGGTACTTACGTCAAGGCCAGCACAGAAAGCCACGCCGATGTTGGCGATAAGGCTAACGATGCGCTACGTGTCAACGGCAATGAGCTGCGTTGCAAGGTCGTGGGCGAGGGCGGTAATTTGGGTATGACCCAGTTGGGTCGTGTGGAGTTTGGTCTGAACGGCGGCGGCTCTAATACCGACTTCATTGACAATGCTGGCGGAGTGGACTGCTCTGACCACGAAGTGAATATCAAAATCCTGCTTAATGAGGTGGTGCAAGCCGGTGATATGACCGAGAAGCAGCGCAACCAATTGCTCGGCAGTATGACCGACGAAGTGGGTGCCTTGGTTCTGGGTAACAACTATAAGCAGACACAGGCCATTTCGCTGGCCGAGCGTCGTGCTTATGAGCGTATTGCTGAATACAAACGACTGATGAACGATCTGGAAGCGCGTGGCAAGCTGGACCGTGCCATTGAGTTCCTACCCTCAGAAGAGCAGCTTAACGAGCGTATAGCGTCTGGCCATGGATTAACGCGCCCTGAGCTGTCGGTATTGATCTCGTACAGCAAGATCGACCTCAAGGAGGCGCTGCTTAACTCTCAGGTGCCGGATGACGACTACCTGACGCGGGATATGGAAACAGCGTTCCCGCCGATGTTGGTCAACAAGTTTGCTTTGGCCATGCGTCGTCACCGCTTGAAGCGTGAGATCGTCAGCACTCAAATCGCTAACGATTTGGTCAACCACATGGGCATCACCTTTGTGGAGCGTCTCAAAGAGTCGACCGGCATGAGTGCCGCCAATGTGGCGGGTGCGTATGTGATCGTGCGCGATATTTTCCACCTCCCGCATTGGTTCCGTCAGATCGAAGCGCTTGACTACCAAGTGCCTGCCGAAATCCAGCTGGCATTGATGGACGAACTGATGCGCTTGGGCCGCCGCGCTACGCGCTGGTTCTTACGCAGCCGTCGTAACGAGTTGGACGCAGCGCGTGATGTCGCTCACTTTGGGCCGCATCTAGCTGCGCTGGGTTTGAAGCTCAACGAACTGCTTGAAGGGCCAACCCGCGAAGGCTGGGAGACTCGCTATCAAGCGTATGTCGAGGCGGGCGTGCCGGAGCTACTGTCGCGCATGGTTGCCGGCACAACGCATCTGTACACCTTGTTGCCGATTATCGAAGCCTCTGACGTAACCGGTCAAAATGCAGCAGATGTGGCCAAAGCATACTTTGCCGTGGGCAGCGCGTTGGACCTGACGTGGTACTTGCAGCAGATCAGTAGCTTGCCGGTCGAGAACAACTGGCAAGCGTTGGCTCGCGAGGCATTCCGTGACGACATTGACTGGCAGCAACGTGCAATCACTGTGTCGGTGTTGCAGATGGCTGATGCTCCCGTTGAAATCGAAGCGCGGGTCGCTTTGTGGCTAGAGCAGAATCAGTCGATGGTTGAGCGCTGGCGTTCAATGTTGGTCGATCTGCGTGCGGCGTCGGGCAATGATTACGCCATGTATGCGGTTGCCAACCGTGAACTGCTGGACTTGGCATTGAGTGGTCAAACAGGGCTCTGACAGCCTGAGCAATAAACAATAAGCCCCGGCTCAGTTAACTGAGTCGGGGCTTAGTTGTTTGGGGTGTTGAGTCGCCCGTTAGATGCCCATGCTGCCCAAGGTCTGGACGATATTGCGCAGCGTGATAGCGAGTGAAGGGTGATCAACCTCGAATCGCTCAACGGCGAGATTGACGCTGTCAGAAAGACTTGAGTCTTGGGTGGCTTTTTCTAGCGCGATTTCGGCCTCAATCTGACTGGCAAGCTCCTGTAAATGCAGGCGGTCAGATTCGTTGAGCGGAGGATTTTGTTCCAATTGCTCGCGCAAGGTATTGAGTTGATCTTGCAGTTCGCGGGCAGGCATAGCATTCATCCTTTATTGATAGGCTCTGTTGTAGACCTTTGGGGTGAGAGAAAGGTCTATAAGCGGGCGTCTAGATTAATCCACTCGCGTTCAGAGTGCATGATCTGGATTAAATCGGCCAGCCTCTCTGCAAGTCTGTTTGAGGGGGCTGCCAAAAATGCAATTGCCGTTATACTCATCGCCTGACCCAGGGCGTAGCGCCCACGTGATAAGTATCCTCAAGGAGTTTTGCTATGCGCTGGACTAAGCGTCTTGCCCCAATGTGCCTGTGTGCCTCGGTAACGATGGCTCCGTTTGCTGCCCACGCTGCCACTGAAGATGACCCGTGGGAGGGCTTCAACCGCGCCGTTTTCACTTTCAACGACACGCTTGATACCTATGCTTTAAAGCCGATTGCGCAGGGTTATCAATTCATTACCCCGCAGTTTCTGCAAGACGGCATTCACAACATGTACCGCAACATTGGCGATGTGCGTAACTTGGCCAACGATATCTTGCAAGGGAAACCTCATGCAGCGGGTGTCGATACCTCGCGTGTGCTGATGAATACCATTTTTGGTATCGGCGGTTTCTTTGATGTGGGCACCAAAATGGGCCTACAACGCAACGAAGAAGACTTTGGCCAGACATTGGGTCGTTGGGGGGTGCCAAGCGGCCCTTATCTAGTATTGCCGCTCTTGGGGCCTAGCACCGTACGTGACACCGCCGGTATTTATCCAGACTCCTTCACCAAGCCATACCGTTACCTCAACGATGTTCCGGCACGCAATATGGCGCTCGGCATGGACGTGATCGATGCACGTGCCAGCCTCTTATCGGCAGAAAAACTGATCACTGGCGACAAGTACGTATTTATTCGTAACGCCTACCTGCAAAACCGTGAATTCAAGATCAAAGACGGCGAGATTGAAGACGACTTTTAAGTCTTGCATGCTGAGTACTGAAAACGGCCTTAGTGGCCGTTTTTTGCATCATTGAGTACGAAAATAACGCCTCTCGGTGGGGGTTCAGACCAAGGTTTTAGTTGCTGTTGGCGTTGTTCTTATAACCCGAGGGAATTTACCCTGCTGAACACTGATTACCACTGTCGGCCTAAGCTTGAAACGCCCCGCAGATGGGAGTACCGTCTGCGCCTTA
This sequence comes from Pseudomonas endophytica, assembly GCF_001411475.1. Classification (GTDB taxonomy): domain Bacteria; phylum Pseudomonadota; class Gammaproteobacteria; order Pseudomonadales; family Pseudomonadaceae; genus Aquipseudomonas; species Aquipseudomonas endophytica. The sequence goes on along the minus strand of NZ_LLWH01000220.1, from coordinate 41,186 downwards.
CATGAGCTCCTTTGTAGGAATGATCAAAACAATCATTTTGAGTGAGGGATGTTCCAAAGCCTTTTCAGTCGTTGAGCCCGATCTATTCGAGCTTTTACGCAAACCTAATTCTGGCGCCGTTTGCCCACATGCAAAAAACCAGTGCCACGCTGCTGATCATTGATGACGACGAAGTAGTGCGTGCCAGTTTGGCAGCCTACTTAGAAGACAGCGGCTTTAGCGTCCTGCAAGCCAGTAATGGCGTGCAAGGCCTCAAGGTGTTCGAGCAAGAGCAACCAGACTTAGTGATCTGCGATCTTCGCATGCCGCAAATGAGCGGTCTGGAGTTGATTAGGCAGGTCGCTCAGCGTTCAGCTCAGACTCCCGTTATCGTGATCTCAGGTGCCGGGGTGATGAGTGACGTGGTCGAAGCGTTGCGTTTGGGTGCTGCCGATTACCTAATCAAGCCCCTCGAAGACTTGGCGGTGCTGGAGCACTCCGTGCATCGAGCGTTAGATCGCGCTCGATTACTGCACGAGAACCAACGCTACCGCGAGAAGCTGGAGTCCGCCAACCGCGAGCTTGAAGCCAGCCTGCATTTATTGCAGGAGGATCAAAACGCTGGTCGACAGGTGCAGATGAACATGCTGCCTGTCAGCCCTTGGGCAATTGATGAGTTCGATTTTGCGCATCAAATTATTCCCTCTTTGTATCTGTCGGGCGATTTTGTCGACTACTTCAAAGTTGATGAGCGACGAGTGGCGTTTTACCTCGCTGATGTTTCTGGGCATGGCGCTTCTTCAGCGTTCGTCACTGTGCTGCTTAAGTTCATGACCACGCGCTTGCTGTTTGAATCGAAGCGTAATGGCACATTGCCCGAATTTAAGCCTTCTGACGTGCTTGGGCATATCAACCGTGGCTTGATCAACTGCAAGCTGGGCAAGCACGTGACCATGGTCGGTGGAGTGATTGATCAAGAGACGGGGTTGCTGACGTATAGCATCGGCGGGCACCTGCCATTGCCGGTGCTTTATACCCCTGACAGTGTCTCTTATCTGGAAGGGCGTGGGTTGCCGGTGGGGTTGTTCAACGAGGCGACTTACCAAGATCATGTGCTGAAATTGCCAGAGGTATTCAGCTTGACGTTGATGTCTGATGGGATTTTGGATCTTTTGTCCGAGCAGACACTCAAAGAGAAAGAAGCTGCTTTGCCTCAGCGGGTAAAAGCAGCGGGTGGCAGCTTGGATGGTCTGCGCCAGGTTTTTGGATTAGCTACGCTAGGGGAGATGCCGGATGATATCGCCCTGTTGGTGTTAAGCAGGAATCTTACATGAGTACCGGTAGAATTCAGTTCGCCGAACAGGATGGCACCTTTGTCCTGAAATTTGTGGGTGAAGTGCGTCTGACACTGTGTTCGGCACTGGATGCGACAATCGAAAGGATTTTCACGGCCCGTAACTTTGCGGCCATCGTGATTGACCTGACCGAAACCCGGAGTATTGACAGCACCACCTTGGGCTTGCTGGCTAAACTGTCGATCTTGTCGCGTCAGAAAATAGGTTTGTTGCCAACCGTTGTGACCACACATGAAGACATCAGCCGGTTATTGCAGTCGATGGGCTTCGATCAGGTCTTTAACATCATTAACAGACCCATACCTTGCCCTGAGTGCCTGACTGATTTGCCGTCCCAAGACGAGTCTGAAGAAGTGGTGCGAGTCAAAGTACTCGAAGCGCACAAAATCCTGATGGGGCTTAATGACTCCAATCGCGAAGCCTTCCACGACTTGGTGAATGCCCTCGAGCGTCAGTGAGCGACGTGTAGCGCAAAACAAGCGGGGCGGCCGTTCGCAGGATTAGCCCCGTTTGCGTGGTCGAGAGTTAGCGACCTTCCAGCAACTGCGCCGCTTGATCCAATAGCACTAACTGATCCTTAGCCTTGTGAATATCGGCCGACAGCAACTGACGGAAACGTCGCGCGCCAGGGAACCCCTGACCCAAGCCGAGAATATGCCGGGTAATATGATGCATCGCGCCACCTGCGGCGATATGCGCAGCGATATACGGCCTTAACTGCACCAGTACTTGCTCACGGGTAATGATCGGAGCCGTGCTGCCAAACAGTTGTTGATCGACCTCGGCCAGAAGATACGAATTGTGATAAGCCTCGCGACCGAGCATCACGCCATCAAACACCTCTAAATGCGTATGGCACTCCTCCAGCGTCTTGATACCGCCGTTGAGGATAAACTCTAGTTCAGGAAAATCAGCCTTTAACAGCGCCGCAACGTCATAACGCAGAGGCGGGATATCACGATTTTCTTTAGGTGAAAGCCCCTCCAGAATCGCGATACGCGCATGCACAGTAAAACTTTCGCAGCCAGCATCACGCACCGTACCGACAAAGTCACATAACTGCGCGTAGCTATCACGACCATTAATCCCGATTCGATGCTTAACCGTCACTGGAATCGACACCGCGTCACGCATCGCCTTCACACACTCAGCGACCAGCGCCGGATGGGCCATTAGACAAGCGCCAATCATATTGTTCTGCACCCGATCGCTCGGGCAGCCGACATTAAGATTCACTTCGTCATAACCTGCCGCCTGAGCCATACGCGCACATGCAGCCAAATCAGCAGGCGTACTGCCACCTAACTGCAATGCCAGTGGATGCTCCGCATCGTCATGACGTAAAAAACGCTCAGCATCACCGTGCAGCAAAGCGCCAGTCGTCACCATCTCGGTGTACAACAACGCGTTCTTGGATAACAGCCGCAGGAAGAATCGGCAGTGACGATCAGTCCAATCCATCATGGGGGCAACGCTGAAGCGGCGGGACAGCGCAGGGTTTGATTCTGCTGGGCTACAGCTATGTTTATCTAGCATTTTATTCAACGTGTTCTGGGCGTGTTTTGGGGCGTTTTCAGGCGTTTTGAGGGCTCGGTGGTACGATGTACCACTCAAAAACTGACGCGTACCATTCTCGATATGGCGGCCATCAGGGCAAGAAAACTGGCAGATGGGACGGTGAGCTATACGGCTCAGATCCGCACCAAGCTCGACGGAGTGCAAGTCTACCAAGAGCGTCAGACTTTAGCCCGTAAACAGACCGGTCAAGTTTGGGGCGCGGCAGTTGGCGCTCATCTTGTGCGCGTTGATAAGTGAATAGCTCTTAATAAACGTTTGAGGCGTACTCCGGACTTATTACGGAAATTGAGCGTGCACTTGGGGGCAGACTTCACGAACAAAGCCGAGGCACTCGCCAGTCTGACAAAAAGGTGAGGTCCAAATCCTCATGGCGCACTCTCTTGCAGGAGCGCGCTGTGAGCTATCAGGCCGATAAATACTCATCTACCGATCTAACCGTGGCGTAGCCGAATTCAAAGGCTGCCATCAAAGCCGCGTGCGTTTGAGCAGCAGGGACGGTCACGCCGCGAAAGGTGAGATCCAGTGTGGCGCATGCATCATCCAGCACCGTGACCGGATATCCCATGTCCGCAGCTGCTCGGACCACCGCGTCGATGCACATGTGGCTCATCGCACCGATAACCACAATCTCCTGAACACCCGCAGCATCCAGTTGCTGCTTCAGATCAGTTTCTCTGAAGGCGTTGATGTGTTTTTTAACGATGACAGGTTCATCGTCTTTAGGCGCTACAGCGGCTTGAATGTCGGCGCCAGTCGAACCCTTGGCGAATATTGGGCCGTTTTCATCGGACTCGTGCCGTACGTGGAACACTGGAATGCCAGTGTCACGGGCGTGGCTGATCACCTGGCCCGCATTTGCGACCGCTGCGTCAATACCGGTTAAAGGTAACTTGCCGGAAGGCAGGTATTCATTTTGTAGATCAACCACTACAAGACCTAGTGTCATGAACAATCTCCAGTCAAATGATCAACGTGATGTTGTCGAGGGATGTGATTTTTACCGTTGCGTCGCGAACTTGCGGTAAGCCTGCTCGGTTAGATGCTTCAAGGCGCCTTTGGGCGTCCGTGGACTTCATTCTTGCTCAATACACTCAGGCTCAACAGTGGCCTAAATGACATATTTCGATAGAATTGGGCCAAACGGCACCGCCTATGAAAATTCACAGACGTGAGTGATCGACCACATGTGCACAAGAGCTCTACGAGCCACCACACGGCTTATCCGAGGCTAATTGATGGACTCTATACATGTTGCAGTTCTTGCTTTTGAAGGCGTCAGCCTGTTCCATCTTTCTGTACCCGGAATAGTGCTGGGGGCGGCGCAATCAGCCCCTGGCGAACCTCAGTACGTGGTGAGTTACTGCGCAGAAAAACCCGGTATGGTCAGTAGCGACCAAGGCATCGGCCTGGCTATCAATCATGGTCTAGAGCTGATAGATGCATGCGACGTCATTATTATTCCTGCGTGGGACGATCAGTTAGGTGTCGCTTGTGCAGCGCTCGTTAGCGCGTTACAAGCGGCGCATGCCCAAGGAAAGCTCATCGTTGGGTTATGTCTGGGAGCATTCGTGCTCGGCGATGCCGGGCTGCTTGATGGAAAGCAAGCAACCACGCACTGGGCTGCCAGAGACGAGTTTGCGCGGCGCTTCCCTGACGTTCGTTTCAAGCCCGAGGTGCTCTACGTCAGTGATGGCACTATCATGACTTCTGCGGGAACCGTGGCGGCAATCGACTGTTGTCTTCATTTGGTGCGACAACGACTCGGCGCTGATGTGGCGAATCGCGTGGCCAAAATGCTGGTGACACCCCCGCATCGGCAAGGCGGCCAAGCTCAGTACGTTGAGCATGCTGTACCGCAACTCTCCAGCGAGACGCATTTGTCTGAAGTACTGGCCTGGGCTCGAATTAACGTAGCTGCCGATCTGTCGCTTGATGTCTTGGCGAGCAGGGCGAAAATGAGCAGGCGCACATTCAGCCGACGGTTCAAGGAAGCAACGGGCACGACTGTCTCAAAATGGTTAAACGCAGAGCGCGTGGTCAGGGCGCAAGAACTCTTAGAGACAACTGATCTGCCTATTGAAAGTGTTGCCACAGAGGCCGGGTTTGGCACGCCTTTGTCGTTGAGGCAACACTTCGCCATTTATCTCGATACCTCACCCTCTGAGTACCGGCGGATGTTCTTTCGTGACAGAAAGCCGGGGCGCACGTTGAAGGGCAGTGACACCACAGGCTAACCGTCCACCCGCTTTCAGCTAGCTTAGGCATCGTTATTGCTGATCAGCAGCTTCAGAGCCAAGGAACCAAAACCATGACTGCAACGGGCAGCGCCACGGCGGCAAGCAGGGTCTGGATGGCAATGATTCCCGCCATGAGTGATGCATCCCCGCCCAATTGGCGCGCCATGATGTAAGACGAAGAGGCTGTCGGCAGTGCTTGGAAAAGCAATGCTGCGATGGCTGCTTTCCCGCCTAAACCAAACACATGGCAAGCGCCTAGTGTTATCAGCGGCATGATCAAGAACTTGGCCACTGATGAGTATGCGACCGGGCGAAGCCAACTGCGCATGCTGCTCAGTTCAAGAGCCGCTCCAACACACAGTAGTCCCAGAGGTAAGGATGCTTGCCCTAGGGCCTTGATCACCGGCTCGACAGCCACAGGCAGGCCTGCGCCTGTTGTCTGAATTAATATCCCGCCGAAACAAGCGAGTACCAGTGGGTTAAGTGCCAGTTGCTTGGCCACTTTGCTTGTCGACATCCTGCCACCTGTGCCGAAACGAGCGAATACCAGTACGCACAAAATATTCACGGTAGGCACTATCGCCGCGTTGGCTACGGCAGCCAGCGCGACCCCTTGAGCACCGAACAAGCCAGCCACCACGGATACACCCACGTAATTGTTAAAACGTATCCCGCCTTGGAAAACAGATGTGAAGGAGGCGTCGTTGCCTTTAATGAGTCGACGAGCACCGAGCATCAACACCGCGACCATAACCGTCGAAAGTACCAGAACTAAGATCATCGCTTGGACGGGGACGTGATCCAACTCGGCGGTGGCCAAGCCATGTAAAAACAGCGCGGGTAAAAGAACGTAATAACCCAGACGCTCAGCCGGTGCCCAGAAGCTATCCTCCAGAAACCGACTGTGCTTAAGCCAAGCGCCCATGCCAATCAGCAGCGCAATGGGCGTCAGGGCAAGTAACAGTTCGGCAGTCACGAGTGCGCCTCAGACGCAAGCACACAGCGTTTACATCTGGCCTGTACCCTCGCGAAAACAGGGCGTACAAGGTCGTTTGTCGAAGGATTGGTAGCCAAGGGGAGCGTTTCAATGGTGTGCATGGTGCCCTTTAAACTGTAAATGGATGGGCACTACGATAAGAACTCATTAGCAAAAGTAAAAACGATTTAAAGTTCACCAATCGACAAGTTTTACTCATTGGTGGTTGCGTGGTGCATGCTTTTTAACCGCCTCGACCAGGGCTGCTGCCAGCCGCCCAAGGGGTCTTTCTTCTTGCTCCAACAACACAACACAACGGGTTTTTTGCGGTGATCCGAACGGCTGGACTTCTAAATGCTTGAGTTGCTCTACGTTGCGACTGGACAGGGGGATCACCGCCACTCCCAGACCGCTGCTGACCATCTGAATGATTGCTTCCTGACTGTCCAACTCCATGCTGGTGTGCACGCGTATGCGCATCCGGCGAAGTTCTCGGTCAATGGTGCGTCCTGCCCAAGCCCTGCGGTCAAAGCGAATAAATGGAAGTTCTTGCAGGAGCTGCCGAAAATCCAACCCTGCGGAGGAACTCGGCGCAATGATCCAAAAACCTTCCGCATAGAGGGTGGTACTCACCAAACCATAGGGATGCGGTTTCACGGGTTCTGTGGTGATAGCGGCATCCAACTCGCCAGCCTCTACGCGTGTCGCCAACTCGGCAGACATGCCCGAAGCGACGTTTATGCGTAGATGAGGGTGCTCGGCCGCCAAAGTGGCCAAGGCTAAAGGTAAAGTATTGGCCAGTGCGGTATGAATGGCTCCAATTTTTAGCCGACCGCGCAGCTCGTTATCCGGCCCGATATCCGAAGCAATGCTGTCGTAAAGCGCAACAATCTCACGCGCCCGCTCTACGGCCAAATGGCCTGCATGGGTCAGTACGGGCAGTCGTCGTGAGCGATCAAACAGCGAAGCATTGAACGCCTCCTCAAGCGACTTTATGTGCAGGCTCACTGCGGATTGGGTGAGATGAACGCTGTCAGCAGCTCGCGCAAACGACCCGTGTTGAGCGATAGCGATTAAGGTACGAAGCGCGCGCAATGACATTAAATCTCCCGCTTTGAGGTGGGCAGCAGCGTGCGAACACTGTCGCCCTGAGTGATTGAGGTAAAGAGGCATAGAAGCCGTAAGCATACGGCTCCTCAGCTCAATCGTCTCGAATTACGACGCAGAGGTGTAGTGATCAAGCCACAGGCGAGTCGGGTGGGTTTTAGCTACACACGCAAATCTAAATGTCACCTAATCGACACAGGTCAGATCACTTTAACGGCCCGTCCAATAAACTGAATCGGCCCTGTCGGTTTGCCTGTTGGCGAGCCGTTGGGGTTTTCCAAGGTCAACTCAAAGAGTTGATTGGGCTCCAAGGGCGGTAATTTATCCAACGGGACAGATAACGTTTGCCCTGGTTTGACCAGCCCAAGCGAAACTGGGCTTTGCCAGCCGTCAGCTTTGGTCCAGAACTCGAGTGCTTTATCGGTTGGAACCTGCGCAACCCCCAATGGCATCAGTTGGATTTCTCTAGAGTTGCTCGCTTGCACCACCCAGCCGGGTGCCTGATTTTGCGGGGCCACAAGAACGACCAAGTAGGAGGTTGGACTCACTTGTGCGGTATGGGTCAGTAACATTGACCCGAGTAGCAAAGTGGCGATCAAACCTGCGCCTGCCAGCCCCCGCCACAGCGAAAGAAGGTTCCACCAAGCGATTGGCTGCTCGCTACTCAATGCTTTGGGGGCGCGTGTTTCAAGAAGCTTCACGCTGCGTTCAATTCTTTTCCACAGTAACGCCGTGGGTGTTTGCGGTTCAGCCAGTTCGATCAATGGGAGTAAACGTTGTTCCCATGCATCCACAGCAGCTCTTAACTCGGTGTCTTGGCCTAGGCGTGTTTGAACTTCAATACGTTGCTCTACCGACAGTGTGCCCAGCACATACTCACCGGCCAGCGCTTGAATCTTGTCGGGGCTGTCATCTTCTGGGCTTAGGGTCATCCCATGCACTCCCGCAAGGCCACTAAACTACGTTTGATCCAAGCTTTGACGGTGCCCAAAGGTGTGTCCAGCTTCTGAGAAATTTCTGAATGCGAATAGCCATCTACATACGCGTGCAGGATGCAATTGCGACGTACCGGCTCTAATTGTTCGAGACACATATAAATACGCCCTGAACGGGAACGATAATCGAAGGAGTCGACACTTTCATGTGATGCTTCCAGAGACGCTAAATCATGCAGCGCTGTTTCCTGTTGCTCGCTAACGTGTACTTCCCTGGCGCTATCTCGCATGAAATTAAGCGCAAGATGCCGCGTTACGCTGAAAATCCAGCCTCGTGCAGAGCCTCTAGCAGGATCAAAACTGCTGGCACGTGTCCAAATTTTAATAAAAGCATCGTGCACGATGTCTTCAGCCAAGGCGTCATCACGCGCGATGCGCTTTGCAACGCCCAAAAGACGTGCACTCTCTTGCTCGTAGAGATCGCGAAGTGCCTGTTGCTCGCCTCGAGAGCAAGCAATCAGGCAGGCTTCATAATCAAAAAAAGGCTCAGGTAAGGACAAGGTTTTCAGCCATCAACAGGTGGTAATGACTCCAGCCATAAAGCTGGAGTTCTTTCCAAGCAGCGTAGACGACTTATGCGCTAATACCGGCCCGGATTGCTGACTTAGTTAGGTGCCCAAAAAATATAGTCGGCTTGATACTTCACGACCTCGCTTTTGCCTTTATTGGCGCTCGAGCATTCACTCGTTGGTGCTACGCCGCCCTTAAGCGCCACACGCTGGATGTAACTAATACCGTTCATTGCGCCTTTGCCTTCAGCTGGATTGGCTTTAACCAACTGATAGGGGAGGTTGCCAGGGCCTGATGGGGCAACGGCCAATTGTGTTCCAGTGATTTTAGAACCGTCATTAGCTTGCCAAGTAGCAGGCGGGCCGAAGTAAGTGCCAACCTGTTTACCGTTGCGATCATTAAGAACGGCTTTGGGGCCGGCGAATGTCCATTCAGTTTCGCCGTTGGCGTTAGCCTTATCGCGGCACTCGTACGTGATTTCGCCCACACCCACAGTCTCTAGAGCGATCTTGTGGCCGTCAGGAACCTTGATGCTGTCGGGTAACGTTGCTTGGGCGTAAGACGCTTGGGCTGTGATCAACAAGCAGGTGGCTGCAAGGGTAGTACTGGCAGTGGACAGGATTCGTTTGGCGTTCATCTCAATCTCTCCAGGATGCGATCAGGTCAGCAGCTGTTGCTACTACGGGTACTACCCGTGAAGTGATGGATTGGATGCAGCGAGTAAAAAAATTTTCCTAAGCAGAATGGCCGAGCTTAAGTAGGCCACTGTCCGGTAGCGACAGGGCAACTGAGCCGGCGGGAATCTATGCTGCTATTTTTACGGGTTGCTGCTGCTCGACCTGCTCTGGGCGATTGTTCTCGCTTAGAGCTTCTAAAGCTCATTGACGATTCTTGAGTGCGGGATCACTGTGGTGCCTTCGCAGCCTACTTGGTTAAAGGTCAATGGCCATTCAGTTACCAAAAATAATCGAACACTTTATAGGTAACGCAGCACTGACTTGTGACGAGATCGGTGAGTCACCCTGCGATGTTTACAGCTTCAAGCGCGGTAATGGTCGCTTCTTCCTCAAGATTTGCCCTGCAATCCTAGCACCCACCACCTATAGCGTTTCGCGAGAGGCGCATGTGTTGTCTTGGCTCTCAGGTCGCCTAAGCGTCCCCGAAGTGGTTGCCGTAGCAAGCAACGCAGAAGGCGAGTTCATGATTACGCGTTGCGTCAAAGGCGAGCCCCTTCAGGCACTTATCAATGAACCGTCTACCATCGTGACGCTGTTCAGTGAGGCATTGCATCAGTTGAACGCTGTGCCAATTTTCGATTGCCCATTTGATTCGAGCGCTAAATATCGTCTCAAAGAACTGGGTTACTTAGTTGCACATGCACTTGGTGAGGCGAGCTACAACCTTCAGAAATGGCCATATCTGCATTCACTACAAGACCTGTTATCTCACCTGCACAACACATTACCGACCGAGCAGCGTGTGTTTAGCCATGGTGATCTTTGCGCTGCAAATGTTTTTGTTGATGCACAAGATAACCTGCACTTTATTGATTTGGGCCGCGGCGGGGTTGCTGATCGGTGGTTAGACATTGCACTCGTACATCGAAACTTACTGAGAGATACAAATGCAGACGTGGCCAGCGAGTTTTTAGAAGGACTAGGCATAGGGGATAACCCCGCCAAGCGTGAATTTTTCGAACAGTTGGATGAGTTATTTTAGTCTTCTGCCTCTGCGCCCGCACATCAAAGGGTGCCGAGCCTTTTAACCAGCATACAGCCATGTTTTAGAGCCTCTGCACCGTTGTGTTCCCATCGTAGTAATGCCCCTCATCATCAATCAGTGTGTAACTCACAGCCAAGCCAACCTGACCAGCAAGATTAATTGACTCTAACGGATATGTTTTCTCACTCAGAGGAGGGGTCATCATGTCTTGTGTTTTCGCCTTTGCGTAGTCATGCCCTTGCGCAACAAGGCGCAAGGATGAAAAAGATGCGTGATAGGGGCTAGGGTTGTGGCATATCAACACCCAGCCACCGGCCTGTTGTTTGAGACTAAAGGTTAAGGACGCGGCCATTTTTTCAGGTGGTATAGGCAAATTGGCTGGGCGGTAAAACACTTTCATTTGGGTGTTCATGGCTACTGCGACTTGAGTTGCAATGAGCGGGGCCACGGCTTTGGTTGGCGGGATCTCGTAAATATTTAACCAACTGACAGACTCACGGTCTTTTGGAAGTGAACTGGCGTCTTGAACGATACGTAACCCTTGGATAGCACCTGCTTGCAGCCGGAATACCGAAGGTAGAGCGACCATGGTCGAGACAGCATTTTCAGGGGCTTGGTTACCTTCACCGTTATCGACCCAGGTTTGAACGACTACCGGGTAGGCGTTGGTATTAGCAAGCATCAGTGAGCGATGAGATTGCCCCTCATGGAAAATCAATCGGGTCTTTTCTGGCATCACCCCGGCAGCAGCACTCTGTACGACGCTGACTGCCAAATAGGCGCAACTAACCAATAGGGCGATCTTGAATTTAATCATTGCACTTTCACCAACACGTAAGCGGTTGCGTTGACTTTGCCGGGGTTGGCCGTTAAACCGGGCAGCGCACCAAGGGTTGCGGTTATGGTCTGCGAGTAACTGGTATAGCCCTGTGTATTACTGCCCGTATTGTTTGCCCCTTCCAAGACGGGATACCAGCCACTGGAGGCCCCTGTTCCGGTGTTAGACCAACCTAGAAAGTTCATGGCTGAACCGTCAGTTGCATTACGCAGGCTGATCCCCACCCCCGTGGCAACAGAGGGGTCACTTCCATAACCATTTGACAGCAAGTGAGTGACTGCGCCGCCACTGGTTACAAGCCCCATGGACTGAGCCTGTGAATACGCGCTTTGCGCTACTTGTATACCTAAAGCGGTCTGATTGGTTGCCGTACCGGAGTTCACTGTGTTGTCGCACTCAAGCTCGATAGTGAAATCACTGCTGCGCGTTATGCCTTGGTTGAGCTCCGCGGCTGTGACGGGCAAAAAAGTGACGACTGGCGTGACGTTTCTGGCCACGCACGTGGCGGTGTAACTGATCGAGGCTGCCGCGCGCATGCCGTAACCGACGCCGTTTCGAGCACCCCAAAATCTGTAGTTTCTACTAGAGTCTTCGCCTACCGAGTCGGACTTAATACCGCCGCCTTGGAACTGTATGTATCCGTTGGGCTGAGTGCAGGTGTAAGAATAAATACCGGCTCCGGTAGTGGGGGCCGTGCCGCTGCAATAGTTAGAGACTGAGCCTGAACTGGGCGGCAGGCTGGATACGCGGACCAGTTCTGCTTGAATCATGCTCAGATGTTTAGCCTTGATCTGGATCTTCGTACCGACAGTGTCATATTCAGTAATCCTGGCTTGCTGCCAGTAACGGGTATAAACCTGGCCTGAGTTGACATGGGTCAGTTTGACCGCGACGTAAGGAAACCAAGTCGCGAAATAATTAGGCAGGCCATCAGCGGCCCCAATGTCCCAAAATCCACCCACCCGGTCGTCACCATTGGTCGCGAACAGTTCGTAAAGGTCATTGGCATCTGTGAGATCACACTCCCACATTAATGTCTCACTGGTTAGGCCAGTGGCTGACGCCGGGGAAATGACAACGGAGCCAAGGGGTGTGCCCACCGGCTGCAAGTGCGCTGAAGTCAGATTGATCCGGCCGAAGGTGAGTTGAGCCGTATTATTGTCGCGTGTTTGGATGCCGGAGTAGATTTTTCTACAGGTCGCTTGAGCCTCAGAAATAGCGGAGCCGACAGTGACAAGCACGGTGAGTGTTAACAGGGATCGAGACAGTGTCATAAGAAGTTCTTCTGGTTGAAAGCAGTCATGGAATACGGCACGTGCTGTTGACCTTGATCAGGGCTTGGCTGACATCCTGCTTGGCCAGATCGAAGTTCATCGTGCAGCGCTCCTGCGGTGCGTCGCCCCAGCGTACGGTCAACGTGCCTTTAAGCTTTTCGGTCCGCAGGTAGGCTTGACTGCCTTGACCGACCATTCCGATGACGCTGTCACGGTCATCCAGCACGTCAGCTCCCATGGGGACAGCTTCACCATCGCTGCGCAGCGCCTTGACCAGAATCGCGTTGCCGACCACGGTTTTGAACGTCACTTTGACGGCTGCGCCGGCATAGGGCGCAACTCGCTGCTGGCCATTGTCGAGTTCGGTCTTCTCATTCATACCTTCGGGGTTGATGACCACGGAGTTGTAACGGTAGGGCGTGAGTGAGGGGACTAATGCATAACCACTGCTATCAATTTTGGCGCCCAGTCCGTTCATAACCGTTGCACCACTGGCGCCCTTGGCTTCTACCAGCGCAAAGGTATCGCTCAGATACGGCCCAAAAGTGATGCCTCCTTCGTGTATTGCTAAGGCTCCGCGGGCGCTGCCGGAGGCTTGCCAGTAATCTTGACTTTTAGAGGCGGTAGCACTGAGAGAGGCCTTGGGGAAGTACTTTTGAAGGCTTGCACTGAAAACGTTGAGCTTTTGCTGAGCATCGCGGGACGCATCAATGCCGTAGCTAAGCGACTGATCCGCACCCTGAGTGCCTGAAAGCGAGGTTTGGTAGACGTTACCGGCGACCGAACTATGCGTGACTGAGCTGCTTAAGGAGGGCACATTGGGGCGAGATGGACTGCCGAGTGGGAAAGACACGGAAAACAGCGTCACGGTTTCGCTTCTACCGTCCATGCGCGTAACGCCCAATCCGTTACTCGTTGCAGAGTTATCGAATGGATCATCGTAATAGTCACTGCCGCGGTTCAGATACCTGCCGGTGGTTTGCCGGGAGGCTGTCAAGTTTAGGCTGATGTTGTTGCGCAAGGTGTTGGACCAGCCAAGCTGAAATTGCGTGTCGCGCTCTCGATCATTACGGTAGTCCTGGGAGGAGCCTGACAAAAACACACTGCCCCACTGGTCAAGGCTCTGATTGATCGACACTTCGAAGCGCGAGCGCTGCATATAACTCGTAGACTCCCAAGTCTGGTGCTTACGGGTAGATTTGCGCACCCCTAATACATCGTTCAAATCTCGGTAGCCCTCAGTGGAATAACGATATCCGGCAATCGACAAGGTGGTGTTGGTGGGTTGAAACGTACGGCTATAAGACAGACGCCCCATCCAACCCTCTAATTGGCCATCCTCAGGTAACGTTGCCCGTGAGTAAGTGGTGTCAAGGCCGAGGGCACCGAAACTGCTGGCATATACAGCGCCAAACACCAGCGCTTGATATTGATCTGCGACGCGCAAGCCACTGCTGGCGGTGATGCTATTGCTCATGCCGATTTGGTAGGTCATCTCGGCGAACGGATCGTGATCACCTATATTTCGGGTTCGCCCCAAGGCCATGCTGTAACGCGATATCCCCGCGCGTAAAGATTCTGGTACCGCTGAGAAGGGCACAGTAAAAGTACTGACACTGCCATCGGCTTCGATCACAGAGACATCCAAGTCGCCGTTGTAGTTGGTCGAGTAGAGGTCATTAATTTCGAATGGACCGGGCGTCACAGTGGTCTGATAAATCGTATTGCCGTTCTGACGCACGATCACTTGAGCATTGCTCGTGGCGATACCGCGCACGGTCGGCGCATAACCACGCAGTGACTCGGGCAACATGCGGTCGTCGGAGGCGATCTCGACACCGGTGTAACTTAACCCCGAAAAAAAACGTCCCGAAGTAAAGCCTTGGCCCGCGGTCAGATCGCCCTTGATTCCCGGTAATGCACGTTGGACGTAAGTGCGAGTGGTGTTCCAGTGCTGGCCGTTGTCATTGTCATAGCGCAGATTTCCTTGTTGTCGAAAGCGCCACAGCCCAACGTTCAAGCCGCTGTTCAGTGCCAGATACGTTGAATCTGTGCTGCTGCTGTTTCTGCCGGAGCGCGAGACATGATATTGGTTGGCGCTGTAGTTGACGAAACCCATGGGGCTTCCAGCGTCCAGGTTCTGGGTAGGCACGTAGCCTCGTGGGGTATTGGCCATCAAACTTTGTGGAATGCTTAAATCCAACCTCAATATGGAAAATTCAAATGCAGTGGATGCGCCCTTTACCGCTCTGGAAAGGATCAAACATTGACTCGCGTCAGGGTTGTGAATAGCGCTTTTGAGCACGCCGGAAGACGTTAGCAGTTCCTCTGGTAGGCAGGGCAGCACCTCGCCGTCACCCATATCCACGAAGCGCAGATCAACGCGATCAATAAAACGTTTATTAATAAACAGGTCGACTTTGTATTGCCCAGGTTCTATCGCGTTGACCCGGTTAAAACGCGACAACGAGCCATTTCCGAACATCATGCTGTCGTCGAAAATATAGGGGTCGTTTGATTCCAAGGGGGCGGGCTCTGCCAACACAACGCCAGGGCACAGCACGCTGAGAGTCATTAACGTTGAAGCGCCTACTAAATCGCGTAATCCACGTAAACCCGAAACATCAAAATCCTTTTTAAACATCACTACGCGACGCACACACATAAACAGTCATCCTGGCCGTCAGTTTAGGAGAAGGTCAGTGGTGATATCAGCACCATAATCGTTGACCAACGTCAGGCGTAACGTATCGCCACGGGTAGCCGTACTCCGGGGGGGAACTGTCCAGTTAACTTCACTTAACGGAGGAATCATCACGGCTTGATTCAACGGCAGTGGCTGGCCAGCGTGAACTACTTTAGCGTCGCGCACAGTGGCGAAGTAACCACTGTTATTGCGGGCGACGATAGTCTTGCCGTTTACTTTGAAACTGAGTGACTTACTCAGTTCATCAGGATTACCCACCAACGGCTGAGGTCGATAGAAGAGTTTCATTCGGCTGTTGACGCTAAGCAGCAACTTATTGGCCTGTAATTCGCTAGCCCTGATGGCTGGCATTTGCAGGAAGCTCAGATAAAACAGCGTTTCTCTGTCTTTAGCTAACTCGCCGCCGGTAAATACAAGCCGCACGATTTGCCCTGCGTTGGGGTTAATACGAAATATATGAGGGTTTGCAATAAAAGGGGCGCTGGCCTTCTGCACCTCATTATTACTAGGGTCACTATCAGTCCACAGTTGCACCATGTAAGGATGCGTGTCCTGGTTACTCAGTTGAACCATCTTCTCCGACGCGTCAGCGGGATAGATAACACGGGTGCCGGTCATGACAACGCTGGCACTTACGGTGTGCATTGAAAGACTGCATAAGGTAAAGGCCAAGGCCAAGGGAACTTTTTTAAGGCAAGACATAGCGTATCCATACACAGTGTGTAAAGAGTGTTTAAATGGCGGCAAAATGACTGCCGGGCGTTTAGCCCGGCAGAAAGGATGATTGACTTACAGGTAATCCAGAGCGTATTGCACGCTGGCTGAAACAGTACCTGCAGTCGCTCCACCCACTACGCTGACATATTGAACGGCGAAGTCATGACTGGCTTCTGTTGCGTCGACATCCAGTACCAGACCAGACACTGACGTCGTTCCTTGGAGTTGAATAGCTGTACCACCAGACGCCTCGAGCAATTGAACTTGCACGTTAGTGGCCGTGCCGGTATTACCGAGATTTCCATCACTGGTGACGTTATTACCTAAGAACGCAGTTTTAATCGGCAAGGCGGTGCTGGGTGCATCGCAATTACTGACGCTAACCGTAAATGTAGTCTCTCCTGCTGTACTACCTGCTGTGCTTAACGATGCGGCGCTCACGGTGGGAAGCAAAATAACCGGGTTAGCCTGATTGCCATTAACTGCCACGGTGCACGTTTGAGCGGACACTTGTCCGTTAAACGTAATCGTGTTGTTAGAGGCTGCAAAAGCCATAACAGGGAAGGTAGCAGCGATAACGAAAGCGATCCGTTTCATGGTGTATCTCCTATGTGACGTTTAGTAGTGGTCCTTTAGCCGCCGTGAGTTAAGAAGCTACTTCCAAAAAGCGCAAGTTATTAAAAGTTTTTATTATTTTTAGCGCTGTGTGTCTTTTGCTGTGTAATATCAATGTAATATCACGCAGCCTAATCAGCAGTAACTCGCTCGATAAGAATTTTTTTAATTTCTTGCGTAAGTTTGAATGGCTGTCTTTACTAGCGCGGGGCTCTTGCAATTAGGTGTTGTTGGTTGAGATTAATAATAGAGGGGTACTGAAGATAACTCAGATGAATAATAGCGGCCGTGCCCAATGAAAAACCGAATGATACGAGTGCTAAATGTTGAAATTAACGCCTGCTAATCAAGCAAAATCAGCGCTGTACTTTCGAGCAGCACCGGCCTTACAAGGATCTTGTAACAGTCGGCATCGAATGCTTGGCCTGTACTTTTGGATGCCTGCCTCGCTTGAGCTTGCGTGGCGTAAGTCCCGATGTAATGCCAGTTGTCTACGACGTGGTATTCCTCACGCTCTGCGTGGCGTTCGTGCAGAGCGATAGCGCAGGGGTATGGCCAGCGGTGTACTGCCCAACCTTTGAGTGCACTTAATAAGCGCTCGCTATGAGCCTCATGGCTTTCATCGCCTCTACAAGCGCCTGCGCATTTACCTATTTGCGCCCTGAAGCAACTGCGCCCAAGGGATTTTTCAATGCCGAGCAGGTGCAGGCATAGACGATGTTCGTCAGCTATTAGCGTCAACGCTTCGGTGGCCATGCGTTTGTTACGAAATAGCCCGTATAACTGACTAGCTCCCGACAGGTCGGTGGTGTCGATGATTTCTACTGTGCCGTTGCTGATGCGTATCGAGCACAAACGCCGCTGCTTGCGTAGGCGTTTGTTTTTAAGAGGTTGCAGTTCTTTGATCAGGCGCGATTCAAGCAGCAGGGCGCCAATTTCTCCGGCTGTTTGTACGTACTCAATCCTCTGCGCTTGGCGCAGCATCCGCGCTTCCTCGGGGGTTCGCAGGTGGGCAAGAAGTCGACTTCGGATATCAACGCTTTTGCCAATATAAAGCGGCATTGAGTCGTCTTGGGCGTAGAAGAAGTAAACACCCGGCGCGCGCGGCGCTGCCTCAACTTGCGCGCGAAGGTGCTCGGGATACTCATAAGCGGGGGTGGGATTGACTGGGCGTAAATGCATATCCGTTATAGTGCGGCATTGGTTACGGAATATGACAGCCGCTGGTCAGAATCACTCTTGGAGCTGCCAAAGCAGGAAGGCTGCGATCTTTTGATGCTGAGGGCCAAAAGATCGCAAGCAAGTCCGCTCCAGCTGGATAGGTTTTAGAGGGGCGTTACCGGTGCGTGTGGATGGCTCTCTGGAAAGTGCTGTTCATACGCCCGACACACTCGCAGTACTTGATCATCAGCAAAACGTGCGCCTACCACGTGCAGACCAACCGGCAAGCTATTATCGGCCAACCCACAGGGCACCGATGCCGCGGGTTGTTGTGTGAGATTGAACGGATAGGTGAATGGGGTCCATTGCATCCAGTCTGTGAATGAAGAGTCGGGCGGCACGTTATGCCCAGCAGCAAAGGCGGTAATGGGCAACATGGGTGAGATCAGGATGTCGTAGCGCTGATGGAACGCGCTCATGTGCGCCACCAAGGCCGCTCGTGCTTCCAGCGCGGCGCTGTATTGCTCAAGGGTAATCTGCGCTCCCAGCGCTGCAATGCGTTGCAGGCCAGGGTCCATCAGCTCGCGTTGGGCACTGTCGAGTTGGCTTGCTAAGCGTGCAGCCCCGGCAAACCACAAGGTGTTAAACGTTTCTAGCGGGTCGCTAAAACCGGGGTCGATCTGTTCGACATGCGCGCCCAGTTCGACCAGTCGCGCAACAGCCCGAGCCACTACTCGGGCGACACCAGGATCGACGTCTACATAGCCGAAGTTCGGGCTGTAGGCGATGCGCAAGCCTTTAAGGTCATTGCTCTGCTGCAACCACGGGGTGCTACGTGGGGCTGCGATTAAACCATCGCGGGCGTCAGGCTTGGCCACGGTTTGCAGCATCAAGACTGAGTCTTCTACAGTGCGGGTCATTGGCCCCAAGTGCGAAAGGATCGTCATGGAGCTGGCCGGCCATTGCGGTACGTAGCCGAAGGTCGGCTTGATGCCAAACGTACCGGTGAATGCGCATGGGATACGAATCGAGCCGCCAGCATCACTGCCCTGATGCAATACGCCGAGGTTAAGCGAGGCGGCTGCGGCGGCCCCGCCAGATGAACCGCCTGCGGTCTGCCGGGTGTCCCACGGGTTGCGGGTGATGCCATACAGTGGGTTATCAGTGACGCCTTTCCAGCCGAATTCTGGGGTTGTAGTTTTACCCAGCAAGACCGCGCCTGCCTTGCGCATAAACGCACTAAACGGGGCGTCGATTTCCCAAGGGCCCTGGGCCTTGGTGGTGCGCGAGCCTTTGCGGGTCGGCATACCTTGGGTCAGGGTCAGGTCTTTGATCGACGCGGGCACGCCGTCTAGCGCACCGCAAGGCGTGCCTTTTAACCAGCGCTGTTCCGATTCGCGTGCCGCCTGCAACGCGCCTTGCGGGTCAACATGGCAATAAGCGTTGACCGCTGGGTTGAAGCGTTCAATGCGCAGCAGTGCGTCTTCGGTCACTTCCACCGGTGACAAGCTTTTGTCGCGGAAGCGGGTCAGTAACTCGACGGCGTTCATCTGGCCAATGTCAGGTGTCGTACTCATTATTTTTTGCCTCCTTGCGCCGCATTGACCATGGCCCGCAGTAATACCGCGCAACCATCGGCTAAGTCTTGGGGCGCAGCATTTTCAATCTCGTTGTGGCTGATGCCGCCCTCACAAGGCACAAAAATCATTCCGGCCGGGCCCAGCTCGGCCACAAAGATGGCGTCGTGCCCGGCGCCACTGACGATGTCCATATGGCTAAAGCCCAATTGTTGCGCGCCATCTCGCACGGCATTAACGCAAGCCGGGTTGAAGTCCAGCGGCGGGAAATCAGCAGTAGGGGTCAACTCAAAACTCAAGCCGTGTTCAGTGCAGGCCACGTCGATGGCTTCGCGTACTTCATCGACCATTGCTTGCAAGTGATCAGCATGCAGATGCCGCAGGTCGATGGTCATGTGCACTTGGCCTGGGATCACGTTACGCGAGCCGGGGTGCAGACTCAGGCAGCCCACGGTACCGCACGCGTGGGGCTGATGTTGATGGGCAATCCGGTTAACGGCGCTGACCACGTGCGCCGCGCCGACCAGTGCATCTTTGCGTAAATGCATGGGGGTAGGGCCCGCGTGGGCTTCAACCCCGGTCAGGGTCAGGTCGAACCACTTTTGGCCGAGGCAACCCATCACTACGCCGACCGTGGTGTGGCGGTCTTCGAGTACCGGACCTTGCTCGATATGCGCTTCAAAATACGCGCCCACCGGATGTCCGAGTACCGAACGTGTGCCCGCATAACCGATGCGCTGCAATTCGGCACCCACTGAAAGCCCCAGTTCATCCACTTTATTGAGCGTGTCATTAAGGTCGAACTTTCCGGCGAACACCCCGGAACCCATCATGCACGGTGGAAACCGCGAGCCTTCTTCGTTGGTCCAGACCACCACTTCAATCGGAGCTTCGGTAATGAGTTGCAGATCGTTCAACGTGCGGATGACTTCTAGCCCTGCCATCACCCCATAGCAGCCATCGAATTTGCCGCCGGTGGGCTGGGTGTCGATGTGGCTCCCCGTCATGACAGGAGGCAGGTCGGGTTGCCGCCCGGCGCGACGCGCAAAGATATTGCCGATCCCGTCAACGCTGACACTGCATCCGGCCTCTTCACACCAGCGCACAAACAAATCGCGGGCTTGTCGGTCCAAGTCGGTCAAGGCTAAGCGGCACACACCGCCTTTAGCGGTGGCACCGAGCTGGGCCAGATACATCAGCGATTGCCATAGGCGGTCGCGGTTAATGAATGGCGCATCAGTCTTGAAAAGGTCGGATAACACGATAGGGCTGTTCATGGACACGAGTCTCCCTTTAGGCGCTAAGGGCCAGGTAGCGGTTCTTGATCGTTGGGTTGGCGCGAAAATCGGCGGCGCTGCCTTCATACACGACGCGGCCTTGTTCAAGCACGTAATGACGGTCGGCGAGCTTGTCGCAGACCATTAGATTTTGTTCCACCAGCAGTACTGGCAAGCCGTCATCCTTGATCTTGCGCAGGATCTTAACCAGCTCGTCGACGATGACCGGTGCCAGCCCCTCAGTGGGCTCATCAAGAATCAGCAGCTTGGGGTCATTGATCAGGGCGCGCGCGATGGCGAGCATTTGCTGCTCACCACCGGACAGCGCATGGCCAGCGTTTTTACGCCGCTCCTTAAGCCGTGGAAACATCCCGTAGACGTCCTCCAGCTGCCAGCGACTGGTTTTACGTTGGGCAATGCGCAAGTTTTCTTCAACGCTCAGCAGGCGGAAAATCCCGCGATGTTCCGGCACCAGCGCCAAACCTTCGCGGGCGATTTCGAAAATCTTACGGCCCACCATGTCTTGTCCGTTAAAGCGAATTTGCCCCTGACGGGGGCAGATAACCCCCAAGATACTGCGCAACGTGGTGGTCTTGCCCGCGCCGTTACGGCCCAGCAAGGTCACCAACTCGCCGGGGTTCACCTGCAGCGAGACGCCTTCAAGTACGTGGCTTTTGTCGTAATAAGAGTGGATGTTGTCGACGATTAGCATCAGGCGGCTTCTCCCAAGTAGGCGGTGCGCACACGTTCATCCGCGCGGACAAATTCAGGGCTGCCTTCGACCAGAATCTGGCCATGGCTCATCACCGTGATGCGTTGGCTAATGGACATAACAATGCTCATGTTGTGCTCGATCAGCAGCACCGTGTGATCACGGCCCAAGTCGCTTATCAGTTGAGTCATGATCGGAATATCGTCGATCCCCATGCCCGAGGTCGGCTCATCGAGCATCAACAGTTTGGGCTTGGAGCAAATCGACATACCGACCTCCAGTACCCGTTGCTGACCGTGGGACAACTCGCCAGCCAAGGTATTGGCGCGCGAGGTCAAGTGCAGGCGTTCCAGCACTTGGTCAGCCATGTCCCAGTGTTCGCGACGGCTGTCTACCCGGCGCCAGAAGTTCAATGCACTCAGCCCGTCACGGCCTTGTGCGGCAAGCCGCAAGTTTTCTCGCACACTCAGATTCTGGAACAAGCTGGTGAGTTGAAAAGAGCGAGCCATCCCCAGTGCAACTCGGCCATGAGACGGTTTTTTAATGATGTTTTTACCACCGAACAAAATTGCCCCGTCAGTGGCACGGCGTTCGCCAGTCAAGCAGTGAAAGAGACTGGTTTTACCCGCACCGTTAGGGCCGATTACGGTATGGATAGTGCCTTGCTCAACCTTTAGATTGACCCCGTTTACGGCGTTGAAAGCGCCATAGGATAACTTCAGGTTTTCGGTTTCTAGCAGGTAAGGGCTGCTTGCACTCATGGCTGTTGCTCCTGATTCGGGAGGCTGTTTTTGCGCGAGCCTTTGATGCGTTCGAAAACGCTGCTCAACCCGCCCCACAGGCCGCCGCGCATAAACACGACGATCACAATCAAAATGACCCCGAGCAGCATCAGCCAACGCGGCCACAGGTCAGACAAGAATTCACCCAGCAAAACAATGGACCCTGCGCCCAGCAACGATCCAAAGAGCGACCCTGTGCCGCCGACAATGGTCATGATCAGAATGTTTTCAGACATCATCAGGTCGATATTGGACAGCGGTACAAAGTGCAGCAGCATGCCGTACAGTGCCCCGGCAATACCGGTCACGGCGCCTGACAACATGAACACCAAGATCTTGAAGTGACGCGTGTCGTAGCCGATGGCCGTTGCACGGGTTTCATTCTCTCGGATGGCCATCAGCGTGCTGCCAAAGGGCGAGGTAATCACCCGGCGTGCGCCCATAAAAATCAGCAAAAACAACACCGCGACAAAACCGTAGAAGTAGCGCGCATCCGCCAGCGACAGCAAAACTGTATCGCCGATGCGAATTTCAGGCCGTGGCACGTCGAGCAAGCCATTGTCGCCGCCGGTCCAGCCGCTCAGGGTGTAGGTTAGGAAGTACGCCATCTGGCTGAATGCCAAGGTCAGCATCACAAAGTAGATACCCGTGCGGCGAATCGCCAAGGCACCCACCAAAAAGGCCAGTAAAGCACCAGCGATGGCTGCGCCCAACAGCGCGCTGAACAGCCCCCATTGCAGATGTATCATCAGCAAGGCCGCGCAATAGGAGCCTGCACCAAAGAAAATACCTTGGCCAAACGACAACAGCCCGGTGTAACCCAGTAACAAATTGCAGGCCAACGCGGCCATGGCGAAGATCAAGATTTCGGTGGCCAGTGTGGCCGACGGTAAGACCAGCGGTAGTACGATCAGCACGGCAATCACCAACAGCAGCATTGAGCGCGACTGAGTCTTGGCGAAGGGCAGGGGGTTTTTCTCGCTCATGTCAGGCTCTCCCAAACAGGCCGTAAGGACGCAGCAAAATCACTATGGCCATTGCGCCGTAGATCATTAGACTCGCGCCTTGGGGCCAGATAGTTGTCATCAGGCTTTGCACCACACCCACCAGCAGACCACCCACCAATGCGCCACTGAACGATCCCATGCCGCCGATCACCACCACCACGAAGGCTACGCCGAGAATCTCCGGGCCCACAAAAGGCTGAGCGCCGCGCAACGGCGCGAATAGCACACCGGCAATACCGGCCAGCCCTGCGCCTAGGGCGAAGGTCATGGAGAACAGGCGAAAGATGTTGGTGCCCAGCAACGACACGGTTTCAGTGCTTTCACTGCCAGCGCGTACCAACGCCCCAAAGCGTGTGCGCTCCAGCAGCAACCACAGGGCAAAGCCCACCAGCGCCGAGAACACAATCAGAAACAAGCGGTAGTAGGGGTACACAAAATCGCCAATTTCGACCACGCCGCGAAGCAATGGCGGGACCGCGACGCTTTTACCAACCGGCCCCCATATCATCACGCTGGCTTCTTGAATGATCAGTGCGATCCCCAGCGTCACTAGAATCTGAAACATGTGCGGCAGGTTATAAATTCGCTGAATCAGCACCCGCTCGATGATCCAGGCCAAGGCGGCAACCAGTAGGGGGGCAATCAGCAGCGACAGCCAAAAATTACCGGTGAGGCTGACCGCGGTGTAGCAGAGGTAGGCACCCAACAGGAAAAACGCGCCGTGGGCGAAGTTGACGAAGTTCAGCAGACCAAAAATGATGGTCAGCCCAACCGCAATCAGAAAGTAGATCATCCCCAGGCCTAGGCCATTGAGAATCTGAAACATATAAAGTTCGAGCATGCAGATACCCTCTGCAGGCGGTCGTGGTTGACCGGCTGCGTATAGCAAGCGCCAAATAATCGGGGGGTTAGCTGAGTACGCAGCCGGTGTCGGCAACCGGTGTAAACGACTGACCCGAACTGACAACCATCGCCAGATCGTCCTTGTCA
Organism: Pseudomonas endophytica; assembly: GCF_001411475.1. Taxonomy (GTDB): domain Bacteria; phylum Pseudomonadota; class Gammaproteobacteria; order Pseudomonadales; family Pseudomonadaceae; genus Aquipseudomonas; species Aquipseudomonas endophytica. Next base: position 17,070 of record NZ_LLWH01000220.1, on the reverse strand, counting down.
GCCATTTCGCTCTCAGGTTTGCCTAACATCAGGTAGTAATCTTTGATCACTTGATGGTCACCGGCGCGGATTGTTTCTTTGCCGGTCGGACCTTCGTAGCTCAAGCCCTGCATGGCTTTTGCCACCGTCGGACCATCAAAGCTGCCAGTGGCGGCGATGGTGTCGAGCATGACTTTAGTGCTGATGTAATCGGCGGCTAGCGGGTAGTTGGGGTTAATACCGTATTTGGCCTGGGTCGCTTTGACCAGTTCGCGGTTGAGCGGGCTGTCCACTTGGTGCCAGTACTGCGCCCCAAGGTAAACACCCTCCAGCACATCACTGCCCAGCTCCTGAAATTGATCCAGCCCGGCCGACCACACCAGCAAAATCTTCATCCGTTCTTTCATGCCGAAATTCACGGCTTGGCGCAGCGCATTGTTGGATTGGCTGCCGAAGTTGAGCAGTACCAGCACGTCGGGTTTGGCTGAAATAGCGTTGGTTAAGTAGCCGGAAAACTCCTGCTCTTGTAGTGAGTGATAACTGTTGCCCACCAATTGCAAGCCATGTTCTTCAAGCACTTGGCGCGTGCCGTCGAGTAGCGCCTCGCCGAACACATACTGCGGGGTGATGGTGTACCAGCGTTTAGCCTCTGGCAGGCGTTTGATCAGCGGGACTAAGGTTTCGCGCACCGCGCCGTAAGTGGGCACCGACCAGCGAAATGTGGAGCTGTTGCAATCTTTGCCGGTCACTTCATCCGCCCCGACCGGGGTCATAAAAACACCTTGGGTTTTGTTGACTTCTTTCGCCACCGCCAAGGCTGAAGACGACAGCGTGCAGCCTTGGAAAAACCTCGCGCCGTCTTGGCCAATGGCTTCCTGAACCTTGCGTACTGCTTTGCCAGCATTACCTTCGGTGTCGATGACTTTGTAGTTCAACGGCCTGCCCAACAGCTGCGGATACTGCTCCACGGCCAAGCGCGAGCCCATGTCGGCAAACTTTCCATAACTGGCAAAGGCTCCAGACATGGACTTGAGGCCATAGAAGGTAAAAGGTTGTGCGGCGAAAGCTTGGCGTATGCCTAGCGGAAGGCTTAACGCACTGGCAGCAACCAGCCCGGCTTTCAACAAAGTACGACGTTGCATAGGGTAACTCCCTGGTTTAATTATTGGCAGGAGTAGCAATGGCAAACGGCGGATCAGGTCCTGTGAACAGGCCTTTTATTAGATAGAGCGACAGTACGTGCTAACACACGGTTATGATTTAACGGCTTAGTGAGAGTGATCGAACTCAAGCAAGAAGTGCGGGCTGACTTGGCCTTCTAAGGCGGTCATATGGTGCTCGGCGTCACACATATGCTCATGCATCAAACTGCGAACGTTGGCCTCATCCTCGGCGCGCAAAGCAATCAATAACTGCTTGTGATAATCAAGGTTGGCGGCATCGAACTGTTTGCGTTTTGGTTTGTAGGCTTTTTTCAGCACCACCAGATCGCGTAGTAAATCGTTGAGAAACTGCGCCATAAAGCTCAGCAGCGGGTTAGGGCAGGCGCCAGCCAACAGGTTATGGAATTCAATCTCGGCCAAGCGTTGCTCACGCTGGCCTTCTTCACTGTCTTCGGGCGCGCTGCAAAAATCCACATTGGCTTGCAGCGCCTGATAATCCTTAGCGCTTAAGCGGCCGATGACCGACACCGCCAACTCAACCTCAATGACCTTGCGCAGTTGATACACCTGCTCGCCGTCCAAATGCTGGAAGTGCAGATAATTGCGCAGTGCGCGGCTGGCCGGTTCGGTTCCAGCTTGATTTAGGTAAGCCCCACCGCTGGGCCCCGTGCGGGTGCTGACGAGCCCCTCGACCTCAAGCGCCTTGAGTGCTTCGCGCGCGGAGCCTTTGGAGCATTGAAAGCTCTCCATCAACTCACGCTCAGTGGGCAGGCGGTCGCCGGGTTTTAGCGCATCGGTCACAATTGAACGCTTCACCGATTCGACAATGACATCGGAGAGCTTCTGGCGTTTGCGGCGAATCGGGCGATTAAGCATCTGTTCTATTTATCGTATTAATGCGGATAAATAGTAATAAATAGACACGAACCTATTGAGTCAACCCTAGACGCTTAGAGGTGTCGCCTCCAGAGAAAAGGCGTCGCAAATGAGTATGGAGGGCAGTGGCTGACGAGGCGCAGGCCGACGATGAGCACCGTAGGGACGCCGCAAAGGATTGCTGAGCAACCCATCGCGGCCTCGTGGCTCGTCAGCGGCTACAGAGAAACTTTTTTCTACTTGGTTGAAACAATACTCGCCACTAGCTGTGGCTTGCAGTTTAGATACGCCGAAGATTTCAACCAACGTTGATCGGGATACCACGCAAACATGAACTGACCGTTCTTCAGGTTGTCAACCACTTGGCGCGCAACTTGAGGGCGTACGGCTGGACAACCCTGGCTGCGACCGATGCGCCCTTGGCTTTGGCTCCACAAAGGGTTCACATAGCTGGCCCCGTGAATCACGATATCGCGATCACGGGCCCGATCATTGATACCCGGCTCAAGACCGTCCATGCGCAGCGAATAGCCGTTTGCACCTTGGTAGCTTTCTTGAGTGCGAAACAGACCCAGACTGGACTGGAAGCTGCCCTCGCTGTTGGAAAACCGAGTAGCAAAGTTTTGACCGGAGTTTTGACCATGAGCCACAAGCTCACGCAGTACCAGCTTTTTGGCCTTTAAATCGAAAATCCATAAACGCTTAGCCGTTGATGGCATTGAATAGTCGATAACCGCTAAGTGCCGAGCTTTACTGGCCCCGTTGTTAACCGCGCATTGCATCGCGCTGAGGGCACTTTCAAGGACTTGAGGATTCAGTTCCGGAGCTGCCTGGGCAAGGCTGTTATAAAGCACCGGGGTAGAAGCATTGGCGGCGAACACTGGGCTGCAGACAGAACCCAGGGACGCGGCGACCAAAAACAGTCGTCGCAAAAAAATCAGCATATTAAGAGAGTTTCCACAGTAAATAGACTTATGACATTGCGCTGATCCAAGGGCAGCTGCGATTTAGATGCTAGCCTGACTGTATAGCGCGACAAGCATCATGGTGACCCTCACACAAAGGCCACGGACTGGAGTTAAGCAGTTGATCAAAAAACACGCATGTTACTTCACCCTTGCCCTGCTCGCAGCGCCACTGGTCGCGCGGGCGGATGACCTGCCCGTCGAGCCGTTAGGCATGGTGCAAGTGACACTGACTCAACTGCCACAAGCCTGCCCAACCTTAGCCAGCCGTATCAACGAACCTGCGCAGGCGTTACTGCAAGCTTTTTACCAGAGCCAGAACTACCAGCCAATTTGGGCTGACAAAGAGCGTCTGGCAGCCTTTAAAGCCGCTTTGCCCAGTCTTGCAGACGACGGCCTTGACCCTCTGAACTACCCATTGCCCGAGCCTAAAGACCTGTGCGCCGATATCGAAATCAGTCGCCAATATCTGCAGGCTCTACAAGACCTGCACTACGGTCGCTTGCCGCAAGCCCGTTTCGAACCGGTGTGGCATGCCAATGAGGTCACGCCAGACAGAACCCCGATTCTTTCGATCGCGCAGTTGGGGCTGAACAACATTGACCAAGGGTTTGCACAGGCGCGCCCTGGGTTTGAGCTGTATAAGAACTTGCGTCACGTGTATGCCCAGCAACGCCTGCAACCGTTGCCGATTTGGCCAACCGTACCGGACGGCCCCGTGCTACGCCCTGGCATGCAAGACTCGCGAGTCCCAGTGCTGGTTCAGCGGCTGCGGGGCGAAGGGTACTTGGATCACTCATTTGCGCCCCTCGATAACCTCTATAGCAATGAGCTTGTTTCAGCCATCAAAGGCTTTCAGCTCAACCATTCATTACAGGCCGATGGCATCCTTGGCGCCGGTACGTTGAAAGAGCTGAATGTGAGCCCTGAAGTTCGCCGCGAGCAATTGAGAATAAACTTGGAGCGCTTTCGCTGGATGGCTCAGGATTTCGAGCCGTCGATGCTGCTGGTGAATGTGCCTGCTGCGAAATTGACCGTCTACGAAAATGGCGCTCCGGTGTGGCAAACCCGAACTCAAGTAGGGCGGCCTGATCGTCAAACGCCATTACTCAAGTCACGGGTAACGCGTTTGACCCTAAATCCGACCTGGACCATTCCGCCAACCATTTTTAAAGAAGACAAACTGCCGCAAATTCGCCGCGATGCGTCTTTTTTGAGCCGCCATGACCTGCAAGTCATCGACAGCAATGGCCAGCCGTTATCGCCACAAAGTATTGATTGGGATCGTCCCGGCAATATCCTGTTGCGCCAAGGCGCCGGGCCCAGAAACCCGCTGGGCAAAATTGTGCTGCGTTTCCCGAATCCGTTCTCTGTGTACTTGCACGACACGCCAAGCCAAGCGTTGTTCAGCAAAGGCCCGCGGGCTTTTAGTTCAGGCTGTGTGCGGGTTGAGTCGGTGTTCCAACTGCGTGATGTGCTGGTAACACCCGCCGAAAAAAATCGCACCGAAGACTTGCTCAGCACGGGTAAAACCCATGAATTTCGCCTGTCTGACCCTAAGCCAATCTTGATGACTTACTGGACGGCGCAAGCCGACGCTGCTGGCAATGTGATCTACACGCCGGACATCTACAGCCGTGACCAGGCCCTAATAAAAGCACTGGCCAATAAGCGTTAGTCGCGGTCACTATTTACCACTCATCCCTGCTGAGAATAAAACCATGACGTGTTGGCCTGACTCACGCTTTATCGACTTGCTCGGTATCAGCGCTCCCATCATTCAGGCGCCCATGCTGGGTGCTGGTGTTGACGTCATGATGGGTGTAGCCAAGGCGGGCGGTTTGGGCTCTTTGGCGTGCGCCACCTTGAGCCTGGAAGCTATTCGCGAAGAGGTGGCGACGTTTCGAGCGGCTAGCGATCAACCTTTCAATCTCAATTTCTTCTGCCATCAAGCGCCCGAGTACGACGAGGCTCAGATACAGCGTTGGAAGTCCCTGTTTAAAGCCTATTATCAAGAGTTGGACGCCGACTATGACGCGCCAACGCCGATCTCGAGTCGGGCGCCTTTTGATGAGGCCACCTGTGCGCTGATCGAGGAACTGCGTCCACCTGTGGTGAGCTTTCACTTTGGCTTGCCTGCGCAAGAGTGGGTCGCTCGAGTCAAAGCCACCGGTGCAAAGATTCTTAGCTCGGCGACTACCGTAGAAGAGGCGCAGTGGCTCGAAATGAATGGCTGCGATGGCGTTATTGCCATGGGTAGCGAAGCTGGAGGTCATCGGGCGATGTTTTTAACCCGTGAGCTGAACAGCCAAATCGGCACCTTCGCGTTGGTCCCGCAAATCGCGGATGCTGTCTCGGTGCCAGTGATTGCGGCTGGCGCAATTGCTGATGCACGCGGTATTGCGGCAGCCTTTGCGCTGGGCGCCAGTGCCGTTCAAATAGGTACTGCGTATCTGTTTTGCCCGCAGGCTAAGATCTCCAAGCCCCATCATCGGGCGCTGCGCGAGGCCAATGCCAGCGATACGGCGCTGACTAATCTGTTCACCGGCAGACCGGCTCGCGGCATTGTTAATCGGGTGATGCGTGAGGTCGGGCCGATAAACCCGCAGGCTCCAGAATTTCCGTTGGCAGGCGGGGTACTGCTTCCATTGAAAGCTAAATCCGAGCCTTCGGGTTCTGATGATTTCATCAACTTGTGGGCAGGTCAGGCGTTCCCTTTAAGCCCAGGGCGTATGGCTGAGCTGTCATCGTTTGAGCTGACTCGTAAACTGATTGACGATTACGCTGCACGCGCCGCAAAAAACGCAGAGTAACTTTGTAGGAGCGAGCTTGCTCGCGATCTTTTGATCTTAAACAGATCGCGAGACAAGCTAACGCCGGCAAGGGCTAATCGCCCTTGCTATGGGTTAAATGCAGCAACACGTAGTCGTTTTTATCGAACCGTCCGCTTAATGCCGGAACAGTGTTGCCCAGTGGGGTGCCTTGCATTCCTTGGTAATCCTTACGATCCATCACGATCCACGCTGGAGCCTCTATGGCGGCTAATTCAACGGCTGAAGGGGTGAATACTGGCAGCAAATCACGATCTACGTTGACCATAAATTTAATGGCCTTAGCGTCTTTGGCCATGCCATGCAATACCAACGGGGCCGGGGCTTGGTCGATCAGGTGCATGGCGTTCACGGTGAAATCTCGTGTGTTGTATGCGTTTTGCTCAGCGGGTTCGAGCACCACAATGGCGCTGCTCCACATCGCCACTACTGCACAAACGCCCAAGCCAACAGCGCGCACCCGGGCGTTGAATAATAGCCCTAACGCGACCACTTGCAGCGCCCCGAGCACACTGTAGATCGTGTTCAGCGGCGGCAATTCATCCGCGAAACGCTTGCTTGCAACGATCAAGCCTGCGATGAGCAGAGCGGGCATTACCAATAAAATGACCTGAATCATCACGCGTAGACACGCAAACGCTCGACCTTGCATGCCCATGAATGGATACGCAGCAATAATCGCGGCCATGGGTAGCATGGGCAGCAAGTAACGGGCTTTCTTCGCTTGTGGGATCGACAGGCCGATCATCACGATCAACCCTGCCGCCGCGCAGTACTTAACCAGATGCAAGGCGGGGCTCGACGGTTTGCGCCCTGCGATCAGGGTGACCGCCAAGACCAGCACGGCTAAAGGGTAGGCGAGGGCATAGTTACCCATGGAGCTAGTGAAGTAATAGAACGTGCTACTGGCACCTTCAGAGCCGTCGATACGCCCCGTGACTTGCATGCGAATCACGTCTTGTACAAAGGCTTGCCCGCCACTTATCCACGCGAGCAACAGCAGCAGTCCGATGCACAGCACTAATAACAACAAAGCCTGTAAGCCCACGCTGATCATGCGCCGCCATTGGCCGCTTAGTAGCCAGTAACTGCACAGCATGCCCGTGGGAATGACCAAACCAATGGGGCCGCGAATGGCAAAGCCCAGTACCAGTAACACCAGCAGCCAAAAATGTCGGCGCGGCGCGCCAAAATGATCGTGGGCATAGGCTAGGTAGAACACGCCTAAGCTGACCGCTGCGAGCATCTGGTCCAGTGACACAGCGCGGGTTTCGGTGATGAACGTCGCACTCATCAACAGCAACACAATACTGAGCAAGGCCCATGTGGTGGACTGTGGAGCCACTAAACGGTAGATCAGCGTCACGATGGTTGCACTGGCAATTGCCGTGGGCAGCCAAGCGGTGAGGCTGTTGACCTCGCCGAACGGCAACGACAGTAACCAGATAAACAGCGTCGTGGTGGCGTTATAGTCGGCGTAAGGTTGGCCGTAAGTGGTGGGAAAAAAACTCGGACCGTGGCGCAGCATTTCTTTGGCAAACATCACAAAGCGCGAATCAAACCCAATCGCGGCCTGGTGAATATCACCCACACTAAACAGCAATAATGTCAGCGCACCCAGTAGCAGGGACTGTCGGTGCAACGCGCGTAAAACGCTGGGAGAAGAGAACGCCGGCATGTCGAGTTTCCTTGACTCAATAGACAGACACATACCCACCGCTGGCGCGGTAGCTTCTTAAGACGTAGGCAAAAAAAACGCCGCCATTGTTGTCAATGGCGGCGTTGTTGGTGGCTTATGGGGCTGTTGAACCCTGAGATACCGGCAAGTTACACGACTCGCCACGGCCCATCGGGAAGTACTGCAAGCCCAGGCGGCTCAGGCGCTCGCCGTCGTATAAGTTGCGACCGTCGAAAATTACCGGGGTTTTAAGGCGTTGTTTGATCAGATCAAAGTCTGGCGCTTTGAACTGCTGCCACTCCGTGCACACGATCAAGGCATCGGCGCCTTGGAGGGTGGACTCCGGGGTGCCCATCAGGCTCAAGCGTGGTTCATCGCCGTACAAACGTTGGGTTTCTTGCATCGCTTCGGGGTCGAAAGCACGTACGTCTGCGCCTGCCGCCCACAATGCTTGCATCAATACGCGACTCGGAGCATCGCGCATGTCGTCGGTGTTGGGTTTGAATGCTAAGCCCCACAAGGCAAAGGTTTTACCTTTGAGGTCGCCTTTGAAGAAGGCATTAATGCGATCAAACAATTTGTGTTTCTGGCGTTCGTTAATGGCTTCAACGGCTTGCAGCAGATCACTGGAGCAATTGACTTGCTGAGCGCTGTGGATCAGTGCGCGCATATCTTTAGGGAAGCACGAACCGCCATAGCCACAGCCAGGGTAGATGAAGTGGTAACCAATGCGGGTGTCAGCACCGATGCCTAAACGTACCGACTCAATATCAGCGCCTAAGTGTTCGGCCAGTTCGGCGATCTGATTGATAAAGCTGATTTTGGTCGCCAGCATGCAGTTAGCCGCGTACTTGGTCAGCTCTGCGCTGCGCAAGTCCATGTTGATGATGCGGTCGTGGTTGCGGTTGAACGGTGCGTACAGGTCACGCATGACGTCGCGGACTTCGTCACGCTCACAGCCAATGATGATGCGGTCGGGGCGGCGGCAGTCGCTGACGGCTGAGCCTTCTTTAAGAAACTCGGGGTTGGAGACAACGTCGAACTGCAACGAGCGCTCACTTTGGCTCAGGGCGTTATTGATGTGCGCAGTCAGAGCATCACCGGTGCCCACGGGTACGGTGGATTTTTCGACCAAAATCACCGGCTCAACGCGGTGGCGGGCAACCGCGTCACCCACTGAGAATACTGCTTTGAGGTCTGCCGAGCCGTCCTCGCTGGGCGGGGTGCCCACTGCGATAAAGAGCACTTGGCCATGTTCAACAGCCGTTTTTTCGTCGCTGGTGAAGCGCAGACGTTTGCTTTCAAGGTTTTCACGCACCAGGTTGGAAAGCCCCGGTTCGAAAATGCTGACGTGACCTTGCTGTAACAGCTCGACCTTTTTCTGATCAATGTCCATGCAAATCACGTCGTGGCCGACTTCTGCCAATACCGTTGCCTGCACCAGGCCCACATAACCGCTACCGAATACACTGATTTTCATGCGCTGTTCCTGGAACTTGGGGTACGTCGAGAGTTGATCGTCAGCACCCCCAGAATGACCAAGGCCACTCCTAGGGTTTTTGAAAAGGTGAAGCTTTCATGGAAGACCGGCAAGCTGGCGGCCAGCAGATAAACGAGCGCGTAGCTAAAGCTGAGCAGCGAGTATGCTCGCCCCAGTGGCAAGTCGCGCAAGGCCAGCAGCCAGCAGAGCATCGACAGCGCATACGCCATGATGGAAGCGAATACGACTGCCAGCGCGGCTAATGAAACATCCCCTTGGCTGATTGCGTTCAGCCATTGGCTGGGTTCTGGCAAGCGCGTCATGCTCCAGCGCATGCCCAATTGAGCACCGCTGACCAGCAGCACACTGCCTGAAGCAAAAATAAAACCACGGCCCAGGCTCATGCGTGTTGCCCTAACAGAACCACACCGGCAATCACCAAGCCCACACCACACCAATGGCGCAGGTCGATGTTTTCTTTAAACAGGTACCTTGCGACCAAGGTAATCAATACGAAATTGAGGCTGAGCATTGGATAGGCGATGCTCACTTCAAGCCGTTGCAATACCAGTAACCACACCAGCAACCCTAGACCCAGACAAAGCAAGGCCAGCCACAGCCAGGGGGAGCGCAGTTTTAGTGCGATCCCCGACTCAAGCCCACGCCAGCTTTCGACGGCGTACTTCTGGGCCACTTGGCCTGCGCAGGTCAGTAGGCAGGCCAATAACAACAGGGTGATGGTCATGGAGTGGTCTGCGGGTAGATCAAGATCACCATGTTGCCTTCGTCAAACCGCTGAGCATCTTTGGGCAGCATGTCCATTTCATGGCTTTCATCGCTGTCCTTGACCCGCATGACTACACCCACGGGCCCTTTAAGACGTGCCGCTGCGACCCACGGCTGAACTTCTTCAAGACCAATGGTCTTGCCTTGGGCATCTTCATAACCCAAACCGTATTTAACTTCGCCACGGGTGTTGTACAGCGTGACGTCAGGGCGACGAAGACGCCAAGACAGTGCTGAAGCCGCGCCCAGATCATTACTCAACAAGGCCGTTGCCGGCTCCAGTGCTTCAAGATGATGCAGGACAAACTGATCTGGCATTTTGTTGTGAACAACGCTGGTTGGCATGCTGGCGGGTAAAACCAGAACCAGAACGCCCATAGCGATGGCCGGCGCCGCCCACATTTTTACCGGGCGTGTCATGGCCAGCAGGCCAGTCACGACCCAGGTCAGCAACACCACGATCAGCAGTGTCATGTGCAGCGTTTCGTTGTCGTAGAACGGTTTTTTGATCTGGAAGAAGATCAAGGCCAACAAACCCACCGCACCCATCAACAGCACGACCAGGCCATTCAAGCGCAACGACAAGGTTTTGACCTGCTCAACGCGCTGAATCAAGGTATGACCCAGTAGCAGAGCCAACGGCAACATGCACGGCATGATGTAGGTCGGCAGTTTGCCTTTGCTCAAACTAAATAACGCCAGTGGCAACAACAACCACATCAGCATAAAGACCACGCTGACATGGCGCTTTTGCTTCCAAGCATCTTTGAAGGTGGCCGGTAGCAGCGCAGCCCACGGCAAGCTGGACACCACCATCAGCGGCAAGTAGAACCACCAAGGGCGACCGTGCTGCGCGTCTTCACCGGCAAAGCGGCGAATATGCTCGTGCCAGAAGAAGAAACGCCAGTAATCCGGCTCTTGCGCGTGAACAGCCAACACCCACGGCAACGACACCAGCAATGCAACCAGCATGGCGACCAGGCCATATTTGACCAGTTCCAAAAAGCGCTTTTGCCAGATCATGTAGGGCAGGGCGATCAGTACCGGCAGTAGCAAGGCCAAAAAGCCCTTGGTCATAAAGCCCATGCCGCAGGCGAAGCCCAGTAGAATCCAGCTCAACAGGCGTTGGCGGGCGTGCTGGGTGTCGACTGCAAACCACAGCGCTACCAAGCTCAGGTTGACCCAAAAGGTGAACTGCGGGTCAAGGTTGGAGTAGCCAGCCTGACCGGCAATCAGGCCGAAGGTCATGTACACCAGTGCGCAGGCAAAGCTTTTGCGCGGGTCATTCCACAGGCGGCGGGCGACCAGATAAGCCAGCAGAACGCTCAGCCCCGTGGCAATTGCCGAGGCAATACGCACGCCAAATAGGTTTTCACCAAAGATGGCTTGGCCGATAGCTATCATCCAGTAACCGGCAATCGGCTTCTCGAAGTAGCGAATATCCATGAAGTGCGGGGTAACCCAGTTACCGTCTATGAGGATTTGTTGGCCGATTTGCGCATAACGCGTTTCGTCCGGAATCCATAGACCGTGGGTCCCCAGAGGTAACAGGTAAAAGGCGATAAAGCCCAGCACCAGCAACGGGATCATCCAACGTTGGGTCATGGCTTTTGCACTCCCAACCAGCCTTCGCGGCCTTCCAGTACGCCGCGGCTCAATTGGCCAGCGGGCAGGTCATTGAGGTCGGCGGGAAGCAAGTCCCGCAGGGGTTGAAAGTGAATGTCGCGGGCACGGGCCTGCGTCAGCAATTGACGAAAGTCATTGGCCATTAGAATCCCTTCTACTTCTGCATGGATGGTGTACGCATTCAGCTTTTGTGGGCTGAAGCGATCAAGAATGTATGCGTTGAAGTCGGCAGCGCTGAGCTCAGGGCCGACGACTTCATCAAATGTGGGCAAATCCACAGGGATTTGCGGCGCACCCAGCCTGCCATCAGCCAATCTGGGCCGAAACAGACTGTGCCCGCGGCAATCGCTGTTGTAACGAAAGCCAAAGGTTTCTTTGGCTTGGACTACGCGCTCATCTGCGCGCCAACCCGCTGCCGCCGAACATTCGACAGGCTGCCCAGTGATGTCGCTCAGCGTGTCAACACCCCGTCGAATCTGCTCAATCAGTTGCGCTTGGCTCCAACGACCGGTGTTGGCTTGCCAACCGTGATGATCCCACGCGTGCAAGCCAACCTCGTGGCCCGCGGCCAAGGTCTGACGCATTAAATGCCCCAGATCCTTGCCGATCGGTTTACCCGGCCAAGCGGTTCCTGCCAGCAAAATATCCCAGCCATACAGACTGGCCGCTTTGGAGCGCATCATTTTCCAAAAGAACTGAGGCTTGATCAGGCGCCATAAATGGCGACCCATGTTGTCTGGCCCCACACTGAAGAAAAAAGTCGCTTTAACGCCTGCTTCCTCGAGCAATTCGAGTAACCGAGGCACCCCTTCACGGGTGCCTCGGTAGGTATCGACATCAATACGTAGTCCTGCTTGCATTAACGTTTTTCCGCGATTTCAACCATGGCTTCACGCAGGAAGAAATCCAGAGTTTTACCAATGGTTTCGCTCAGTTCCGTGGTTGGCGTCCAGTCGATCAAGCGACGTGCGTTTTCAACGCTTGGTTTACGGTGGCTAACGTCTTGATAGCCGGTGCCGTAGAACGACTGGCTTTCAACATCACGGAAACCAGCAAACGGCGGGAAGTTGTCACGCAGCGGGTGCGCTTCGAACTGACGCAGCAGCTCTTCGCCCAATTCACGAATGCTCGCTTCGTTTTCTGGGTTACCGATGTTGATGATTTGGCCGTCACACTTGCCGTCTTTGTTATCAATGATGCGTGCCAGGGCTTCAATGCCGTCGGCCACGTCAGTGAAGCAACGCTTCTGTGCGCCACCGTCAACCAGACGGATTGGGGTGCCTTCCACAAGGTGCAAGATCAGTTGGGTGATTGCACGCGAGCTGCCCACACGCGCCGAGTCCAGACGGTCAAGACGCGGGCCCATCCAGTTGAATGGACGGAACAGGGTGAACTTCAGGCCCTTGGTGCCGTAAGCCCAGATCACGCGGTCAAGCAGTTGCTTGGACACGGAGTAGATCCAGCGCTGCTTGTTGATGGGGCCAACAACCAGGTTGGAGGTGTCTTCGTCGAAGTTCTGATCTTGGCACATGCCATACACTTCGGACGTAGACGGGAAAATCACGCGCTTGTTGTACTTGACGCAGTAACGAACCAGCTTCAGGTTTTCTTCGAAGTCCAGTTCGAATACGCGCAGTGGGTTACGGGTGTATTCGATCGGCGTTGCGATGGCCACCAGCGGCAAGATCACGTCGCACTTCTTGATGTGGTACTCGATCCACTCGGTGTGGATGCTGATGTCGCCTTCCACGAAGTGGAAGTTTGGGTGGCTGCGCAGGCGGTCGATGGCGTCGGAGCCGATGTCCAGGCCATACACTTCGTAGCGATCGTCTTGCAACAGACGCTCGGACAAGTGGTTACCAATAAAGCCGTTAACACCCAGAATCAGCACGCGGGTGCGGCGAGCGGGACGCCCGGATTCGCTGCCACGCAGGCGTGAACCTTCAACCAGACCCAATTCGCGAGCCAGTTGCGGGCCGCTTAGGTACAAACCGTTTTCGTTGCGCTGGCCAGCCGTAATGACCAAAGAGTCCTTGCCGCAAGCAATGCGCAGCGGGTCGCAGCTGATAACGTTGCCCGGTGCTTGGCCTTCATTGCCAGCAACCACTTCGCTGCTCCACACAATCAGTTTGTGCTCACCGACAGCGCAGAACGCGCCTGGATACGGCTGGGTAACAGCGCGTACTAGGTTGAACAGCTCCTCAGCTGGGCGAGCCCACTGCAGCAAGCCGTCAGCGGGGGTGCGACGACCAAAGTAAGTGGCTTTGGATTCGTCTTGCGCGGTTTCTTTGAGCGTCCCCTCAGGCAGTACTGGCAGCGTTTCGGCCAGAAGCTTAGCCGCGGTGTCGCGCAGTTTTGCGTGCAGGCTCAGAGCGGTGTCGCTGCGCTCAATGCTGATGCGTTCTTGAGCGACGATGTCACCGGCATCAGCGCGCTTAACCATACGGTGCAGAGTCACGCCGGTTTCGGTTTCGCCGTTGACCAGCACCCAATTGGCCGGGGCGCGACCACGGTAGCGCGGCAGTAGCGAACCGTGCAGGTTGAAAGCACCTTTGCTGACGCTGTTCAGCAGCTCTTCACCTAACAGGTTGCGGTAATAGAACGAGAAGATGTAATCGGCATTCAGCTTACGAATCCGCTCGATCCACAGTGGGTGGTTAGCATCTTCAGGGGCGTGCACCGCAATGCCTTTGCGCGCACAGAGTTGGGCCACAGATCCGTAGAAGTTATTTTCCGAGGGGTCGTCAGCATGGGTAAACACGGCAGCAATTTCATAGCCTGCATTAAGCAGACCTTCGATGCCTGTGCAGCCAATATCGTGATAGGCGAAAACAACGGCTTTCAAACTCATGGTTAGACCTGTGTCGAAGTAGAAGAAGACGAGTTGCAAGTTGCAGCAGTAACTGTCGCAGGTTCGGCGCGAACGATTTTCTCGATGAAGAATCGTGGCCGGGCACGCACATCGCTGTACATGCGTCCTAAGTATTCACCCAGCAAACCCATGCCAATGAATTGGCCGCCAGTAAATACAAACAGCACGGCAAACAGTACGAAAGTACCGTCGCCAGCCCACGTAGCCCCGAAAATCAATCGCAGTACGATCAGCAAAATCGCGAAAATAACCCCTAGTAGGGCCATGCTGAAGCCGATGATGCTAAGCAAGCGCAACGGGGTGGTGGTCATGCAAGTGATCAAGTCAAACATTAAATTGATCAAACGCATCGGGCTGTATTTCGAGTCGCCGTGTTCGCGTTCAGCGTGCTGGACCAACACCTCGGTGGTGTGGCGAGCAAAACTATTGGCGAGAATCGGGATGAAAGTGCTGCGCTCACGGCAGGCGAGCATGGCGTCGACGATTGAGCGCCGATAGGCACGCAACATGCAGCCATAGTCGCTCATGGCAACGCCGGTAGAGCGCTGAACCGCTAAGTTGATCAGGCGTGAAGGCCAGCGGCGCCAAGCGGAGTCTTGACGGTTATTGCGCACGGTGCCGACCACGTCATAGCCCAAGGCTGCCTGGGCGACCAAGCGCGGGATTTCTTCTGGAGGGTTTTGTAAGTCCGCGTCCAGCGTGATAACGACATCACCCTTGGAATTCTCAAAGCCAGCCATGATCGCGGCATGCTGACCGTAGTTGCGATTGAGGATAACCGCCACGACCGAGCTGCCTTCACGCTCAGCGGCCTCTTGCAGAATTTGCGCCGATTTATCTCGGCTGCCATCGTCGACCAGTACGATTTCGTAAGATTGGGTTAGCTGCGCGCAGGCCGCCTCTGTACGTCGAAGCAGCTCTGGCAGGCTTTGTTCTTCGTTGTAGACCGGAATGACGATCGACACGCACTGGATAGGGTAGGGTTT
This sequence comes from Pseudomonas endophytica, assembly GCF_001411475.1. GTDB lineage: Bacteria > Pseudomonadota > Gammaproteobacteria > Pseudomonadales > Pseudomonadaceae > Aquipseudomonas > Aquipseudomonas endophytica. The sequence goes on along the minus strand of NZ_LLWH01000220.1, from coordinate 1,828 downwards.
CAAAGTATTGTTCGTTCCAGTCAGTTTCTATGGTTCACGATGACTCGTCTGTAAAGTCTGCCTGTTCAGGCGCCCTCATAGACTACGCCCACAGGCATTAAAGCCTAAAACTGGCGAAGGTAAAGTCATTGAGCCACGTTATCTACATGATTTTTCTTACAAACTATTTGGAAAAATCCCCAAAGCAGGTGCCTACGTTAAACGCAGAGGTGTAAAAAACCTATGAAAGTTAAAGCAAAAGGCCATATTTTCTATTGCCTGGACAGGTTTGATTCAGAAAACCCAAGTAGCGCTAGGGCTACGGCTTTATTAGCTGAGGGGTAGGCGTCACGCAGGGGGAATCAAGAATGAAGCTTTTGCGATTTTAAACAATGACCTAGATCAGTGATTAAACATAAAAGGACTTTTTTTAACGCTAGAAACCCCCTGCGCCAACCCGTCGATCTGTGATGCAGATCACACAGGAGGGCGCCGATAGGGATTTTTAGTTCAATCCTAACTTGCCGCGTAAGGTCGATAAGTCTTCGGCCAAGGTATTAACCGGACCGATCAGCGCCTTACGATCGTTGTCTTTTACCTTGTCGTAGGTTTCAAAACCGCCGTCTTTTGTCTTGTATTTGGCCAAAATGTCGTTAACGGTTGCGAAGTTCTTATCAACTTTGTCGACAAACGTTTTGTCGTTTGCCGAGATTTGCGGGCGCAACAGATCAAAAATTTTCTTGGCGCCGTCTACGTTGCCCTGAAAGTCATATAAGTCGGTGTGGCTGTAACGATCTTCTTCGCCGGAGATCTTGGTGGCAGCGACTTCCTCCATCAACGCGGCGGCACCACCAACGACTTTCTCAGGCGGGAAGGTTATATCGGCAACCCGGGCTTGCAAGTCTTTAACGTCGGCGTTGAGTTTGTCCGCTAGCGGCTCTAAGCCTTTAGTGCTGTTCTCAGAGAAAAGGCTGTATTCGATGCGATGAAACCCAGTGAAATTCTCAGCGTTCACGCCTTTTTCATGATCATCAACCCGCGAGTCAATAGACGCGTCGAGGTCACTGAACAGCTCAGCAATCGGCTCAATCGACTCGTAATGAATGCGGGTTGGGGCGTATAGCTGCTTGGCCGTGGCCAGGTCGCCATTTTTAATAGCATCGGTGAAGCGCTGAGTGTCTTGCGCCAGCGTGTCGATTTCTTCAGTGACGTAGATCTTGTAGTCAGAAATAGGCTGCACCAAGTCCAATGGTGCAGTCGCCGCGAATACCGAGAGCGGGGCATGAAGCAAACCTAAAGCGATAAACAGGGCGAGCGACATCTTTTTCATGGGGCTTTTCCGGTGTGTATGTGAGGTGGGTTGAGGTCGCAATCATGTACGGGTCAGCGGTAAGGCAGCATTGAGCAAAGAGCGGCCAATGAAGTCTTGATTGTTGCGTACGCCGGGTAGAGTGAAGAAGTAGCCCCCACCAATAGGTTTGAGATATTCCTCCAGAGGCTCGCCATTTAGCCGGGTTTGAACCGCGATAAAGCCGTTGTCTAAGTTGTTCTGATAGCAAATGAACAGTAAGCCCATATCCAGCTGGCCGTTCTTGTTGACGCCGTTCGAGTAGTTGAACGGGCGGCGCAAAATTAAATTTTTTTGGCTTTCAGCGGTACGCGGGTTGGCCAAACGGATGTGGGCATCGAGCTTGGTGACTTTACCTTCAGGGTCTTTGCTGTAATTGGGCGTATCGGTTTCGTGCTGGCCATCCATCGGCGCGCCGGTGGCCTTGTTGCGGCCAAAGATGCTTTGTTGCTCTTGCAGCGGCGTTCGGTCCCAGCGCTCGACGAAGTTACGAATGATTCG
>NZ_LLWH01000219.1 GCF_001411475.1 Pseudomonas endophytica | reverse complement strand
CTGAGCAACTGCAACCTGCACCAAGGCGATGCGCTGCAGTTGGACTTCGCCACGCTTAACGCTGCGCCTCGCACGTTGCGGGTGGTCGGCAACCTACCGTACAACATCTCCACGCCGTTGATTTTTCACCTGCTGAAGAACGCCGAGCTAATCCGCGACATGCACTTCATGCTGCAAAAAGAAGTGGTGGAGCGTATGGCAGCCGGGCCGGGCGGTGGGGACTGGGGGCGTTTGTCGATCATGGTTCAGTACCATTGCCGCGTCGAACACCTGTTCAACGTCGGGCCTGGCGCCTTCAACCCACCGCCAAAAGTTGATTCCGCGATTGTGCGCTTGGTGCCACACGACGTGCTGCCGCATCCAGCCAAAGACCATCGCTTGCTTGAGCGCGTGGTGCGTGAGGCGTTTAACCAGCGTCGTAAAACACTGCGCAACACCCTTAAAGCCTTACTCACTAACGACGAAATCGAAGCCGCAGGCGTTGACGGTAGCTTGCGTCCAGAGCAACTGGACCTTGCTGCGTTCGTACGTCTGGCTGACAAACTCAGCGAACAAGCGCCCAAAGAGCCAGTTGCTGACTGATTATCGAGAAAAAACGGGGAGCCTGATCAGACCCAACATCTGGTCGGGCACCCGCCATCTAGCCTAGACTCAGGCATCAGTTTTATATCGAACTGTGTCTGTGCTTATCAGTAAGGCCTCTCGTATGCATGATCCTCGCTATGCGATCGACGTCAGCGTCGTTACGCGTTACCTGCCAGAACAATCTCAACCCGAGCATCAGCGCTATGCCTTTGCTTACACCATCACGGTGCACAACACAGGCTCAGTTGCCGCCAAGCTGTTGTCCCGGCATTGGGTTATTACTGATGGCGATGGGCATGTCGAAGAAGTTCGAGGTGCAGGCGTCGTCGGGCAGCAGCCTCTGATCGAACCCGGCGAACAGCATACCTATAGCAGCGGCTCAGTGCTTACCACTAAAGTCGGCACCATGCAGGGCAGCTACCTGATGCATGCCACTGATGGGCATCAGTTCAAAGCCATCATTGCGCCTTTCCGCCTTGCAGTGCCTGGAGCCCTTCACTGATGGCGGTGTATGCCGTTGGGGACCTACAAGGTTGCTTGCAGCCACTTAAGTGCCTGCTCGAACGAGCCGCTTTCGATCCGGCCAAAGACACGCTGTGGCTGGTCGGTGACTTGATTAACCGCGGCCCGGAATCCTTAGAAACCCTGCGTTTTCTTTACAGCATGCGCGAATCCTTGGTCTGCGTGCTTGGCAACCATGACCTGCACTTGCTAGCCGTCGCCCACAGCATAGAGCGCTTGAAAAAAAGCGACACGCTACGCGAAATTCTACAAGCGCCTGATTGCAATGACCTGCTCACTTGGCTGCGCCAGCAACCCTTGCTGCATTACGACGCAGCGCGCAACACAGCCTTGGTCCATGCAGGAATCCCACCGCAATGGACACTGAAAAAAGCACTCAAGTACGCTAACGAAGTCGAGCAGGCGTTACGTGATGACAACCTGATAAAACCCTTCCTTGACGGCATGTATGGCAACGAGCCAGCCAAGTGGGACAGCGAACTCAGCGGCGTGACGCGCCTGCGAGTCATCACAAACTATTTCACCCGCATGCGATTTTGCACGCGTGACGGCAAGCTCGACCTCAAGAGCAAAGAAGGTCTAGATACCGCTCCACCTGGCTTTGCCCCATGGTTCAGTTATAAAGAACGTAAAACCAAAGATATAAAGATCATCTTTGGGCACTGGGCGGCGCTTGAAGGCCATTGCAAAGAGCCGGGGGTGTTCGCCCTTGATACGGGCTGTGTGTGGGGCGGGGCAATGACACTGCTCAATGTCGATACCGGCCTGCGTCTGAGCTGCGATTGTGATGAGCAAGGGCATCCCAAACCTGCCGCTCAAGCCGCTGCTTGCCCACCCGTTACTTCCACATCGTCGCGCGCGCTTTAACCCACGCACGCTGCCAGGCTAAAGGACATCCCAATGACCGAGTTCAAACGCATCCCCCCTGAAAAAGCCCAAGCCCTGCGCGAAGCAGGCGCCGTAGTGGTCGACATCCGCGATCCGCAAGTCTATGCCGAATTGCATATCACGGGATCACAACACCTAGATAACCAATCTATCGCCGACTTCATCAGGCAAGCAGACCTCGACGCCCCGTTGATCGTTACCTGCTACCACGGCAACTCCAGCCAAAGTGCAGCGGCTTACCTCGTTAGCCAAGGTTTTTCTGACGTCTACAGCCTGGATGGCGGCTTCGAACTGTGGCGTGCCACTTATCCGGCCCAAACCTCCAAAAACGCCTCCTAAAAATATTTTCAGCAGCCCAAGCCCGCGTTCTGAGCGGGCTGGCGCCCTTCCAGACCAGCGCCCTGCCGAACTATTCGCGCATCTCTTCTTGACCTCCCTGATTACCAACTATCCTTAAGCGCAGGCCATCCGAATCTGGGGAGAGCCGGTACACCGGCGTATGGATCATCAGTAGTAACTTCAAGGGGTTAACCTTCTTGATGGTGTCCTGGGGGGTACACGGCAACTACCACGTTGCTGCATGCCAGCACTCGAACTGACCGATCAATCGCTGGCTCCACGTATCGAGCGAGGTGACGTCATGAGTATCTTTAGCCACTTCCAACAACGCTTTGAATCCACACGCCAAGAGGAGCTAACGCTTCAGGAATACCTTGAGCTGTGCAAACAAGACAAAAGCGCTTATGCCTCGGCTGCCGAACGGCTGCTGATGGCTATTGGTGAACCGGAACTACTGGACACCTCAACTAATTCTCGCCTGTCGCGCATTTTCTCGAACAAGGTGATTCGCCGCTATCCGGCCTTTGCCGACTTCCACGGAATGGAAGAGTGCATCGACCAGATCGTGTCTTACTTCCGCCATGCGGCCCAAGGCCTCGAAGAGAAGAAACAAATCCTCTATCTGCTCGGCCCCGTAGGCGGCGGTAAATCTTCGCTGGCTGAAAAGCTGAAACAACTGATCGAGAAAGTACCGTTCTATGCGATTAAAGGCTCACCAGTCTTTGAATCGCCGCTAGGGCTGTTCAACGTCACCGAAGACGGGGCGATTCTCGAAGAAGACTTTGGCATCCCCAAACGCTACTTGAGCACCATCATGTCGCCATGGGCCACTAAGCGCCTAGCCGAATTTGGCGGTGACATTAGCCAGTTCCGCGTGGTTAAGCTCTACCCTTCGATCCTTAATCAGATCGGTGTAGCCAAAACCGAACCCGGAGACGAGAACAACCAAGATATTTCGGCCCTTGTCGGTAAAGTTGATATCCGTAAGCTTGAAGAATTCCCACAAAACGACGCGGACGCCTACAGCTACTCGGGCGCACTGTGCCGGGCCAACCAAGGCATGATGGAGTTCGTTGAAATGTTCAAGGCACCGATCAAGGTGCTGCACCCATTGCTCACGGCTACCCAAGAAGGTAACTACAACAGCACTGAAGGGCTGGGCGCGATTCCGTTTACTGGCATTTTGCTTGCGCACTCCAACGAATCGGAGTGGCACACCTTCCGTAACAACAAGAACAACGAAGCGTTTATCGACCGGATTTACATCGTCAAAGTCCCGTACTGCCTACGTGTCAGCGACGAAGTAAAAATCTACGACAAACTGTTGTTCAACAGCTCGCTGTCCAAGGCCCATTGCGCGCCCGACACCTTAAAAATGCTGGCTCAATTCACCGTTCTGTCGCGCCTCAAAGAACCAGAGAACTCCAACATCTACTCCAAGATGCGGGTGTATGACGGTGAAAACCTCAAAGACACTGACCCTAAAGCCAAGTCGATTCAGGAGTACCGTGATAGCGCAGGCGTTGATGAGGGCATGAATGGTCTTTCGACCCGTTTCGCATTCAAGATCCTGTCCAAAGTCTTCAACTTTGACCCGCACGAAATCGCTGCCAACCCCGTGCACCTGCTCTATGTGCTGGAACAACAAATTGAGCAAGAGCAGTTCCCCGCGGAAACCCGCGAGCGTTATCTACGCTTCCTCAAAGAGTACTTGGCACCGCGCTACATCGAGTTCATCGGTAAAGAAATCCAGACGGCGTACCTGGAGTCTTACAGCGAGTACGGGCAAAACATCTTCGATCGCTATGTGCTCTATGCAGACTTCTGGATTCAGGATCAGGAGTACCGCGACCCCGAAACAGGCGAGATCCTCAATCGAGTGGCGCTCAACGAAGAACTGGAGAAAATCGAAAAACCGGCGGGCATCAGCAACCCGAAAGATTTCCGCAACGAAATCGTCAACTTCGTGTTACGCGCACGCGCCAACAACAACGGCAAAAATCCGACTTGGCTCAGCTACGAAAAACTGCGCGTAGTCATCGAGAAAAAAATGTTCTCCAACACAGAGGACTTGCTGCCGGTTATCAGTTTCAACGCCAAAGCCAGCAAAGAGGACCAACAAAAGCACAACGACTTCGTCACCCGCATGGTCGAACGTGGCTACACCGACAAACAAGTACGGCTGCTCTCCGAGTGGTATCTGCGCGTCAGAAAATCGCAGTGACGCAGCGGTAAGCTCTAGCGACAAGCTGCAAGAAAAAGCGCGAGCCCCCGCAGGCCGGTTAGCACTTTTACTTGCAGCTTGCAGCTCAGAACTTGCAGTTGCTGCCGGCCACTTAAAGCTGCCCGGAGGGCCTTATGAGCTATGTGATCGACCGACGCCTTAATGGCAAGAATAAAAGCACGGTAAACCGCCAACGTTTCCTACGGCGCTATCGCGACCATATTAAAAAAGCCGTCGAAGAGGCTGTAGGCCATCGTTCCATCACCGATATGGAGCATGGCGAGCAAATCAGTATCCCGGGCCGCGATATAGATGAGCCCGTGCTTCACCATGGCCGAGGCGGTAAACAAACCGTTGTTCACCCCGGCAATAAAGAATTCACTAGCGGCGAACATATCCAGCGACCTCAAGGCGGTGCGGGCGGTGGTGGCGGGCCGGGTAAAGCGGGTAACTCTGGCGAAGGCATGGATGAGTTCGTCTTTCAGATTACCCAAGAAGAGTTCCTCGAATTCATGTTCGAAGATCTCGAGCTGCCGAATTTGATCAAACGCCACCTGACAGGCACCGACACGTTCAAAACCGTACGTGCTGGTATCAGCAGCGAGGGTAACCCCTCACGCATCAACATTATTCGTACCCTGCGCTCAGCTCATGCGCGGCGTATCGCTTTGTCTGGCAACAGCCGGGCAAAACTCAAAGAAGCCAAAGCCGAACTGGAACGCCTAAGACGTGAAGAACCCGATAACTTCGGCGATATCAAAGAAATAGAAGCCGAAATAGAGAAACTGAGTGCTCGAATTCATCGCGTGCCGTTCCTTGATACGTTCGATCTCAAATACAACCTGCTGGTCAAACAGCCTAACCCCAGCTCTAAGGCGGTGATGTTCTGCCTGATGGACGTTTCCGGGTCCATGACTCAGGCCACCAAAGACATCGCCAAGCGCTTTTTCATCCTGCTGTACCTGTTCCTCAAGCGGAACTACGACAAAATTGACGTGGTGTTCATTCGCCATCACACAAGTGCTCGCGAAGTGGATGAAGAAGAGTTTTTTTATTCTCGGGAAACAGGCGGCACCATCGTTTCCAGCGCGCTCAAATTGATGCAAGAAATCATGGCCGAGCGTTATCCGGCCAATGAGTGGAACATTTACGCGGCCCAAGCCTCGGACGGCGACAACTGGAACGACGACTCACCCATATGCCGCGACATCCTGACTAACCAGATCATGCCGTACGTGCAGTACTACACGTACGTCGAAATTACCCCACGCGAGCATCAGGCGCTCTGGTTCGAATATGAACGCATCAGAGACTCATTTCCTGACACATTCGCTCAACAGCAACTGGTCTCGGCCGGTGATATCTACCCGGTCTTCCGTGAACTCTTCCAGCGCAGGTTAGCCACATGACCGCCAAAGAGCATAAACGCCAACCCATCTCCACGGGGTCAGAGTGGACCTTTGAGTTGATCCAGGCTTACGACCGCGAAATCAGCCGCCTCGCGGAACGTTATGCACTGGATACTTACCCCAACCAAATTGAGGTGATTACCGCCGAACAAATGATGGATGCCTACGCGTCTGTGGGTATGCCACTGGGCTATCACCATTGGTCCTACGGCAAACACTTCCTTAGCACCGAGAAGTCCTACAGCCGCGGCCAAATGGGGCTGGCCTACGAAATCGTTATCAACTCAGACCCGTGCATTGCCTATCTGATGGAAGAAAATACCATCTGCATGCAAGCGCTGGTCGTCGCCCACGCCTGCTATGGGCATAACAGTTTCTTCAAAGGCAACTATCTATTTCGAACGTGGACCGACGCCAGCTCGATCATTGATTACTTGGTGTTCGCTAAGCAGTACATCATGCAGTGCGAAGAACGCTATGGCATTGATGCCGTCGAAGACTTGCTCGACTCCTGTCATGCCCTGATGAACTACGGCGTCGACCGCTACAAACGGCCTTACCCGATCTCTGCCGAGGAAGAACGCCGGCGCCAGAAAGATCGTGAGGAGCATCTGCAAAAGCAAATCAATGATCTGTGGCGCACAATCCCCAAGGGCGCTGGTAAATCCAGTGAAAAAGACAACGCCCGCTTTCCTGAGGAGCCGCAGGAAAACATTCTGTACTTCATCGAAAAGCACGCACCACTTTTGGAGCCGTGGCAGCGCGAAGTCGTGCGTATTGTGCGAAAAATCGCTCAGTACTTTTATCCACAGCGCCAAACACAGGTCATGAACGAGGGTTGGGCCACGTTTTGGCACTACACCCTGATGAATGACCTGTACGACGAAGGGCTGGTGACAGACGGTTTTATGATGGAGTTCCTAACTTCACACACCAGTGTTGTGTTCCAGCCAGGCTTTGACAGCCCTTACTACAGCGGAATTAACCCATACGCACTGGGCTTTGCGATGTATCAAGACATCCGGCGCATGTGCGAACACCCAACCGAAGAAGACCGCCGCTGGTTCCCGGACCTTGCTGGTAGTGATTGGCTGTCCAGCATCAAATTTGCCATGAGCAGCTTCAAGGACGAGAGTTTCATCCTGCAATACCTGTCGCCCAAGGTGATCCGCGACCTCAAGCTGTTCAGCATCATGGACGACGACCAAAAAGACGATCTGCTGGTGCCTGCCATTCATGACGAAAACGGCTACCGCATCATCCGAGAAACGTTAGCGGCGCAATACAATCTGGGCAATCGCGAACCTAACGTACAAATCTGGAGTATTGATCGACGTGGTGATCGCTCCCTGACCCTGCGCCATCAGCAACATGACCGCAAACCACTCGGCGATTCCACTGATGAGGTGCTTAAGCACTTGCATCGTCTTTGGGGCTTCGATATTCACCTCGAAACGCTGCAAGGCGACCAAGTCATGAAAGTCCATCACGTACCACCTAAAGGCGAACATAGCGAAAGTGACTACGCACGTTTGGACTTGTCCGCCATACACCTGTAGGCACAACAGCCTCCGTTGATGCGGCTCACGGGGTATCCTGTCGCGCTAACGGAGGTTTTTTATGAAGATCTATAAAGTGGGCGGCGCGGTACGCGACCGCTTGCTGGGCAAACCGGTCACCGATATCGACTGGGTCGTGGTGGGCGCCACAGCTGAGCAAATGCTCGCCGAGGGCTATCGTCCTGTAGGGTCGGACTTCCCGGTATTTCTTCATCCAAAAACCGGTGAAGAATATGCACTTGCTCGAACCGAGCGCAAAAATGGCCATGGTTATGGCGGTTTCATCTTTCATGCCAGCCCCGATGTCACCCTTGAAGATGACCTGATTCGTCGCGATTTGACCATCAACGCAATGGCCGAAGACGGCAACGGTCATCTGACAGACCCGTACCACGGCCAGCAGGATCTAGAAGCACGCCTTTTACGTCACGTTTCCCCGGCATTTGCCGAAGACCCACTGCGAGTGTTACGCGTTGCACGTTTTGCTGCGCGCTATGCCGGGCTGGGTTTTAGCATTGCACCCGATACGCTTGAACTCATGCGCCAACTGTCCACTTCAGGCGAATTACAGGCTCTGACGCCTGAACGCTGCTGGAAGGAAATTTCCCGCGCGCTGATGGAAGATCACCCGCAGGTATTCATTGAAGTGCTGCGCAATTGTGATGCACTTGAAGTGTTGCTGCCTGAAGTCAACGCACTGTTTGGCGTGCCTCAGCCTCCCGCTCACCACCCCGAAATCGACAGCGGCGTGCATACGCTAAGTGTGTTGGAAAAAGCCGCCTTGCATCGCCAGCCTCTGACCGTGCGCTGGGCTTGCCTACTGCATGACCTCGGCAAAGGGCTCACCCCTGAAAGCGAGTGGCCAAGACACATCGCTCATGAACACAAAGGGCTGCGCCTGATCAAGGCCGTCAACGAGCGCTATAAGGCGCCGCGCGATTGCCAAGAACTGGCGCTACTGGTAGGCGAATATCACACTCATGGCCATCGCGCCTTTGAACTTAAAGCGTCGACATTACTGGAGTTGCTACAGCGTTTTGACGTGTACCGTCGACCGCAGAGATTTGAAGAGTTCGTAGTGGCGTGTGAGATGGATGCTAAAGGGCGTTTAGGCTTGGAGAATCGCCCGTATCCACAGGCAGACTACTTGCGCGGTGCAGCCTTGGCAGCACAAGCCGTGACCGTTCAGCCGCTGATTGAACAAGGCTTCAAAGGCCCCGAACTGGGCGAGGCGCTCAAGCGCGAGCGACTCAAGGCTCTGCAAGCCTACAAAGACACCGCCAAGCGCTGATACTGATTGGGTGGGCAGTTCATATCTGTAGCAACGGCCGTAGGCTGCGAGCTTTTTAACGATCAAAAGATCGCGAGCAAGCTCGCTCCTACAGGCAGAAGCAGCGCCGGTGGCACAAAGAAGCCACAACGTTGGGCTGTAACGAGCTTGCTCGCGCCTATAGAACTCAGCGCATCGAAGCCGGGGTCAGCTGGATACCGCGCCACTTAAACCCAACCGGTGCCAATACTTGGTCGATCTGTGCGTTCGCCCACATATCAGCGAGCGTTTTGCCCACGCCAGGATATACCTTGCCGGGCGCAATCAATGACAACGGCCACAGTACAAATGCATTCTTTAGAATCTCTGCGCGAGGCAGGGTCAACCCTTCAAAACTACCCACTAAATCGTCGTAAAACAGCACGTCGATGTCCAGCGGCAGCCCTTTGCGATCTTGGGCATAACGTCCATTATCAGCTTCAATCAGCTTCAAACGTCGGCTTAATTCAACCAATGGTAAATCGGTTTTAGCCGACACTACCAAATTGAAAAAAGGGCCGCTTTTGATGCCCACTGGCTGACTTTCAAATACCGCAGAACACGTCATATTCTGCAAAAAGCCAGCAAGTGCATCTAAGCCAGCGCACAAGTGCAACTCTCGCTCGGTATTGCTACCAAGCCCGAGATAAACCTCTACTAGCGACATCCGCGCTCAATCTCCACGCCCACCCCTGTGGCCGCCGCAACGGCGCCGGGTTTGGTCAGTTTGAGGTGCAACCAGGGAATATTGAACTCACTCATCAACACTTCTGCCAAACGCTCGGCAAACGTTTCGACTAATTGGAATTGAGCCTGCTCAGCAAACGCCTGAATACGCGCTGACACGCTCGCGTAATCTAACGCCAGGGTCAGATCGTCTCCCGCAGCAGCGGGGCGGTTGTCCCACGCAAAACTCAGATCAAGCCGCAGGCACTGACGGATGCCACGCTCCCAGTCATAGGCACCGATAACTGTGTCGACTTCTAGGCCTTCGATAAACACTCTGTCCAAGCACTCTTCTCCGCAGCACGACAAGGGCGCAATGCGCCGTTAGAATCAGGGCGTCCTTGCCCGGAATAGTTAGCATGTTTTGGTTACTGGCGATTATCGCCTACCTACTTGGCTCTATGTCCTTCGCTATTTTGCTCAGCCGCTTAACGGGAAATCCCGACCCGCGAATGAGTGGCTCAGGCAATGCTGGCGCCACCAACATGTTGCGCCTAGCGGGTAAAAAACTCGCCATCCTGACCTTGCTTGGTGATCTGTGCAAAGGGCTTTTACCGGTATTGCTCGCCTATCAACTGGGCTGCTCACTTCAGGAGCAAGCCTGGGTAGGCGCCTGTGCCGTTGTGGGCCACATGTATCCACTGTACTTTCGCTTTCGCGGCGGTAAGGGCGTCGCTACTGCCGCCGGCATGTTACTGGGGCTTTACCCGCCCGCCGCACTATTGGCAGCTATTGCATGGCTGCTAACCTTCCAACTCAGCCGCACCAGCTCACTGGCCTCGCTGATTGCCGCCCCGCTCACCTTGCCTTTACTGGCTTGGCAAGAACCAGCAGCTTTACTCCCCATGAGCGCCTTGACGACACTCATTGTCTGGCGGCACCGCAGCAATTTACGCGACCTACTGGCCGGGCGCGAACGGCATTTCTGAATCGCTCAGATGAAAAAAGCTCAAGACCGGTTGACCCACAGTTACAACGGTTTCAACTGCTCCATCGGCCAACGCGCCTGCACGCTGATCGCCAAACTTTCATGCTGCCCCGCCTGTAAACGCTGACAACCGGCAAAAGCAATCATGGCGCCATTATCGGTACAGAATTCCGGGCGAGCGTAGTACACGTGACCGTTCATCTCGCCGAGCATTTTCTCAAGAGACACCCGCAGCGCCTTGTTCGCACTGACACCACCAGCAATCACCAGACGCTTCATGCCCGCGAGTTTCAGCGCACGCTTGCACTTGATAGTCAGTGTCTCGACAACCGCTTGCTGAAACGCCAATGAAATGTCACAGCGGGCTTGATCTGTGTCCTCGCCAGCAGCAACACAACGCTGCCAGGTATTCAAAGCAAAGGTTTTAAGACCACTGAAACTGAAGGCTAGACCGGGTCGATCAGTCATTGGCCGAGGGAACACAAAACGCCCCTCAACGCCTCTCGCCGCATAGCTCGCAATCTCAGGGCCGCCGGGATACCGCAGACCCATCATTTTTGCGGTTTTATCGAATGCTTCACCCGCCGCGTCATCCAGACTCTCGCCCAACAGCTCGTATTGACCTATGCCATCAACACGAACCAGCTGTGTATGGCCGCCCGACACCAACAAAGCGACGAATGGAAACTCTGGGGGCTGCTCTTCCAGCATAGGTGCCAATAAATGGCCTTCCATGTGATGCACACCCAGGGCCGGAATACCCCAAGCAAAGGCCAGCGCTTGGGCACACGAAGCCCCGACCAGCAAGGCTCCGACCAGACCCGGCCCAGCCGTGTAGGCAATGGCGTCGATCTCGGTAGGCACGCAATCAGCTTCAGCCAGCACCTGACGAATCAAGGGCAGCATGCGCTTGACGTGATCTCTAGAAGCCAGCTCTGGCACCACACCACCGTAGGCGCGGTGCAGGTCGATCTGACTGAACAGTGCATCGGCCAAAAGCCCGCGTTCACTGTCGTATAGCGCGACGCCGGTTTCGTCGCAGGAGGTTTCTAATCCCAGTACTAGCATGGGTTTACGCCTTGTAGAGGCTAAATTCGAAGGCGCGCATAATAGTCGCGACTCCCGCCCCCGGCCAGCGGTTTTCGATCAGAGGCTTTGCATTCCGGGCGTTGAGGGGTTAACATCCGCAACCCTTAAAAACCGACGTCTTACAACGCAATTTTGCATTGAGACGTTGACCCCGGTAATGAATGAAGGTAGCTCTGGATGCCAGCCGTCAAAGTAAAAGAGAACGAACCCTTCGACGTAGCTCTGCGTCGTTTCAAGCGCTCCTGCGAAAAAGCCGGTGTACTGGCTGAAGTTCGCAGCCGCGAATTTTACGAGAAGCCGACTTCTGAGCGTAAGCGTAAAGCAGCAGCTGCTGTTAAGCGTCACGCAAAGAAAGTTCAGCGCGAGCAGCGCCGCGCCGTTCGTCTGTACTAATACACAGACGTTCGTTGCAAGCTTCTGCCAAGCCCGGCCCACAGCCGGGCCGCAGGCAGTTGCAGCAAGTTACATGCTCCATCGTCAAGGCCGCAGATGCGACCAAGACAAAGCGCAACACAACGTCAGACCTGGCTTTAACAGCCAGCGGTGCACGTCTTTACTGACGAGCCTAACAAGGCTACCGACGAGCACACTTTTTCTGATTCCCCCAAAGTAATCAGCCCAAGGTACTTCTCCCGTGCCTGTTCATGAGCCACCCGAGACCCACCACTGGTCAATGCGGATCATAGAACGCAATACTTATCTAACATCTTCGTGCTGATTCAACTGTTAGCCAGATGAGATTCGACCGATACACTCCCCCGCAATGACTAAGCTGACGCCATACGATCGAGCCATGCATTCACGTGCACGCCATCATGACCAAGCCACTCATCTGGGATAATTTCTGCACCGTGATGACGAGAACGCCATGGCCGGGTTAATCCCCCAGAGCTTTATTGACGACCTTTTGAACCGCACCGATATAGTCGATGTAGTCAGCTCGCGCGTGCAAATGAAAAAAGCCGGCAAGAATTACACCGCTTGCTGCCCGTTTCACAAAGAAAAAACGCCCTCATTTAGTGTCAGCCCAGACAAACAGTTTTATTACTGCTTTGGCTGCGGCGCTGGCGGCAATGCCCTCGGTTTCATCATGGACCACGACAACTTGGACTTCCCCCAAGCCGTCGAAGAGCTAGCAAAAGCCGCCGGTATGGAGATACCTCGAGAAGAAAGCGGTCGCACTCATAAACCCAGACAACCTACAGATTCACCGTTATATCCGCTGCTTACAGCTGCAGCTGACTTTTACCGACAAGCACTAAAGAGCCATCCCTCGCGCAAAATCGCTGTTGAGTACCTGAAAGGCCGCGGCCTGACCGGCGAAATTGCTCGCGACTTTGGCTTGGGCTTCGCCCCGCCTGGCTGGGACAATCTGTTTAAGCACTTGAGCAGCGACACGCTTCAGCAAAAAGCCATGATTGACGCCGGACTGCTGGTGGAGAACGCCGAAACCGGCAAACGCTATGATCGTTTTCGCGATCGCGTCATGTTCCCGATCCGGGATAGCCGAGGTCGCATCATTGCGTTCGGCGGTCGGGTGCTCGGTGATGACAAGCCCAAGTACCTCAACTCTCCTGAAACGGCAGTGTTTCATAAGGGCCAAGAACTATACGGGTTGTTTGAAGCGCGCAAATTCAACCGCAGTCTCGATGAGATTATCGTGGTCGAAGGCTACATGGACGTGATCGCACTCGCCCAGCAGGGCCTGCGCAACGCCGTCGCCACCTTAGGCACCGCCACCAGCGAAGAACACATGAAACGCTTGTTTCGCGTGGTGCCCAGCGTTTTGTTCTGTTTTGACGGCGATAAGGCTGGCCGCAATGCCGCTTGGCGCGCACTTGAAGCCACCCTGACGTGCTTGCAGGACGGGCGTCGCGCGCGCTTTCTGTTTTTGCCCGAAGGCGAAGACCCCGACACATTGGTACGCAGCGAAGGCACTGACGCCTTCAAGGCCCGCATCAATCAGCATGCACAACCGCTAGCCGATTACTTTTTCCAGCAACTGACCGAAGAATCCGACCCACGGTCACTTGAAGGCAAGGCCCACATGGTTACGCTGGCCGCACCGCTGATCGACAAAGTGCCGGGCGCCAACCTGCGCACGTTAATGCGCCAACGTCTGAGCGAAATTACCGGCCTGACCAACGACATGGTCAGCCAATTAGCCCAAAGCGCACCGATCAAACCCCAGGCTCAACCTGCATATGACCCAGGCATTGACTACGATGCAATGCCCGATTACAGCGACTTCCAGCAGCCGGAGGTATACATCCCCCAACAGGAATGGACCCCGAAAAAGCCTGGCGCTGGCGGTAAAAAGTGGGAGAACAAACCGTGGGACAAAAAAGGCAAGCGGGGCGCAGAGCGTGAGCAGCCTTGGGTGCCGGTAGGCGTAGAACCACCAACGTTAACAGCCTTGCGCACACTGCTGCATCATCCTCAACTCGCAAAAAAAGTGGAGGACGCCGGGCACTTTGCAGCAGAAGACCAGACCAATAATCAGCTCCTGATTGCTCTGGTTGAGGCCGTACAGAAAAATCCTAAGCTAAGCTCTATACAGTTGCTGTCCCGTTGGCACGGGACAGAGCAAGGCCGACTTTTACAAAGACTGTTGGAAAAGGAATGGCTAATTGACGCTGATAACCTTGAACAACAGTTTTTCGACACCATAACTAGCTTGTCAGCGCGCCAACGCGAGCGAAATCTAGAGCAACTTCTTCGAAAAGCACGTCAAGGCGAACTTAGTGTCGAGGAAAAAAATCAGTTACGCGACCTCTTAAGTCGCAATAATCCTGCATCAAACCCGACCTCAACTGGCGCGTGAGGTCATAGCTAAGGTATAATCCTCGGCTTGTTTTTTGCCCGCCAAGACCTTCAGTGGATAGGGTGTTATGTCCGGAAAAGCGCAACAGCAGTCTCGTATCAAAGAGTTGATCACCCTCGGCCGTGAGCAGAAGTATCTGACTTACGCAGAGGTCAACGACCACCTGCCCGAAGATATTTCAGATCCGGAGCAAGTGGAAGACATCATCCGCATGATTAATGACATGGGGATCCCCGTACACGAGAGTGCTCCGGATGCGGACGCCCTTATGTTGGCCGATGCTGACACCGATGAAGCCGCTGCCGAAGAAGCAGCTGCCGCGTTGGCTGCAGTAGAAACCGACATTGGTCGTACTACTGACCCTGTGCGTATGTATATGCGTGAAATGGGTACGGTAGAGCTACTGACACGTGAAGGCGAAATCGAAATCGCCAAACGTATCGAAGAAGGCATCCGTGAAGTGATGAGCGCAATCGCGCACTTCCCTGGCACGGTTGACCACATTCTCTCCGAGTACACTCGCGTCACCACCGAAGGTGGTCGCCTGTCCGACGTCCTGAGCGGTTATATCGACCCAGACGACGGCATTGCGCCACCTGCCGCCGAAGTGCCGCCGCCTGTCGACCCTAAAGCCGCCAAGGCTGACGACGACAGCGAGGATGACGACGACACAGCTTCTGATGACGAAGAAGAAGCTGAAAGCGGTCCAGATCCGATCATTGCAGCCCAGCGTTTTGGGGCTGTCTCCGATCAGATGGAGATCACTCGTAAAGCGCTGAAAAAGCACGGCCGCAGTAGCAAACAAGCCATTATTGAGCTCGTTGCGCTGGCTGAGCTGTTCATGCCAATCAAGCTAGTTCCGAAGCAATTCGAAGGTTTGGTTGAGCGTGTACGCAGTGCCCTCGAGCGTCTACGTGCTCAAGAGCGCGCCATTATGCAGCTGTGTGTACGTGATGCACGTATGCCACGCGCTGACTTCCTGCGCCTGTTCCCAGGCAACGAAGTTGACGAAAGCTGGAGCGACTCGCTGGCTAAAGGCAAAAGTAAATACGCTGAAGCCATTGGCCGCCTGCAACCGGATATCATCCGTTGCCAGCAAAAGCTGTCGGCTTTAGAAGAAGAATCTGGCTTAACAGTTGCCGAGATCAAGGACATCAACCGTCGTATGTCGATCGGTGAGGCCAAGGCCCGCCGCGCGAAAAAAGAAATGGTTGAAGCGAACTTGCGTCTGGTGATCTCCATCGCCAAGAAGTACACAAACCGTGGCTTGCAGTTCCTCGATCTGATCCAGGAAGGCAACATCGGCTTGATGAAAGCGGTAGACAAATTTGAATACCGCCGCGGCTACAAATTCTCGACCTATGCCACCTGGTGGATCCGTCAGGCGATCACTCGCTCGATCGCCGACCAGGCTCGCACCATCCGTATTCCGGTGCACATGATCGAGACGATCAACAAGCTCAACCGTATTTCCCGTCAGATGTTGCAGGAAATGGGCCGTGAACCGACCCCGGAAGAGCTGGGCGAACGCATGGAAATGCCTGAGGACAAAATCCGTAAGGTATTGAAGATCGCTAAAGAGCCGATCTCCATGGAAACCCCAATCGGTGATGACGAAGACTCCCATCTGGGCGACTTCATCGAAGACTCGACTATGCAGTCGCCAATCGATGTAGCTACCGTTGAGAGTTTGAAAGAAGCGACACGCGACGTACTCGGCGGCCTCACGGCACGTGAAGCCAAAGTACTGCGCATGCGTTTCGGTATCGACATGAATACCGACCACACCCTTGAGGAGGTTGGTAAACAGTTCGACGTTACCCGTGAGCGGATTCGTCAGATCGAAGCCAAAGCGCTACGTAAGCTGCGCCACCCGACGCGAAGCGAGCATTTACGCTCATTCCTCGACGAGTGATCCCAAAACCCCCGGCCCTGCCGGGGGTTTTGCTTTTTAGCCTCGCAAAAACCTTATCCTCCCCGCATCCAACCCATCCGTACGTCTTCAAATGCGACGGAATTAGCCCCTAGACTCCTTCGTACTTCTATTTAAGACTTTTCGGATAGCACTCCCGAGAAACCATCGTTATAATCTCCCGGCTAAACAAGGGCCTATAGCTCAGTTGGTTAGAGCAGGGGACTCATAATCCCTTGGTCGTAGGTTCGAGTCCTACTGGGCCCACCACACTCAAAGCCGCGCACTGCGCGGCTTTCGTGTATCTGGGGGGGGGGGTGAACAACAGAATCTGCAGTTGCTGGCGAGGTGCGAAAACTTTGATCGACTTGGTATGTCGATCGTAACCTGCCCCCTACCCCCACGCGTGACACTCGCCAATCGTCGCAGAGTCAATGACAACCCAGCGCGCGACTCTTTATAAAAACGCAATCCACGCACCTGCCATGACTAATGTCAGCAGGGTCACAGGCACGCCTGACTTGGCAAAGGCCCCAAATGAGATTTTGATCCCACAGCTCGCCGCTTGTTCGACGACGATAATCCCGGCCAAGCTGCCGAATATGATGAGGTTGCTCGAAAATCCTGTGCCCAAAGCAATCGCCGCCCCGAGTGACTGCGCGTTATTCTCTGGGTGCAAATACGGGGAAAGCAGCATGACAGCCGGATTGTTGCCCACGATGTCACTGAGCAATGAACCCGCCACAAACAGAGAAAGCGGATCGTTGACGTTGATACCTACTTCACGTAGCCAATCGAATAAAGACTGTGGAAGGCCGGTATTAGAGAGCGCCTGATTACAAATAAAGAGCCCGATGATCAAAAGAAGTAGGTTGCCGTCAACTTGCTTAAGCACATCCTTGGACGCCAAGCTTCGATTGACCAGTAATATGCCCGCACCCGCGAGCGCCACCAGTTCTCGCGGCCAGATATCAGCAACCAGTGCAATGATGACTGCGCTGGCGACAATGATTGCCTTCGTCGTTTCGACTTTATCGAGTTGAGTCGTCACGGGGGCTGTGGCTTTAGCGACAGGATGCTCCAGTGTCCATTTGCCGCGGTATTGCCACGCAATGATGCACCAGATGATAGGCAATGATAAAAGTGCCGGAACACCGGCTGCCATCATGAATTCATTAAATGACAGATCAAGCGACTGCGCGGCGATCATGTTTTGTGGGCTTCCGATCAGTGTGCCCGCTGCACCGGCGTTTGCAGCAAAACAAAATGCCAACAGAAAAGGCACCGGGTTGAGCCCTCTTGCAAGCGCCACACTGACCAGCAGTGGAGTCATCGACAACACAACAACATCATTGGTCAATAATGAGGACAGCCCGGCGCTGACGCCGATAAACACCGCCAATAGCGCTGCCGGACTAATGGGCAACCTTGCCACTTTTTCCGCCGCCCAGGCATAAAATCCCGAGACAGTGAACGCACCCGACACAACCATTAAGCCAAACAGCAAACCGAGCGTACGGTAGTCGATTGCATCCCAGGCAGCCTGCGGGCTGATACTGCCTGCGACGATCATGGCCAACGCGCCGACGACGGCTGCGCCTGTTCTGTCGACGTTAAATGCCGGCATCTTACCGATGCCCATTACCAGATAAACCATGAAGAAAATAAGCAGGGTGGTGTACATAGCGACGCCTAATGCAGTGGAGCCCGTCAAAGGCCAATGTAAGGTGAACAGCTTAATACCAATAGCGTCTCACGCACTTAGTTAACAACTGCGATGAACGTTCATAGTGACCATCACCGCCCTAAAAGCGCTTTAACCTTCAGAGCGGTATCGCAATGGCCTAGCGCTTTTCTTTCTTGGCCTGATGGTACTTTTTTCTGATGGCTTTAAGGTCAACCGTAGGTGTTGGTAACTCCAGCTTCATGTCTTTTAGCGTCTTTTCGATAACACTGCCGATCGCCAGATTGCGGAACCACTTGTGGTTGGCGGGAATGACATACCAAGGTGCCTGTTGAGTCGAGCACTTCTCCAACATCGCTTCATACGCCTTTATATAGTCGTCCCATAAAGCGCGCTCCGTGTAATCGGACTCGCTGATCTTCCATTGTCGCGTGGGGTCATCCAAGCGCTCTTCAAATCTTTTTAACTGCTCCTCGGGAGAGATGTATAAAAAGAACTTTAGGATCGTGGTGTTGTTCGACGTGAGGGTGCTTTCAAAATCATTAATAAAGCTGTAGCGCTGCTGGATGACCTTATCAGCCGCCATTTTGTGCACGCGCTGTACAAGTACATCTTCATAGTGTGACCGATTAAAAATAGCCACATTACCGCGAGCAGGTACATGCGGGTGCACACGCCACAAAAAATCATGGCTGCTTTCTTCTGCTGTCGGCTGCTTGAAACCCTGCACGTGTGCCCCTTGCGGGTTCATGGATTTCAATACATGCCAGCAGGTTCCGTCTTTACCCGCCGCATCAATACCCTGCAAAACGATGAGCAATGAATGCTTTCGCTCGGCGTACAGTTTCTTCTGTAGCTCAGCGATGCTGGCTGATTGTTCGTCAATGCGCTGTTGTGCGTATTTTTCAGACTTATAACCACCGCTAAAGTCTGGGTCCACATTAGCGAGGCGAACTTTTGAGCCTGGCTTGACCCGTAATTTGCTAATAAGGTTCATGTACTTGCTCCACACCCACCAACTCCCACGAGAGGGCTGAAACCAAGATGCCGAATGCACAGATCAACTATCACCCCCCCTCATACTCGCTTCAGCCAGACTATTAACTACTGAGTAAATACGTGTGCCCTATCATTAAAAAGTCTCTATTTATCACGTTTTTTTAATAACAGACTGTGTGTTTAGCATGGCTAATTTGGCTCTGGTATCGACTGTCGCAGATTAATCAAAAGGCGCTAACACTCTGCCTCTGGCTAACTATTGACGCTCACCTCGTCATCATATTTTCAATATAAAAAGTTGACTTTCATCATTCACAGACACGCCTAGCATCTTCGGGCAAGCGTAGATCAACACTGATCATTTTCAACAGTGTGGCGCGAGATTTTGCACGGCAGAAACGCGACGTACGCCTGTGTACGGTTGAGAACAAAGGGCCAGTCCCTTACGCTGCCCCTCTGACCTTTACCCCGCCCCCAACGGAGCTTTCCTTTGCCCAACTCTCGCCCGCCTGCGCTAGATGACATCGACCGTCAATTGATCGCAGCCCTACAACTCAATGCACGCGAGAGTGTGGCCATGCTGGCGCGTCAGTTAGGGATTGCACGCACGACCGTGACATCGCGCTTAGCGAGGCTGGAAAAAACCAACGTCATTACCGGTTATGGCGTTCGCCT
>NZ_LLWH01000218.1 GCF_001411475.1 Pseudomonas endophytica | reverse complement strand
GGGTTCGGAGGCGCACCCACCGGTGGTTTCGGAGGTACACCCACCGGTGGTTTCGGAGGCACGCCCACCGGTGGTTTCGGAGGCACGCCCACCGGTGATTTCGGAGGCACGCCCACCGGTGATTTCGGAGGCACGCCCACCGGTGATTTCGGAGGCACACCCACCTGTGGTTTCAACGGCGTACGGACGGGTGGCTTGGGAGGCTTGCCTTGTGAAAAGCTCGAACTGAGACTCAGCCCCCCCAACTTCTGCTTTTCATCTTTTGCGTGCGCATCGGCCCAGTCAGCTCGTGAGCGCGGAGAAACGAACCCGCGTTGCTTATTCAGTATTTCGACATCGTCTTCAACTGTACGTATGTCAGTACCTCTCACGCCGGCTTTTAAGCCAGACGTATCATCGAATCCATCCATTTTTTATGTCCTTTTTCGCCGTGAACATCACGGCATCAATACGTTTATTTAAGCCCCTACTGCTTAACATCGCTTACTGCAGAGACATACAAAAATATTAAATTAAATAACAAAGAAAGCCAGTCGCCACAAAGAAAACAGAAAAAACACCTACAGATTCAGTGAGTATACTGACAGTGGGTTAAAACTTTTTTGTAGGACTTCACGATCAAAAAAACCCTACGACTCTCTATATAGGTATTACCCAACCGTTTCATGATCATCCCCTAAGGAGAATCTTTCGCACACTTATGGATATTAATGAGACTGAAAATCACAATTGATGCCTTATAACTGCCACACCTGATCGCCACGACGAGCGGCTAATGATACTCATCATTTTTTTCAACTTCGTCAGTTTCAGACACTCACTGATCCAATCTAGACAGATACAAAGTGTAAGATGTGCACCCCCTAGATGTAGCCACTATAGAAAATATGCCGCCACCTTAGTTCTCCATACGCGTTGAATCCTTACACAACATAAAGTACAGCCATAATAATCAAACAGTTAACGTAGAACTCAGGCATTTCACCACGCCACCCAAACAATCGAAACACCAAACCCCGCCAAATATTATATCTTTTGAATTAATACATTATTGGTCTAGGGTATTTATCAACACATTGATATTCCTTCAGCAAAAAACCAACATAACGTTTGCACCTGACAGCTTTTCACCCATAAGGCTAACTATGAACTCTGAGATATCCACAGAAAAAACCGCTGCAAAACCCTCTTTCGACGATATTGTCCTTGCCGCTCAGGCTGCACCTAAAATACTCAGCGATGCTTCAGCAGGACAAAGATGTTTTTGCAGGAGTTTGAACATGAAGTTATGCAACCTTCAAACTCTGCACACGCCATAACACTTAAGGACCTCCCTCCCCAGAACTTTACGCCTATCACCTCAGGCACGCATGTAAAACTTCATCATTCAGACATCAGAGAACTTATAGACAATCTACGTTCACTTATAGAAGAATGTGCATTCACTGCCACCTTATTCAATCAGATGCTGACGGAGGATTCAAATACCTCACACTCACTTTTAACCCACTTCATCAACTTACTACAAACGCCTATCTGTCAGTGCCATCCCTCCGCATCAAAACTTTCAATTTACTATCATGATGGATTATCAGCCCTCATCCTCCCATTGTTTTACTTGCCTGATTCTTTAATGCTTTTCAACACTGACAACCAACAGAAAACTTATTTAAAAGAGCTGCGCAATCTGAATATTAACGTTCGCCAGACTGGTAGCGCCCTCGGCTTAACATGCTCGCGACTCTTACTGTTTCTAAACGAAATTGACAAAGGACTTAAACCCAACACTCTTCAAACTACCCTCCGATTGGCAAGTACTTCTTTTACCCAGATCGAGTCCATATTGGAGGGTTTAAAAGCGACAAGTCACGCACTGATAGCACTAGCGACAGCGCTGAAGATTTAATAAAAAAAATAGTTGGCATCCGTTATAAAAAAATAAATCTGCTATCCCTGAAAAAACAGAGATAGCAGACTCAACGCCTATCTTAGTGATGCTCACGTGTCGCGCGGAAGTTGATGTCTGGCCAGCGCTCTTCCATCAGCGCTAGGTTGACACGGGTCGGAGCCAGATAGGTCAAGTGCCCACCGCCGTCCACCGCCAAGTTTTCGACCGCTTTGTTGCAGAACTCTTCCATCTTCTTTTTATCGCTGCTATCAATCCAGCGCGCCGAGTACACGGTGATTGGCTCGTAGGAGCATTCCACTTTGTACTCTTCCTTCAAGCGGCTCGCGACCACGTCGAATTGCAGCACACCGACAGCGCCCAAGATGATGTCGTTGCTGCGCTCAGGGAAGAACACTTGGGTTGCGCCCTCTTCGGCCAACTGCTGTAACCCTTGACGCAATTGCTTGGACTTGAGCGGGTCGCGCAGACGCACGCGACGAAACAGTTCGGGGGCGAAGTGTGGAATACCGGTGAAGCTCAGGTTTTCACCCTCGGTGAAGGTGTCACCGATCTGGATGGTGCCGTGGTTGTGTAAGCCGATGATGTCGCCTGCGTAGGCTTCTTCGAGCTGTTCACGCTCGGAGGAGAAAAAGGTCAGGGCATCGCCGATGCGCACGTCTTTGCCTGTACGCGCGTGGCGCATCTTCATGCCTTTTTCGTACTTACCCGAGCAAATGCGCATAAAGGCAATACGGTCGCGGTGTTTCGGGTCCATATTCGCCTGAATCTTGAACACGAAGCCGGTGAATTTTTCTTCAACCGGCTCCACCACGCGCTCGTTGGCCACACGGGCCAAAGGCATAGGCGCCCAGTTGACCACGGCGTCCAGCACGTGATCGACCCCAAAGTTGCCCAACGCTGTACCGAAGAACACTGGTGTTAATTGACCGTCGATGAACTCCTGCTGGTTGAACTCATGGCAAGCGCCCTGCACCAGTTCAAGCTGCTCAACAAAGCGATCGTACTCGTCGCCCAAGTGGGCGCGGGCTTCGTCGGAATCAAGCTTTTCGATGATTTTGGTTTCGGTGCGTTCATGACCGTGTCCGGCGGTATAGACAATGATGTAGTCGTCAGCCAGGTGGTAAACACCTTTGAAGTCACGGTAGCAGCCAATCGGCCAAGTGATCGGTGCAGCCTTGATTTTCAGAACCGCTTCGATTTCGTCCAGCAGCTCAATCGGATCACGAATGTCGCGGTCGAGTTTGTTGATAAAGCTGACAATCGGCGTGTCACGCAGACGGCAAACGTCCATCAGGGCGATGGTCCGCGGCTCTACACCCTTACCGCCGTCAAGCACCATCAGTGCCGAGTCGACCGCAGTCAATGTGCGATAGGTGTCTTCCGAGAAGTCTTCGTGGCCCGGGGTGTCGAGCAGGTTGATCATGTGGTCGCGATACGGAAACTGCATGACCGACGTGGTAATCGAAATACCCCGTTGTTTCTCCATTTCCATCCAGTCGGAGGTGGCATGGCGGTCGGACTTACGCGATTTCACCGTACCGGCGACAGCAATCGCCTTACCCATCAATAGAAGCTTTTCTGTGATGGTGGTTTTACCCGCATCGGGGTGGGAAATAATAGCGAAAGTGCGGCGTTTCGCGACTTCTGCGGCCTGATGGGTCATGGGAAATCGCCTGACGATTGATTCAAAAAAGGGCGCGGATTATAGCCTAAATCAGGGGCTTGCAGCCACCGTTCGCAGCTTTGCTCGTCGATCAAGGGTGGCAAAGTGCCGTAAAAAATGTGAACCTTTTAAACAGTGGAGGCGTCCACTGCTCTGATACGACAAAGCGTCAGAGGCTGAATTATCAGCAAGTTAGTCTGACGAGGCTACGTTAATGACAGGTCCTTTAGGCATATAGCCATCACCTGTTGCTCTTCGCGAATACCTTCTCGGCAGCCAGAAATGGCATTGCCACAGGGGAATGTGTCCGCCGACTAAAAAAGGAGTCCGCCTATGGCTAATCGCTATGGTAAAGGGCTTATAGGATGCGTAGCCGTTGCTGCGGTCCTGGCCCTGTTGGTCCACTGGATCGGCATAAGCACTATCGAACACTATCAAGATGATCTGTTGTTCTACCTGCAAGCCCACCTGTACCTCGTACTCGCTTCAATGTTCATCGCCCTCCTTGTGGGAATACCCGCCGGCATTTTCTTAAGCCGTCCGTCGATGGCCTCGCATGCAGAGCGTTTCATGCAGGTCTTCAACATTGGTAACACGGTTCCACCGCTTGCAGTTCTGGCAATTGCCCTAGGTTTTCTGGGGATCGGTAGCGGGCCTGCGATCTTCGCCCTGTTTCTCGCCTCATTGTTGCCCATTGTGCGTAACACCTATGAAGGCCTGAAAAACGTTCCGGCTTCACTTAAAGAAGCAGCTGTCGGTATCGGCATGACCCCACGCCAAGTGTTGTGGCGCGTTGAATTGCCCAATGCCGTACCCATCATCATGGGCGGCGTGCGGGTTGCACTGGCGATCAACGTCGGTACTGCACCGCTGGCCTTCCTGATCGGCGCCAACAGCCTGGGCAGTCTGATTTTCCCTGGCATCGCTCTTAACAATCAGCCGCAATTGATCCTCGGCGCAGCCTGCACCGCGCTCTTGGCATTGCTGCTTGACGGCTTGGTGATTCTCATCAGCCGCCGCTGGTTGGAACGAGGTCTGCGACCTGCATAAGGTCGGGCTGAGGAAAGGAAAATGATGAAGAAAATTAGCGTGTTATTAGGCTGCATCCTGCTCTTTGCAGGCATTGTCCAAGCCGCAGATAAACCCACAATCCGCATTGGTGCGCGGGTATTCACCGAGCAAACCCTGCTCGCTGAAATCACTTCGCAGTACCTCAAAAGTAAGGGCTACAACGCCCAAGTGACCGGTGGCTTAGGCAGCAGTTTGGCACGTAGCGCTCAAGAGAGCGGGCAATTGGATTTGATGTGGGAATACACCGGCGTGTCGCTGGTGGCTTACAACCACATCACTGAGAAGCTCGACAAAGAAGACGCCTACAACCGTGTAAAAGACGTTGATGCCAAACAAGGACTGATCTGGCTGACCCCGTCTAAATTCAGCAATACCTACGCCTTGGCGTTGCCAGAAAAGGTGGCTGAAGAATATCCAGACATCAACACCATCAGCGATCTGGATAAGGCGCTGCGCGATCCGGAAAACAAAGGCGCGTTAGTGGCACTCGACACCGAGTTTGCCAACCGCTCCGACGGCCTCAAAGGCATGGTCGAGCTGTACAACATGGACCTGACGCGCAAAAACATTCGTCAGATGGACGCGGGTCTGGTCTACACCGCCCTTAAAAACGGCCAAGTGTTTGCAGGGCTGGTGTACACCACCGACGGTCGTTTGAATGCGTTCAACCTCAAGCTGCTAAACGATGACCTCAAGTACTTCCCGGACTACACCGCCGCCCCGGTTGTGCGTAAAGCCTTCCTAGACCAGCACCCGGACCTCGAAGGTTTGCTCAAGCCGCTGGCCGAACTGTTTGACGATGAAACCATGCGCCAGCTCAACGCGCGGGTCGACGTGAATCACGAAAGCCCGTCCAAGGTCGCCGCTGATTTTTTGCGCGAACATCCCATTAACTAAGGAGAAGACATGGACTTTCTAGACGCCTTTTCCCATATGGATTGGTCGCTTGTCGCACATTTGACATGGCAACACATCACCTTGGTCGGCATTGCCGTGACCCTGGCCATCGTCGTCGGCGTGCCACTTGGCGTGCTGATGACCCGCTTCCCGTCGCTGGCAGGCCCCATGCAGGCCAGCGCCACGGTGATGCTCACTATCCCCTCGATTGCCCTGTTTGGCCTGTTGTTGCCGTTCTACTCAAAGTTCGGCCAAGGCTTAGGCCCAATGCCCGCGATTACCGCCGTGTTTTTGTACTCGCTGCTGCCGATTATGCGTAACACCTACTTGGCCCTCACGGGTGTAGAGCCGGGTATTCGTGAGGCCGCTCGCGGTATCGGCATGACCTTCAATCAGCGTTTGCGCATGGTTGAACTGCCTATCGCCGTACCGGTGATCTTGGCAGGCGTGCGTACCGCCGTGGTCATGAACATCGGTGTTATGACCATCGCTGCCACTATCGGCGCGGGCGGTTTGGGTGTACTTATTCTGGCTGCAATCAGCCGTAGTGATATGTCGATGCTGATTGTCGGCGCGGTACTGGTCAGCGTGCTGGCTATCGTCGCAGACCTGCTTTTGCAATGGCTACAACGCTCGTTGACTCCAAAAGGATTACTGAAATGATCGAACTTCAAAACCTCAGCAAAACCTTCCAAAGCAACGGCAAAGATGTCAAAGCCGTGGACTCGGTAAGCCTGACCGTCAACGAAGGCGAAATCTGCGTATTCCTTGGGCCATCGGGTTGCGGTAAAAGCACCACGTTGAAAATGATCAACCGCCTGATCATGCCGACTTCCGGCAAAATTCTGATCAACGGCGAAGACACCACCGGCCTCGATCCGGTCATGTTGCGCCGCAACATAGGCTATGTGATTCAGCAGATCGGTCTGTTTCCGAACATGACCATCGAAGAAAACATCACCGTGGTACCTCGTCTCCTTGGCTGGGACAAGCAAAAGTGCCATGACCGTGCCCGCGAACTGATGAGCATGATCAAGCTTGAACCCAAGCAGTACCTGCACCGTTACCCGCGTGAACTGTCGGGTGGTCAGCAACAGCGCATCGGCGTGATTCGCGCCTTGGCCGCAGAAGCCCCGCTGTTATTGATGGATGAGCCGTTCGGTGCGGTCGACCCGATCAACCGCGAGATGATCCAGAACGAGTTCTTCGAGATGCAGCGCGCGCTGAACAAGACCGTGATCATGGTCAGCCACGACATCGACGAAGCGATCAAGCTGGGCGATAAAATCGCTATCTTCCGCGGCGGCAAACTGTTGCAGATGGACCACCCGGATACGTTGCTCGCACACCCTGCAGACGAGTTTGTCAGCAACTTTGTGGGCCAAGACAGCACACTCAAGCGTTTGCTGCTGGTCAAAGCTGAAGACGCGGCCGACAACGCGCCATCGGTTAGCCCAGAAACGCCAGTCGCCGAAGCGCTGGAACTGATGGACGAACTTGACCGCCGCTATGTCGTCGTCACCGATGCCGATAATAAGGCCCTGGGGTATGTGCGTCGTCGTGACCTGCATCGCCAAACCGGTACATGCGGTCAATACCTGCGTGAGTTCAACGCCACTGCGGCTTACGACGAACACTTGCGCATCCTGCTTTCGCGCATGTATGAGTTCAACCGTTCGTGGCTGCCTGTAATGGATGCTGAGCGCGTGTTCCTGGGTGAAGTGACACAGGAGTCCATTGCCGCTTACCTCAGCTCGGGCCGTTCACGCGGGGCCAAAACCAGCATTGTGTCCCCTGCGGAATTAGCTCAGGTGTAACTCCCCCTTCCCTTGTTCGCGATCTTTTGATCCCTTAAAGATCGCGCGTAGGAGCTGCCGCAGGCTGCGATCTTTTGATGTTGCGGTAGAAGATCTAAAGATCGCAGGCTGCGCCAGCTCCTACAAAAATAGAGATGCACCCGATGACTGGTAGCAGTTGATCGCAGCCTTTGTGCCTCGTCAGCGACTACAGACTTAGCCCGTTTTTGACCAAAACTCAGGCGTAACCCCTCCCCTACATTCGTTGGGCATGACACCTCAATTTATGCCGTGCGGAACATCACACCGTCATCAAGGTCGGTTACTTAAATAGCTCACCTTGGCCCCCATGACTCAGGCTTATAAAAACGCGACATTTTTAGTTGATCTGAGCGCAGTCACGCCCTACAGTTCGCGCCGAACATCCATGCTGGAAACGATCCATCCGGCTCAAGTACTGACGACGAGACAGCAAGGTTCATTTACCTTTTTTGCTTTCGGCGGACATGCCTTGGGAAGTAGGCGAACCAAAGTGGGGATACGGAGGATGTTCATTTGCACCCATTTATTTATGACGTTTGCCACTAGGAGTCCTACGTATGTCGATCAAGGTCGAAGAATACTTTGCGCGCGAAACCTTTCAAAAAATGAAGGCTTTCGCTGACACCCAAGAAACCCCGTTCGTGGTGATCGACACCGCCATGATCAGCCAGGCATACGACGACCTGCGTGCAGGTTTCGAGTTCGCCAAGGTCTACTACGCGGTCAAGGCCAACCCAGCGGTTGAAATCATCAATTTGCTGCGCGACAAAGGCTCGAGCTTCGACATCGCGTCGATCTATGAGTTGGACAAAGTGATGGCTCAAGGCGTCGGGCCAGATCGCATCAGCTACGGCAACACCATCAAAAAATCCAAAGACATTCGTTATTTCTACGAGAAAGGCGTGCGCCTGTTCTCCACTGACTCCGAAGCCGACCTGCGTAATATCGCTAAGGCTGCTCCTGGCTCGAAAGTCTACGTGCGTATTTTGACCGAAGGCTCGACCACCGCAGACTGGCCACTGTCGCGCAAATTCGGCTGCCAAACCGACATGGCCATGGACCTGTTGATTCTGGCCCGCGACCTAGGCTTAGTGCCTTATGGCATTTCGTTCCACGTGGGTTCGCAACAGCGTGATATTAGCGTGTGGGATGCGGCCATCGCCAAAGTTAAGGTGATCTTCGAACGCCTGAAAGAAGAAGACGGCATTGTTCTCAAGCTGATCAACATGGGCGGTGGTTTCCCGGCCAACTACATTACCCGCACCAACAGCCTAGAAACCTACGCCGAAGAGATCATTCGTTTCTTGAAGGAAGATTTCGGCGATGACCTGCCAGAAATCATCCTAGAGCCAGGCCGTTCGCTAATCGCTAACGCCGGGATTCTGGTCAGTGAAGTGGTGCTGGTCGCACGTAAATCACGCACAGCGGTTGAGCGCTGGGTATATACCGATGTGGGCAAATTCTCTGGTCTGATCGAAACCATGGACGAAGCCATCAAGTTCCCGATCTGGACCGAAAAGAAAGGCGAGATGGAAGAAGTGGTGATCGCCGGGCCAACCTGCGACAGCGCCGACATCATGTATGAAAACTACAAGTACGGGCTGCCATTAAACTTGGCCATCGGTGATCGTCTGTACTGGTTGTCGACCGGTGCCTACACCACCAGTTACAGCGCCGTTGAATTTAATGGCTTTCCGCCGCTGAAGTCGTTCTACCTATAATACGTAGGGATTGTTCCACCTCCCCGGATGATGGTCCGGGGAGGTTTTTTATGATCTGTTACCGACTGATCTGACGTAAAAACGCCATAAATTCAGCCATCTCTGCATAGAGGTGTTGCATTGATTGTTCCGTCGAGGTGCGCGCAGCGCGAACACCGTCCAAGAAAACCGCCAGCCCTTGAATGACCAGCTGCATGTTGCTAGCCCAGAGAGTCCGCACGCCAACTAACTCTTCAAAAATAACCATATTATTTTGACGTTCTTTTAATTTATGAATCTCGGCCACGTGAATTTTTTCTTGCGCATTCAAGGCTGTCAACTTGTCAGTTATTTTATTGCGCGCCTCAGCCAGCGAGTTAAATGTTAAACCGCCATTTATAAGATCTACGTACAAGGTGACGCGTTCAAGCGCAACCTTAACAAGGTTAGCATCCACTTTTCTAACCACAACAGCTGCCACTAAAACCTCAATTTGCTCAGCCGTCGGCAGCAGCTCTTTTACATGATCAACCCACGATTTTGATTGCAGAACTTTGATAGCTTCAACAATAGTTTTTTTATCCTCGCGCAGCAGATCCTTCTCCGCCACTGATGCGCTGACTTGTTCTTCCAACTCAGCGAGCCGTTTCGCATCGTACGCCAGCAAGGGATCGGAAAAATGCTCCAGATTAAGGTGTTCGCCTTCATTTACCCACTGAGCTACTTTATATTTTGATTCTTCAACCTTACTGACAATGCGATCAGCTTTTTCGTCATACATCGTTGCGAGCCGACTGATGGCAGGGTCTAAGTCAGCGTTGGGCATACCAGATGCTTTAATCTCTACCCATTGTTCAATGATCGCCTTAATATTTGTGCTCTCCACGATAACTTCGAGGCTGCGCACGTGATCAATAATGGCACGAGTATCACTACTCAATAATTTGGCCGAGACCAATAGACGCTCTTGCAAAGACGGCATAAAACTGTAGCGGCCGCCAACGGCCGCTTCATTAAATTTATTAAGCGCCCCCTGAACAACCTGCATGTCCGGAGCAATATAACGTATCTCTTTAATTTCCATATTCATTAGCAAATCCTTTCACTCAGCGAGATTCTTCGAGGGCATCATTAAACGCATTGGATATTTGAACCGTGTAATCACTCACGCGCGCCCAAGGATTTAACAGCTGTTTAAAATCCAGTTTGAATTGATGTAACTTGACGAACGTGTCAACACCGTCAAGCGCTTCAGCAGCCTCACCTAGGTACTTGGCAATGTAGTCCCAGACCTGCGCCAACTGCTTCGCTCCTTGTTCCGCTGCAAACATGCGACCTCTTAAATCTCCAAAGCACTGGTGAGATTGGTCCAGCAGGGCAATAAGCCGTTCTTGATCTTTCTTTTTGCTAAGCAATATTTTTCGCTCAGCAATCCGTTCATTTTTTCGAGCCCGTGTTAACTCAGCTTTCGAGCCAAATATTCCGCCCGTGACAGCCAGACCGACCGCGCCGAATGGCAAACCTGTAAAACTGTACCCCACCTGCCTCTTGTAGTCGGCAAGCAGCTCCTCGATTTCGATTTCCAACTCTCGAAGGCGCTCAACGATGTCTTTATGCTCTGTCAGCGCCCCACTGTCGCTGTGGGCTTTAAGTATGCGGTTGATTTGATGAATGAGATGATCCGACAGCACACGCTCAAATTCGGCAGCCAAGGCCCCGACGCCGTCCACCTTTTTAATATAGCTTTCGGTAACGCCTTTAATCTCCAGCACATAATCCTTGATGATATCCACTGCCTTTAACTCATCAAAATCGAAAAAGATATCGCCTAACGTCTCTTTTTCTTTGTCTGTCAGATCATCAAGCGTACCGGTTACGAAACGGCCAAGCTCTACTTTGTCTATTATGTCTAATATTGCTTTTCCAGTAGTTAAAAACCCGTCCGAGAACTTATTCAGCTCTCGACTGAGCTCTTTCGTAGCGCGCTCTAACTCACCCCAAGTGTCCGCATGCGCTACAACGTCTAGATGAAACTCTAAAATATTTTTCGGGTTTAGCTCTACCCCCTGCACGCCACCCACTTTTTCAGTGATGACCTTAATATCCAACGGTAAAAGCTTGGCATATCTCACATACTGCCGAACCGCAAAAATATCGCTGCGCCTGATAATAAAACCTATTTCTTTTTGTGGGACTGCACTGTCTTTTGCCCCTGCCAGTACTTGAATGTAAAACGATGGTATATGCACCGCAGCTTCTAGAGTGCTCATTTCCTCAATCAGCCTACTTTCATCAATACTTCCCGCGCCCGGCTTAACTCTAACGGCGTTTTCAATGCCTTGCATATTAATTCCTTTTAATGAGTGATTCTGTCTAAACACAATCACTTTTTAAGAAGAATTAATCAACTGGAGCAATCCCACACACTCTGTGAGAAAACTACATTTACAAAATTGAAAAGTCTTAAAACCTTGGCGCCAAACTATCAGACGTATTTAAATACTATGTAGGAAGGGGCTGTCAGTAAATAAAAGTTTATTACAACGCTTTGTTTAACAAGGTATTGATTCGCGCTTGATACACATCGCTCATGGCACGGATGCTAGGCTCTTTAGCCTCAAGCAATGCCGCCCGACTGACCCGCAGAAACTTTAGATTGCCAATGGCCAGAGCACATTCAAGCCACTGCAATGCACCTTCAATATTTCCGCGCTCAGCCAGTACGGCGGCATGGCTGAATTGCCCGCGAAAATCACCAGCGTGTGCGGAGCGTTCGTACCAGTTCCACGCAGCCCGTGAGTCTGCCGGGCAATAACGACCGTCTTCAAGGTAACGACCGAGCAAGTTCATGGACTTGGCATGCCCCAAATGCGCGGCTTCTTGATACAGCGCAAAGGCGGCGTGCTGGTCTTGCACGACTCCGCGCCCAGTTGCCAACAAGTTGGCGTAGTTATACAGCCCCCAATCAAGGCCGGCTTGGGCTGCCATTCGATAATGGCCCGCGGCCGCCCGTTCGTCTGCGGTGCAACCCCATCCATGCTCAAGGCATCGCCCAAGCATATTGCGCGCCATCACATGGCCGCCCTGCGCGGCGATACCAAACCAGCGAAAGGCCAAACCCTCGTCGCGCTCAATCCCCTGCCCTTCAAGCAGAATTTGCCCCAGCAAAGCTTGCCCCTCAAGGATGCCTTGCTTGGCGGCTAGCAAAATAGCTTGCGCCGCACGTGCCGGGTTCTCTGCCAGCATGCTCTGCAGTTGCTCACCACTCAGTAGCTCTTCGCGCTGCAATTGAAAGCCCATGCCTTACACCTCAACCCAGCGACGCAACAGGTTGTGGTAGGTGCCCGTGAGCTGAATTAACGCGGGGTGATCCGGCACATCGCGGGTCAGTTGCTGGATAGCCGTGTCCATTTCAAACAACAACGTGCGCTGGCTGTCTTCACGCACCAAGCTTTGGGTCCAGAAAAAAGACGCGAAGCGGGCGCCGCGAGTGACCGCGTTGACCTTGTGCAAACTGGTGCCGGGATACAGCACCATATCGCCCGCAGGGAACTTGATCTGCTGCACGCCGTAGGTGTCCTGGATCACCAACTCACCGCCGTCGTAGTCTTCGGGATTACTGAAAAACAGGGTTGCCGATAAGTCCGTGCGCACGCGCTCCGGGCTGCCTTTGGGCTGACGTACAGCGTTGTCGATATGAAAGTCAAAACTCCCGCCGCCGGTGTAGCAATTGACCAACGGTGGAAAGACCTTGTGCGGCAGCGCCGCTGACATAAACAGCGGGTTTTGCCACAGCCGGTCAATCATCGCCGCGCCAATTTCTTTGGCCAGTGGATGCCCTTCGGGCAATTGCAGGTTGTGTTTGGCTTTGGCGGACTGATACCCGGCGGTGATTTTCCCATCAGCCCAATCCGTCTGGAGCAGTGCCTCGCGGATGCGCTGGACTTCTTCGCGGGAGAACAAGCCGGGAATATGCAGCAGCATGACGCGATACCTGATTGGGAAAAAGATGCCAATGGTATTGATTCTTATTGGTTGTGTAAAACGCTGTTAGAAACCCCAAGACGATCGACTGTGAAAAATCCGTAAAGCAAAAGTGTAAAGAATGTAAATTTGTCGCAAATAGTAATTGCTCTCAATTGTTAGGAGGAATTGTTTGCACTATATTCCGCCGCTCAAACTCTTGGGGAAGGGATCGTTACATGTCGCGTCAACTCATAAAAATACCCGTTAGCTCACCGCGGTTACTGGCGTCTGCCATCGGTGTAGCGATCACTGCCACGTCTGCTAGCCACATGGCTCAAGCTGCCGAAAGCACTGAGAGCAAAGCACAGGGCAACAGCATTTCCTTGGGGGCAACGACGGTAACGGGTGAGCAGACGCAACAGTCTTATCAGACCGAAAAAGCCAGCTCCCAGAAGTACACCGCGCCGCTGGTCGATACGCCGCGCTCGGTCACTGTGATCCCGCAGCAAGTACTGCAAGACACCGCAGCCATCTCGCTGCAAGACGCATTGCGCACCGTTCCGGGTGTGACCTTTGGCGCAGGCGAAGGCGGCAACCCACAAGGCGACCGCCCCTTTATTCGTGGTTTTGACGCTCAAGGCGACATCTATCTCGATGGCGTGCGTGACGCCGGTGGCCAAACCCGCGAAATTTTCGATATCGAATCCATCGAAGTCAGCAAAGGCCCGAACTCTTCCTTTGGAGGCCGTGGCTCGGCTGGCGGCAGCTTGAACCTAGTCAGCAAGACCCCAAAACTGGGGGACTTCCTTAACGGCGGCTTTACCTACGGTTCGGATCAAACCCGTCGTTACACCGTGGACGTTAACCGCCAGTTCCTAGACACCGCGGCGTTCCGCTTGAACCTGATGAGCCACGAACAAAACGTGGCCGGTCGTCAGTCGATCAATTACGACCGCTGGGGCGTTGCACCGTCGCTGACCTTCGGTTTAGGCACTGAAAACCGCCTGAACCTCAGCTACTACCATCTGCAAAGCAACGACCTGCCAGACTCCGGCATCCCTTACGGCTACAGCAGCAATGCCAGAACGGCGGCTCACGTAAACGACAAACCCGACGACGGCGGCAATAGCAGCAACTTCTACGGCCTCAAAGACCGTGACTTCCGTAAAACTCGCGCCGACATCAGCACGATTTCGTTCGAGCACGACTTCAATGACTCGATGACTGTGAAGAACACCTTGCGTCACGGCAACACCGGCCAGGACTACATCCTGACCCAGCCGGACGACAGCCAGCACAACGTCAATCAGTTCGGGACCGTGTGGCGTCGCGCCAACACCCGAGTGACGACTACCCAGACCACGACCAACCAGACCGATCTATTTGGTAATTTCACCGTGGCGGGCTTTAAGAACACCTACTCCACCGGCGTCGAATTCACCCGTGAAGAAACCCGCGCCAGCAGCTACACCGTGACCCCAAACAACAATCCTATTTGCACCCCGGACAAAGTCGGTAACAGCGGCGGCCAGTGCACCTCGCTGTCCAACCCGAACCCAGGCGACGAATGGACCGGTACTGAAACACGCAATTACAACGGCACCAACACCATTGGCGTCACCAAAGCGGCGTACGTGTTCAACACCCTTGAACTTGATCCTCAATGGCTGCTCAACACCGGGCTGCGTTACGACCAGTTCGACGTGACGGCTAATACCAATGGGGCGAGTGGTCGGACCAAAGCTGAAAACAACAGCAACTTCTTCAACTGGCAGGCGGGGCTCGTCTGGAAACCGTTGGATAACGGCAGCGTGTATGCGTCCTACGCAACTTCAGCCACACCGCCGGGGGCACTGGTGGGCGAAGGCGCAGAAGGCAACCCGCTGGTGACTACCAACAGCGTTAGCGATCTAGAACCAGAAGAAACCGTCAACTATGAGTTGGGCACTAAGTGGGATGTGCTCCAAGACCGCGTATCTCTGACCGCTGCGGTGTTCCGTACTGAGAAGAAAAACACCCGTGTACTGACCGACGCGTTCACGTATCAAAACGCCGGTAAGTCTCAAGTTGACGGTATCGAGCTGTCAGCCAGCGGCAAAATCACTGAAAAGTGGCAAGTCTTTGCAGGCTACACCTACCTCAAAAGCGAATTGGTTGATTCCGGTTTGAAAGGTCGTAATGGCGTGGTGGGCGTGGGCTCGGACAAAGGCAACGACATGCCTAACACCCCGAAAAACAGCTTCAGCCTGTGGACAACCTATGAAGTCATGCCAAAGCTGACCATCGGCGGCGGTGCGTTCTATGTCGACAAGGTGTATGGCGATACCGCCAACACGGTTTACGTGCCGTCCTACACCCGCTATGACGCAATGGCCAGCTACAAGCTGACCAAAAACATTGACTTGCAACTGAACGTGCAAAACCTGACCGACAAAACCTACTACGACAAAGCCTTCTCGACCCACTTCGCGAGTCAGGCCGCCGGTCGTACTGCGTTGTTGACCACCAGCGTCCACTTCTAAATCGGTTAAGTCGTG
This sequence comes from Pseudomonas endophytica, assembly GCF_001411475.1. Taxonomy (GTDB): domain Bacteria; phylum Pseudomonadota; class Gammaproteobacteria; order Pseudomonadales; family Pseudomonadaceae; genus Aquipseudomonas; species Aquipseudomonas endophytica. The sequence goes on along the minus strand of NZ_LLWH01000218.1, from coordinate 4,581 downwards.
ACCAAGCCCCGTCCATTCAATGGCCGGGGCTTTTGTGTGAAAGCCCCACCTATTGAGCGAGCAAGGCGGTCGTCGTGTTTAAGAAAACCCTGTTCCAGCTGCACTGGTTTTTCGGAATTACCGCAGGTCTGGTCCTAGCCTTGATGGGCATTACAGGCGCGATCGTGTCATTCCAAGATGAGTTGGTGGAGTGGCTCAACCCGACAGTGCTCAAGGTTCAGAAACTCGACAGCGGCATGCTGTCGCCCGCCGAGCTGGTGCGCAAGGTCGAGGCCACTGAAGGCAAACAAGTTGCCATGCTGTGGGTCGCCGTCGACAGTGACAGCGCCTCACGGATCTTCTTCACGGCGCCACCGGGCGAACGCCGCGGTCAATTGCGCCACGCCGACCCGTACACGGGTAACTACCAAGGCGACGTCACGGGTTTAGACTTTTTCAACCTGATGCTGCGCCTGCACCGCTTTCTGGCCATCGGCGATACCGGCCGCCAGATCACTGGGGCCTGTACCTTGATGTTGTTGTTCTTCTGCCTATCGGGCCTTTACCTACGCTGGCCGCGCAAAGCCCTGAACTGGCGCGCTTGGCTGACCCTGGATTGGGCGAAAAAAGGCCGTAGCTTTAACTGGGACCTGCACGCGGTGGCCGGGACTTGGTGCCTGATTTTTTACCTGTTGGCCGCGCTGACCGGCTTGTCGTGGTCTTACGAGTGGTACAACAAGGGGCTGCAAAAGCTGTTCTCCGACAACCCGCACGCAGAGCAACGCAAAGGCGGGCGCGGCGGGCCACCTGCTGGCGGTGCACCGTTGGTGGCTGATTATGAAGCGATCTGGGCCAGCATCCAGAAAACCGCGGGGCCTGACCTGAGCCACTACAACATTCGGATACCGCCTGCCGCGGGGCTACCTGCAACCGTCTTTTACCTGTTGAAAACCTCGCCCCATGATCGCGCCTTCAATCAGATCAGCCTCGACCCTGCGACCGGCGTGGTGAAAAAGGCCGAACGCTATGACGAAAAAACCTACAAAGCGCAGTTGCTGACCAGCATCTACGCCCTGCATACCGGGAGCTACTGGGGTATGACCGGGCGTATTTTGGTTACCGTTGCCTCTCTAACCATGCCGTTGTTCTTTATTACCGGCTGGTTGTTGTACTTGGATCGTCGCCGTAAAAAAAACCAGGTCAAACAGGCGCGCCAAGGCTTTAGCGACGCCCCTAATGAGGCTTCGTCGTGGCTGATCGGCTTCGCCAGCCAAAGCGGCTTTGCCGAACAACTGGCCTGGCAGACCGCCGGTCAATTGCAGGCAGCGGGGATGCCGGTGCGCGTTCAGCCGCTGGCGGCCCTGAGTGAAGATGACTTAGAACGCAGCAGCCATGCGCTGTTTGTCGTCAGCACCTTTGGTGACGGTGAAGCGCCCGACAGCGCTCGGGGCTTCGAACGCAAACTACTCGGCCAGCCGCTTGGGCTCAACGCCCTCAAGTACTCGGTACTGGCCTTGGGTGATCGTCAATATCCGCACTTTTGCGGCTTTGCGACTCGTATTCAACAATGGCTGATCGAGCGCGGCGCACAATCGCTGTTTAACCCGGTGCAAGTCGACAGCGGCGACCCCGTGGCGCTGCACCTTTGGCAACAACAACTCAGCCAACTCACAGGCGGTGCCCCAAGCGCCAACTGGCAAGTACCGAGTTACAACAACTGGACGCTTGAACAACGCCAACTGCTCAACCCTGACAGCAGCGGTTCTGGGGTTTACCTGCTCGAACTCAGCGCACCTACTCACAGCGACACATGGCAAGCAGGCGATCTGGTTGAAGTCATGCCACGCCAATCGCCGTGGGCGGTCGAGCACTTACTAGAGGGTTTGGGCCTATCGGCAGACAGCCTTGTTCACTTAGACGGACTGCAAGAAACCTTGGCTCAGGCACTGACCAGCCGCCAGTTACCCGAAAGTCGCGGGCACTTGGTCGGGTTGCACGCCCAAGCGCTGGTGGACGCCTTGATCCCGCTCACCCAGCGCGAGTATTCCATCGCCTCGATCCCTCAAGACGGCGTACTGCAATTAATCGTCCGCCAAGAGCGCCACCCTGATGGCAGCTTGGGGTTGGGCTCTGGCTGGCTGACCGAACACGCACCGTTGGGTGCAGCCATCAGCGTGCGTGTGCGACGCAACAGCGGCTTCCACCTACCTGAAGAGCCTTGCCCGCTGATTTTGTTGGGTAATGGCACTGGACTGGCCGGGTTGCGCAGTTTGCTTAAAGCTCGCATTGCCGCGGGGCAGCAGCCGAACTGGTTGTTCTTTGGCGAACGAAACATCGCGCACGACTTTTATTGCCGCGAAGAACTGCAAGGTTGGTTGGCCAGTGGCGACTTAGCACGACTAGACCTGGCCTTTTCACGGGATCAGGCGCAGAAGGTTTACGTACAAGATCGCCTACGTGAAAAAGCTGACGAGGTACGCCGCTGGCTTGCGGACGGTGCTGCGATATACATCTGCGGCAGCCTAAACGGCATGGCCTCGGGGGTGGATGAGACGCTGACTGAAGTGCTCGGCGCCGAAGCCGTGCAAGGCCTGATTGAACAAGGCCGTTATCGCAGGGACGTGTATTGAGTGCGCCGCAAACCCCGTAGCAGCGAGCTTGCCTCGCGATCTTTTGATCTTGACGTTTAAAGATCAAAAGATCGCAGCCTTCGGCAGCTCCTACAAAAGCAAAAGCAGCGCGGCATAAAGGCCAAACACAGGCTTTGTACGCGCCTAAACCCGTAGGAGCGAGCTTGCTCGCGATCTTTTGCCTCTTATGGTCTCAAGCCTTCGCCGTTTCTAACGCTATGTCCACCGGCTCCGGGCGTTTGATTAATGCATAGATCACTGCCGTGACCACGCTACCCGCCACAATCGTCAGTAAGTACAACAACGCATGGTTGATGGCATTGGGGATCAACATCACAAACAAGCCACCGTGCGGGGCCATCAGTTTGCAGCCAAAGTACATCGACAGCGCACCCGTCAACGCGCCGCCCACGACGCTGGCCGGGATCACCCGCAAAGGATCTTTGGCCGCAAACGGGATCGCCCCTTCAGAAATAAAGCACATGCCCAACACCAACGCAGCCTTGCCCGCCTCGCGTTCGGTTTGGGCAAATTTGCGCCGTGCAATCAGCGTCGCAATGCCCAAACCAATCGGAGGCACCATGCCCGCAGCCATGGTCGCTGCCATCGGTGCATAACTTTGCGAGGCCAGTAACCCTACCGAAAACGCATACGCGGCTTTGTTGATAGGCCCACCCAAATCGACGCACATCATGCCGCCCAGCAATACGCCCAGCAGGATCGCATTGGTGGTGCCCATGCTGTCGAGGAAGTGCGTCAGGCCCTCAAGCATCCCAGCCACGGGCTTACCGACCACGTAAATCATCACCAGACCGGTAAACAGGCTGGCAAATAACGGGATGATCAAAATCGGTTTCAACGCCTCAAGGCTTTGCGGCAAACGCGCATAACGATTGATCGCTTTGGCGCAGTAACCAGCCATAAACCCGGCAATGATCCCGCCAATAAACCCAGCACCTAACGTGCTAGCCAACAAGCCGCCAATCATCCCTGGCGCCAAGCCAGGACGGTCGGCAATCGAGTAGGCGATGTAACCCGCCAACAGCGGGACCATCAATTTGAACGCTGCATCGCCGCCGATTTGCATCAGTGCAGCAGCCAAAGTGCCTTCTTCTTTATAGGCGTTAATACCAAACACAAAGGACAACGCGATCAACAAACCGCCCGCCACCACCATCGGCAACATGTACGACACGCCGGTTAGCAGGTGTTTATAGACCCCAGTTTTCTCCTGTTTGGCTGGCGCCGAGCCGCCCGCTGCGGCGGTTTCTTGCTGACCTTCGCTTAATGCCTTTTTCAAGATGGCTTCAGACTGCTTAAGCGCAATACCCGTCCCACAGCGGTATATTTTCTTGCCCGCAAAGCGATCGGTCGGCACATCAATGTCGGCCGCCAACAGCACCACGTCGGCTTCGCTGATGGCCTGCGCACTTAACGGATTACGTGCGCCAACCGAGCCCTGCGTCTCGACCTGCAACTGGTAACCCAAACGCTTGGCCGCCTGTTGCAACGCTTCGGCCGCCATAAAGGTGTGAGCCACACCGGTCGGGCAAGCTGTAATCGCGACGATTTTAGGGCCTGCCCCAACAGGAGCCTCTTCGACAGCAAGGCTTGGGGCGACATACACCTGAGCCTCTTTAACACCACGCAACAACACGGCTTCGACATCGTGTAGGGCTTGTGCCGGGCTGCTTTGAAATACCCGTTTACCGATAAAACGCTGCATGTCTAATGGCGTGCTGCTGACTACCAACACCCACTGCGCTTCGTCGATAGTCGCTTTGGACAACTGACGCTCCGGGCGCTTGGAGTCATGCACTTCAACGCTGGTACTCCACCCTTGGCGCTGCGCTGCGGCATCGAGCAAGCGGGCACATAACACGCTGGTCACCATGCCATTAGGGCAACCCGTCACAATGGCTAATTTCATGTGTATCCCTCTTATTCTTTTGCCAAGGCGCGACCATTCACG
>NZ_LLWH01000217.1 GCF_001411475.1 Pseudomonas endophytica | reverse complement strand
GCGTGAACACGTCTTGAGTCATGTCGGCGGCATCGCTGGCGTTGTCGGTACGCTTGCGCAGGAAATGCAGAATTTGCGTATAGAACTCGCGAAAGGATTCGGCCGTCAGCGGGTCGGGTTTAAAGCGAGACATGAAGATCCTTATAGGAGCAACGATGCTAATAATTCGCGGATGGTATCGAGAATTATTGCTATTTGTCTCGTTTTATTAAGGCTGTCTTTGAATCCGTCGGCGCGAGCCTGCCTACAAGGAGTTGCTGTTTAAACCTCCACCGGCACTGAATGGCGGGAATCACCCAAAGGGTGAGTTTTGGCGTTATAGAAGCGCAATGTCAGCTTTTTGTCGGCAAATAGCGCCGAGTAATGGTTTTTCTGGAAGCGGATAAACGCTTCGCTGCGGGGGTAAATCGAGATGCACAGGGTTTTCAAAGGCGCTTGGCGCAGGGCAGTGATCAGGTGTTGGTCTTGCTCACTCAAGCTGTGACCAAAAATGCACAACGTGTCTTTGTGGTTCATCAGTTGGGCGTGGCAAAAGCTCAGGTAATCCGAGTAGCGAATGGATTTTCGCTTGTCATCAGCGCTGCTTTCGCTGACAAACAGCGGCACATCATCTAACGCGCTGATCGAATGATTCACCGCAAAGCTGCTGAGTAACGTGGCTGGGTTGGCGTTGATTTTGCGTGCCTTGCCTTCCTGGTTTTTCACCAAGTGCATCGCGCCGTGCAGGTACAGCACCCGAGTTGCTTTGCTTTTACCCTGTGCGCTGTCCAGTTCAAAGGTGGCCTGTGGGCTATCGAACAAATCATTGAACTGTTTCGGGGCTTGCATCACCGCCCAAGGGGTGAGCAGGTCGTAGTTGGAGCAGTACACCGTGGCGTATCGGGCCAGTTCTTGTTGCCAGCAGCTCAAGGTTGCGGGCTGCATCAGGCGCCAAGGGATGTGCACATCTTGGGTGCAGTTGATCAGCGCTTCTTTAATTGCGTAGTAACGTTTGCGCGGCGAGGCCGAATTGATCGCCAAGGCTTTGTTGACCTTGCTCGCGGTTTTTAACGCGCTGAGTACGTGCTCGAAATTACGCGTGCCCAACGCTTCAAACACGCTGAGCTCAGTTTGGCTCAGGGGCTTTTCGGTGACGCTTTTGGCTTTTTCGAACAGCGAGTCGTAATAAAAGTCATGCCACACGGCCATGCTCGCACCATTACCCAGCAGCAGCCCGCTGCAGGGTGTGCTGGCGCTGAGCGTGTTCCAGTCTTCTAGTTCGGCATCAAATTCCTGGAAGGGAGTCATGTCTGATTGTGTCTCGATACAGGGAGCGGTGCGGGACTTTATCACGCCCAAGTATTGAGCCAGATCAATAAAGGGCACATTTGATTGGAGGAAGCTAGTGAGACTGACCAACCCGTGTCGCGGGTAGTGCCCGCTAAGAGAGCTCCCATGACCAGCACCTTTTTTATCCCTGCAGTGAACATTATGGGCAATGGCTGCCTGGACGAAGCCATGACGGCGATTCGTAACTACGGGTTTCGCAAGGCTTTGATCGTGACGGACGCAGGGTTGGCCAAGGCAGGCGTGGCGGCGCTGATTGCTGAAAAACTCGCATTGCAGGACGTTGAATCAGTGATTTTTGACGGTGCTAAACCGAATCCGAGCATTGCCAACGTAGAAGCCGGTTTAGCTGTACTCAAGCAGCATCACTGTGATTTTGTCGTGTCGTTGGGCGGTGGTTCACCCCATGACTGTGCCAAAGGCATTGCGCTGTGCGCCACTAACGGCGGGCATATCCGTGACTACGAAGGTGTCGATCAGTCGACTAAACCGCAGTTGCCGCTGGTGTCTATCAACACCACGGCCGGTACAGCCAGTGAAATGACGCGGTTTTGCATCATTACCGATGAAGAGCGCCACGTAAAAATGGCCATTGTTGACCGTAACGTCACGCCGCTGCTGTCGGTCAATGACCCGGAACTGATGGTCGCCATGCCAAAAAGTCTGACAGCCGCCACCGGCATGGACGCACTGACTCACGCGATTGAAGCTTATGTGTCGATCGCGGCAAACCCGATTACCGATGCCTGTGCAATTAAGGCCATGGAGTTGATCAGTCAAAACCTACGTCAGGCGGTGCGTGACGGGAGTGATCGGGTTGCGCGGGAGAATATGGCCTATGCCCAGTTCTTGGCGGGCATGGCGTTTAACAACGCTTCCTTGGGGTTTGTGCATGCCATGGCGCACCAATTGGGCGGCTTTTACGACCTGCCGCACGGGGTGTGCAATGCGGTGTTGCTGCCGCATGTGCAAACGTTCAACGCGAGTGTGTGTGCGAGCCGGCTAACAGACGTTGCGCACGCGCTGGGCGCTGATGTGCGCGGATTGAGCCCGGAAGAGGGCGCACAGGCAGCCATTGCCGCGATTCGGACCTTGGCCAAAGAGGTTGAAATTCCGGCGGGCCTGCGCGACTTGGGGGCAAAACTGGATGACATTCCGATGTTGGCAACCAACGCACTTAAAGATGCGTGTGGCTTTACCAACCCGCGTAAAGCGGATCAAGGGCAGATCGAAGAGATCTTCCGTAGCGCGTTCTAAGTGCAGGCGCGATGGCTGCGAAGATCAAAAGATCGCAGCCTGCGGCAGCTCCTACGGGTGTTGAATGGTGCGTATACAAAAACGGCCGGGTGATTAACCCGGCCGTTTTTGTGTCTGGCTTAAAAGTGCTACTGCACTTCTACCGCCAAGCTGTCGTGGATCTTCTGTTGCCAGATTGCCGGGCCGGTGATGTGCACCGACTCGCCTTTGCTGTCAACAGCCACAGTGACAGGCATGTCTTTAACGTCGAACTCGTAGATGGCTTCCATGCCCAGTTCGGCAAACGCCACTACGCGCGATTTTTTGATCGCTTGGGCTACCAAGTAGGCAGCACCGCCAACGGCCATCAGGTACACGGCTTTGTGTTCTTTGATCGCTTCGATGGCAGTCGGGCCACGCTCGGATTTACCGATCATACCCAGCAAACCGGTTTGATCGAGGATCTGGCGGGTGAATTTGTCCATCCGCGTCGCGGTTGTCGGGCCCGCAGGGCCAACCACTTCGTCGCCTACCGGGTCAACCGGGCCAACGTAGTAGATGAAGCGGCCTTTGAGGTCAACAGGCAAGGTTTCGCCTTTGTTGAGCATTTCGACCATGCGCTTGTGCGCCGCGTCACGACCGGTGAGCATTTTGCCGTTGAGCAAAACAGTCTCGCCCGGTTTCCAGCTTTGTACGTCTTCGGGGGTGAGGGTGTCGAGGTTGACACGGCGGGCCGATGGGCCGGCTTCCCAGACGATTTCTGGGTAGGCGTCGAGCGGTGGTGCTTGCAGCTCCGCAGGGCCGGAACCGTCGAGCACGAAGTGCGCGTGGCGGGTGGCTGCGCAGTTCGGGATCATGCACACCGGCAACGAAGCGGCGTGGGTCGGGTAGTCCATGATTTTAACGTCGAGTACGGTCGTCAAACCGCCCAGGCCCTGAGCGCCGATGCCCAGTTGGTTGACCTTCTCGAACAGCTCGATGCGCATTTCTTCGATACGGTTGGACGGGCCGCGCTTGATCAGGTCGTGAATGTCGATGGAATCCATCAACACTTCTTTGGCCATGACCGCGGCTTTTTCAGCGGTGCCGCCGATACCGATACCCAGCATGCCTGGCGGGCACCAGCCAGCGCCCATGGTCGGAACGGTCTTGAGTACCCAGTCAACGATCGAGTCGGACGGGTTGAGCATGGCCATTTTCGACTTGTTCTCAGAACCGCCGCCCTTGGCTGCCACGTCCACTTCTACGGTGTTACCCGGCACGATGGAGTAGTGGATAACGGCTGGGGTGTTGTCTTTGGTGTTGCGGCGCGCACCGGCTGGGTCGGCCAAGATGGAAGCACGCAGCACGTTTTCTGGCAGGTTGTAAGCGCGACGCACGCCTTCGTTGATCATGTCGTCCAGGCTCATGGTGGCGCCGGTCCAGCGCACATCCATACCCACGCGTACAAACACGGTGACGATGCCGGTGTCCTGGCAAATCGGGCGGTGGCCAGTGGCACACATGCGCGAGTTGATCAGGATTTGCGCCATCGAGTCACGGGCCGCTGGCGACTCTTCGCGCAGATAGGCTTCGTGCATGGCCTGAATGAAGTCAACGGGGTGGTAGTAAGAAATGAATTGCAGGGCGTCAGCAACGCTCTGAATCAGGTCGTCTTGCTTGATCACGGTCATGGTCGCGCTCCTCTATAAGACGGGAACATTCAATCAAAAAGGTGTTTGCGACCTTGATGCTTCGGTCTGTCGTAAACAACTTGAGAGATGTACCGGGCACGCATGACCGGTACAAAAAAGGCGCGGCAGTATAACCCGTGCCTGTGTTTGATACACCTGAACGGGCAAAACTTGTAGTCGCTGGCGAAGGCTGCGATAAGAGCCGCAGTACCTTCGCTTTTCAAGGTGCCTGAACTCAGAGTTGCTCCAAGAGACTCGCAGTGCAGTAGTGTCTATAAGACCAATTACCCTCAGGAGGCCAGAAGTGCCCGATTTACACGTCGCTGACAAACGTTGGTCAGTGGCTGACGGCAGCAATTTGCTAGATGCCTTGAACCAGGCTGGCGTGTCTGTGCCTTACAGTTGTCGGGCGGGCAGTTGCCATGCCTGTTTGGTGCGCTGTGTGCAGGGTGAGCCGGTTGACCTCAAGCCTCATGCGCTGGCCCTTGCGCAGCGTGAGCAAGGCTGGCGCTTAGCGTGCCAGTGCCAGGTGAGCGAAGACTTACAGATCGAAACCTTTGACCCCAAGCGCGATGGCATGCCTGCTGACGTGGCGGCGCTTGATTGGCTCAGCCCGACGGTGTTGCGCTTGCGATTAGAGCCCCGGCGCCCAGTGCGTTACCGGGCGGGGCAGCATCTGGTGTTATGGACGCCCGGCGGTATCGCGCGGCCTTACTCATTGGCCAGCCTGCCGGAAGAAGACCGCTTTTTAGAGTTCCATCTCGACTGTGCCCATCCCGGCGAGTTCGCCGATGCTGCGCGGCAGCTCAACGTGGGGGATCTGCTGCGCTTGGGGGAGCTGCGCGGTGGGGCGCTACGCTATGACAGCGACTGGCAGGACCAACCGTTATGGTTACTGGGCGCGGGGACAGGGTTAGGGCCGTTGTATGGCGTGCTGCGTGAAGCTTTGCGCCAAGATCATCAAGGGCCGATTCGACTGATTCATGTGGTGCGCGATGACAGTGAGTTTTACCTCAGGGCTGAGTTACAGGCTCTGGCGGCGGAGCATTCTAACCTGACACTTGAGTGTGTTTTGCGCAGCCAGTTGGCGGATTATCTGCCACTGATGCGGGTGGTTGCGCGTCAGACTCACGCCTTGGTCTGTGGCCACCCGGACACGGTTGAGGCGTTTGCCAAGCGCTTATTTTTGGCCGGACTCTCGCGCAATCAACTGCTGGCCGATGCGTTTTTAACCCGTAGCTAATCAAAAAAACGGTAGATGCTGCCAAGCCATCGCAGCCTCATTCTTCTTCAGCGCTTACAAGCAATGCTGCGACCCGCCATGAAAAAAGCCCCGTCTGATCACTCAGGCGGGGCTTTGGGTGTGGGCCGTTTAGGGCTTAAACCATTTTGTCGCCGACATGCAGAATCTTCATGCCGTTGGTGCCACCGATGGTGTGGTAGCTGTCGCCCTTGGTCAGGATGACCCAGTCGCCTTTTTCTACGACGCCACGCTTGAGCAGTTCGTCGATAGCGGCTTGGCTGACTTGCTCTGGCGGCAGTGAAGCCGGGTCGAACGGTACGGTATAAACGCCACGGAACATCGCCGCACGGGCTTGGGTTTCGCGGTGCGGGGAGAACGCGTAGATCGGCACCGAAGAGCGAATGCGCGACATGATCAACGGTGTGTAACCGCTCTCAGTCAGGGCGATGATCGCTTTAACGCCAGGGAAGTGGTTGGCGGTGTACATGGCCGCCAGTGCAATGCTCTGATCGCAGCTCTCGAAGGTCTTGCCGATCCGGTGGCTGGAGGTTTTGCTGGTTGGGTGCTTTTCAGCGCCGAGGCAGATACGCGCCATGGCCTGCACGGCTTCCAGTGGGTAAGCACCGGCAGCACTTTCAGCCGACAGCATCACCGCGTCGGTGTAGTCGAGAACGGCGTTGGCAACGTCGGACACTTCGGCACGCGTTGGCATCGGGTTTTGGATCATCGACTCCATCATCTGGGTCGCAACGATCACCGCTTTGTTGTGACGACGAGCATGCAGAATGATCTTCTTCTGAATACCGACCAACTCAGCGTCGCCGATTTCCACACCCAGGTCGCCACGGGCAACCATGACCGCGTCACTGGCTTTGATCAGGGCGTCGAGGGTTTCGTCGTCAGCCACGGCTTCAGCGCGTTCAATTTTTGCGACCAACCAAGCAGTACCACCGGCTTCGTCGCGCAGTTGACGGGCGTATTCCATGTCAGCGGCGTCACGCGGGAACGACACGGCGAGGTAGTCGACTTGCATTTCGGCTGCCAGCTTGATGTCAGCCTTGTCTTTTTCAGTCAGCGCAGGTGCAGTCAAGCCACCACCGCGGCGGTTGATGCCTTTGTGGTCTGACAGCGGGCCGCCGATCAACACAACGCAGTGCAGGGCGTCTGCGGTTGCGGTTTCAACGCGCATCACGACGCGACCATCATCGAGCAGCAGTTCGTCACCCACGCCGCAATCTTTGACCAGATCCGGGTAATCAATCCCGACAACTTCTTGAGTACCTTCGGTCAGCGGGTGGCTAGTGGAGAAGGTGAAGCGATCACCGATTTTCAGCTCGATGCGTTTGTTGGCGAATTTGGCGATACGGATTTTCGGGCCTTGCAGGTCACCCAGCAACGCGACGAAACGGCCGTGCTTGGCGGCGATGTCACGCACTAGCTTGGCGCGAGCCTTGTGCTCATCGGGAGTGCCGTGGGAAAAGTTCAGACGGGCGACGTCCAGGCCAGCGAGGATAAGCTGTTCAAGCATCTGCGGTGAATTGCTAGCAGGGCCAAGTGTGGCAACGATTTTAGTTCGACGAACGGACATGCAAAGACTCCTGAGTTCAAGCGCTGCCAAAGGCTACTATGGTCTTTGGCTGTAGTCATTGTTCCTCTGCACTACTTTCGACTTAAGTTGTGGTGCACAGGATGTGAAGAATTTACCAAAGGGGTCGATACACTCTTGAGAACAGGAGATGCCTATGCGTGTTTTGCTTATTTTAGTGTTGGTCAGCAGTGTCGCTGGCTGTACCCGTTGGTCGATGAACCACCATTTGAACAACGCTTACCGTGCCTATGATCGCGGGAACTGTGAAACGGTGATGCTTGAGTTGTCCGAGGTTGATCGTGACAGCCGCAGCCGTCCTTATATCTGGCCGCAAACGGCAATGTTGCGCGGGTTGTGTTTGGAGCGGACAAAGTTTTATCTTGATGCCGCACAGACCTATCAATACATCATTAATGAGTTCCCGAAGAGCGAATATGCTTACCGGGCCAAGGCTCGGATCGAGACCCTGCAGATTCTTAAGTTCATCCCCGGTCCTGGCACGGCTCAAGCGTTACCCGCGCGGCTGTAGTCGTTGTGCATGAGGCCCAAGCATCTCAGTGCCCGGTTGTCAGCGCTTCGGTGAGTGACTATACGGGCAGTTAACCCGAGCCTGACCAGTGAATCCAACATGCAGACTGAGCGTCGCATCCAGCGTCATGAATTAACGTCTTTCTTAACCGTCTTTAACCGTTTTACCGACAAGCCTATGGGTTCGTTGGGCGCTCTATCTGAGGGCGGTTTAGTGCTGATAAGCCCGCTGCCTCTGTTGGTAGAGGCCGACTTTCAACTTCGGATCAAATTGCCCGGTGCCGATGGGCAACGGCAGTTGATTGACCTTGCCGCTCGATGCCTGTGGTGCCGTGAAGATGTCACGCCGACTTGCTATGACGCCGGTTTTGTTTTGTATCAGCCGCCTGCGCAGTACTTGACGCTGATCAACGACTTGCACCATTACTTCAGCTTTCACCCTTTGCAAGCTTCAGCCTGATCAATTGGCGCAGAAGACAGAAGGCGATTGCGTGCTGGTCTTGCTTGGCTTTGAACGCCTAGACTGAGGAGGAATACTGCTCAGGAACACCCCGTGACCTCTATTTTTTGGTACGACTACGAAACCACCGGCATTAACCCGCGCAGCGACCGAGCTGTGCAAGTGGCGGGTATCCGCACGGATTACGAGCTCAATGAGATAGACGCGCCGCTCAATCTGTACTGCCTGCCCAGCGACGATATTCTTGCGCACCCCATTGCCTGCTTAGTGACCGGTATTACGCCGAGCATTCTTGAGGACAAAGGTCTGGATGAGGCCGAGTTTATGACGCGTACCCACGCGCAACTCGCGCTGCCGGGTACGTGTGGCGCGGGCTACAACTCGCTGCGTTTTGACGATGAGGTTACGCGCTACAGCCTCTATCGAAACTTCTTTGATCCTTACGCGCGCGAATGGCAAGGCGGTAACAGTCGTTGGGATCTAATTGATGTTGTACGTACGGCATATGCACTACGGCCTGAAGGCATTGTCTGGCCGCAAGAGGAGGGCCGGGTAACGCTCAAGCTTGAGCGTTTAACGGCCGCCAACGGCATTGATCACGGTCAGGCGCATGACGCTCTGTCTGATGTGCGAGCAACAATTGCGCTGGCACGTTTGATTCGTGAAAAACAACCAAAACTTTATGAGTGGTTGTTTCAGTTGCGAACTAAACAACGGGTGCTGGATCAAGTTCGTTTGTTGCAGCCGCTGCTGCATATTTCGGGTCGTTTCTCTGCGGCACGGCATTATGCCGGGGTTGTATTGCCGTTGGGCTGGCACCCGAAAAACCGTAATGCGTTGATTGTGTATGACCTGCACTTTGATCCGCAGGTTTTATTGGACATGGACGCGCAAGCACTGCGGGCGCTGCTTTATACACGGCGCGAAGAGTTACCAGAGGGGCAAGCGCCGATAGCGCTTAAGCTGATTCACATTAATCGTTGCCCAGTCGTCGCACCATTAACGGTAGTGCGCGCTCAGGATCAACAACGTTTGCAGTTGGACATGGCTGTATATCAGGCGCGCGCCCAGGTGCTGATGGATACACAAGGAGTTTGGAAGCAGAAGTTAAATGTTATTTATGCCCACGAAGACTTCATTCCCAGCGAGGATCCTGAGCAGCAATTGTATGACGGTTTTCTCGGTGATCGTGATCGTCGATTGTGCGAGCAAGTGCGCTTAAGTGATCCGCAACAGTTAGCCAAAGATGAGTGGCCGTTTGATGATGAACGGTTACCTGAATTATTGTTCCGTTACCGCGCCCGAAACTTTCCAGCCACCTTGACTGAACAAGAGCAACAGCGCTGGCAGCAGTTTTGCCAACAGCGTTTGACCGATCCTGCTTTCGGTGCGCCTTTAACCCTGAGCCAGTTCAATGAGGCTGCACAAAGCCTGTCTCGCAGCGCAACGCCTACCGAACTAAGGCTGCTGGACGAGTGGCAGCATTATGCAAACGGCTTGAGTCAGCGATTGGGGGTTGTGGCTAAAACTGACGATCCTTAATAAAGGTCGGCCCATAAAAAAAACGCCAGCAAGCTGGCGTTTTTTTATAGGTGTTGCTGAACACTTGGTGTGTTCGCAATCACTTAGCCCAGCAAAGTTGCCCAGCCTTCAACCTCGTCGCTGCCCCACTTAGCTTTCCACTCTTTCAGAGTTTTGTGGTTGCCGCCTTTGGTTTCAATCACTTCGCCGTTGTGCGGGTTTTTGTATTGTTTAACCTTACGGGCACGTTTGGTGCCGGTAGTTTTAACAACACCGCGCGGTGCTTTGGTTGCTTTGGACTCTGGGTCCAGCAGGGCGATGATGTCGCGCAGCGACTTTTGGTATTCGCCCATCAGGGTGCGCAGTTTGCCTTCAAATTCCAGCTCGGTTTGAAGTTTGTCGTCTTCGGACAGGTTCTTCAGGCGGGCTTGCAGTTCTTTGATGGCTTCTTCTGTTGCGCGGTATTCGTTGATCAAGGACATGAGGCTTACCTTATGCTGAAGTGATGTCAGGGAGACAGTGGCGCAATAATAGTCAGAGAGTTACAGCAAGTAAATATCCAATGTCAGATTAATTTAAAATTTTATTCATTAACTTTTGTCGGTGTTCAATATGTGGCCTGTTAAATAGGCTTGATACCTTGGCTAAATCAAAGTCATTAATAAAGAGTATCAATGGGGCGATCAATTCTATGAAAGCCGCGGTGCTGTTGGTGTCGACGCTTTTACGGTACGGCCCCGTGGTGCCGTCAATAAGGCTCAACGAATACTGTAGTTTTGCTGCGTACTCGCTAGAATGGCGGCCTTTGTAAAGTTTTGGAGTTTACCCACATGCGCACTTTTCGGTTGGTGATTGCGTGCCCCGACGGCGTCGGCATTGTTGCCAAGGTCAGTAATTTCCTAGCCTCCCACAATGGCTGGATCACTGAAGCGAGCCACCACTCGGATGATCAAAGCGGTTGGTTCTTTATGCGTCACGAAATTCGTGCCGACTCTTTGCCATTTGGGCTGGAGGCTTTTCGTGAAGCATTTGCCCCGATCGCTGAAGAGTTTTCGATGGTCTGGCGCATTAACGATACTGCGCAAAAAAAACGCGTTGTCTTGATGGCCAGCCGTGAATCTCATTGTTTGGCAGATTTGCTGCACCGCTGGCACAGCGATGAGCTTGATTGCGATATTTCTTGTGTAATCTCGAACCACAACGACTTACGCAGCATGGTCGAGTGGCACGGCATTCCGTTTTATCACGTACCGGTTGATCCTAAAGATAAGCAGCCAGCGTTTGCCGAAGTCTCGCGCTTGGTCAAGCACCACCAGGCTGAAGTCGTGGTATTGGCGCGCTACATGCAGATTCTGCCGCCAGATTTGTGCAGCGAATATGCGGGCCAAGTCATTAATATCCACCACAGCTTCTTGCCGTCTTTTGTGGGGGCCAAGCCTTACCATCAAGCCTCCATGCGCGGCGTGAAGCTAATTGGTGCAACGTGCCACTACGTTACTGAAGAGCTGGATGCCGGCCCGATTATTGAGCAAGACGTGGTGCGTGTCAGCCATAGCGACAGCATTGAAGACATGGTGCGTTTCGGCCGTGATGTCGAAAAGATGGTGCTGGCCCGTGGCCTGCGTTATCACCTCGAAGATCGCGTCTTGGTGCACGGTAATAAAACAGTCGTGTTCTAGTTGCAGTTGGCGCAGGCTGCGAAGGGGGCAAAGTCTCTTGGTTTCAGCTCCCTACCTCCTCGCAGCCCGCAGCGGTAAGAGAGGAACAGCGTGACGGATCCACTCCAAAAGGCCACCTCAAGCGCCCCAGCAACGCTGGGCGAAGGCTGCTTGAGTCGTTATGACCCAGAGGCACTCAGCCCCGAAGATGGAACGGACTTTCCTGACGCCGCCAAGCTCTGGGAAGCATTACAGCAAGACGCTGAAGCCGACCCTCATCTTTCGCCGCCTCGGCGGCTTTAGGCACTGTGCGAAATGTATCTGCGCTTGGTTAAGCGGTGTTGAAAAAGGCTCGCCTAACCTTCGCTCGAAAGCATTGCTTCCAGCCCCTAAATCATCCCCTATTGAGAACACATCGTCCGGCGTGCTTGGTTTGGCGCAGCGTTTCTGGCTGCTCGAGATCCATGGATGGGTTTTCTTAGGCTAAATCAGTCATTTTCTGGTCTAGCATTAAGGAATGCATCGGCGCGGTCCGCGAACGGTTAATCAAAGGTAGCAACATGCCAGACTCCTCAACGCTTATTCTTGGTGCTGATCTTGCGGGGCAGCCAATCGCGCAATCTTTACGCTTGGCAAATCGCCATGGTTTGGTGGCGGGCGCCACAGGTACAGGTAAAACTGTGACTCTGCAAAGGCTGGCTGAGCAGTTTAGTGATGCGGGGGTTGCTGTCTTTGTCGCCGATATTAAGGGCGATTTATGCGGGCTGGGCGCAGCAGGTCAGCCACAGGGAAAAATTGCAGAGCGCATTGCCAGCATGCCGTGGCTTAACTTCCAGCCTAAGGCTTACCCCGTGACGTTGTGGGATATACACGGCAAAACAGGTCATCCGCTTCGAACAACCTTGAGCGAGATGGGACCGTTATTGCTGGGCAGCTTGCTTGAGCTGACCGACAGTCAACAGTCCGCGTTGTACGCGGCCTTTAAAGTAGCTGATCGCGAAGGCTTATTGCTGCTGGACCTAAAAGACCTCAAAGCATTGCTTGGGCATTTACGTGACAACCCGCAGGTGTTGGGCGAAGACGCGGCCTTGATGACCACAGGCTCCAGTCAGGCGCTATTACGACGCTTGGCAATCCTGGAGCAGCAGGGTGCAGAGGCGTTGTTTGGTGAGCCAGCGCTGCAGCTCGAAGATTTGTTACAGCCCGCCAGCGATGGTCGCGGGCGAATCCATTTGTTAGACGCCAGCCGTTTGGTACACGAAGCGCCTAAA
Organism: Pseudomonas endophytica; assembly: GCF_001411475.1. Lineage (GTDB taxonomy): Bacteria > Pseudomonadota > Gammaproteobacteria > Pseudomonadales > Pseudomonadaceae > Aquipseudomonas > Aquipseudomonas endophytica. The sequence continues at coordinate 8,208 of NZ_LLWH01000217.1, read as the reverse complement.
GTGTATGCGACCTTTTTGTTATGGCTGCTGGCTGAGCTTTTTGAGCAATTACCGGAGCGCGGTGATGCCGATAAACCGTTGCTGGCGCTATTTTTTGATGAGGCCCATTTATTGTTTGCGGACACGCCTAAGGCTCTGCAGGATCGTTTGGAGCAAGTGGTTCGGTTGATCCGCTCCAAAGGTGTAGGCGTGTATTTTGTAACTCAGTCGCCGGCCGATTTACCTGACACGGTTCTCGCACAATTGGGCTTACGCATCCAGCACGGGTTGCGAGCGTTTACCGCCAAAGAGCAAAAATCTTTGAAGGCAGTGGCTGATGGGTTTCGTCCGAATCCGGCCTTTAATTCGCTGGCGGTTCTGACAGAGTTAGGCACAGGAGAAGCGTTAGTTGGGAGGCTGGAAGAAAAAGGCACACCTGCGATGGTTCAGCGCGTACTCATTGCACCGCCGCAGTCGCGAATAGGGCCGTTGAGCGAGGTAGAACGGGCGGCGTTAATTGCCAGTTCGCCGTTGCAGGGGCGCTATGACAAGCCGATTGATCGTGAATCGGCTTACGAAGTTCTTCAAACCCGCAAAGGGCAAGCCCCTGTTGATCAAGCACCAGTAGCGCCCGATGAGCCAGGCTTGTTTGATCAGGCTGGGGAGTTTTTGGGGACGGCAACAGGTAAAGCGTTGCAATCCATGGCGCGCCAAGTGGCTAGCCAAATGGGGCGTCAATTAGTGCGTGGGCTATTGGGCTCGTTGTTAGGCGGCAGCAAGCGCAAATAATGCCTGCGATAAACTTCAAGCGAGCGTGCTTGCGAACGTTGGATCTTTACCTTCAAGCCTTAGGCTTGGCATGGCTCGCTAGCCGCTCAAGCGCCGCACGTAACGCCGGGTCGCTGATGCCTTCGGCCGTCGCTTGAATGGTTTGCCCGGCATCCTCAGACAGGTCAAGCGTGTGCCCATTAACTTTGGTCAGTACGGTCGGTGGCTGCACTTTAAACAGGATGCGGGTCAGGCTGGCGAATTCATCAAACGCCTGCAATTGGCGCTGCAAGCGTTTTTGCTGATAGCGCAGGCGTGTGGCCCAATGGCCATCAGTTACGACCAATAGCAAACTGCCTTCGCGCCATGAAGCGACGTGGCAATGTTCGCGTGCGGCCGGTTGGAGCTGGCTTTCAAGTAGGCGTTGTAGATGAGCAAGACGTTTGGCATGGCCGAAAATAGCTTTTAGGGGCTTGGCCTCGCGGAGCAGAACAGCGGGTGCCCGTGCTGGATGTGGGCGAAATGCCATGATCAAACACCTGAGAAAACTGAGCGGCCATCGTAGCAGAAACCACGATTTCGCTCGACACAGACCTTAAACGATTAAGTTTAATTGCAAAATCAATGGGTAACTTCTGCATCCCATGGGTTGAAGTTCCGCAAAAAGGCCTTATTTTAGTCAGGCCCCGTCACAACGCTGTACCAGTATCGTGGAATAACGCCACTTTCCTCACCGCCGTTTCCGGGTAGAATGCTCGTTCGCATGCGGCCATCAGGGCTGCTCGGGCGACTCTCGGGGCCGCCCTCCATCCCTATGTGTGGAAGATCCTGCCGATATGTTTGCGCCTTTGTTAAAGAAACTTTTTGGAAGCAAGAACGAGCGCGAAGTAAAACGCATGCTCAAGACGGTACAGGTCGTTAATGCCTTCGAAGAGCAAATGGTTGCTCTGAGTGATGAGCAATTGCGCGCCAAGACCGAAGAGTTCAAGGCCCGCATAGCTAAAGGTGAGACCCTCGATCAATTGCTGCCTGAAGCCTTCGCGGTCTGCCGTGAAGCCGGTAAGCGCGTTATGGGTATGCGCCACTTCGACGTTCAGTTGATCGGTGGCATGACCTTGCACGAAGGCAAGATCGCAGAAATGCGTACCGGTGAAGGTAAAACGCTGGTAGCAACCCTGGGTGTTTACCTCAATGCGCTGTCTGGTAAAGGCGTGCATGTGGTGACGGTCAACGACTACTTGGCTCGCCGTGATGCCAACTGGATGCGTCCGCTCTACGAGTTTCTGGGGCTAACGATCGGCGTGGTTTCGCCGTTTCAGCCACCTCAAGAAAAGCGTGAAGCCTACGCCGCAGACATCACTTACGGGACTAACAACGAGTTTGGCTTCGATTACCTGCGCGACAACATGGCTTTCAGCATGGAAGAAAAATTCCAGCGTGAGCTTAACTTCGCTGTAATCGACGAAGTCGACTCCATCCTAATCGACGAAGCGCGTACGCCTTTGATCATCTCGGGTCAGGCCGAAGACAGTTCTCGTCTGTACACCGAAATTGACAAGCTGATTCCGCGCCTTGAACAGCACGTTGAAGAAGTTGAAGGCCAAGTTACAAAGGCTGGTCACTTCACCATCGACGAGAAGACGCGTCAGGTTGAGCTGAACGAGTCCGGTCACCAGTTCGTTGAAGACATGCTGACCCAAGTCGGTTTGCTGGCCGAAGGTGAAAGCCTGTACTCGGCGCATAACTTGGGGCTTTTGACCCACGTGTACGCTGCATTGCGCGCGCACAAACTGTTCAATCGCAATGTCGAGTACATCGTCGAAGACGGTCAGGTATTGCTGGTTGACGAACATACTGGCCGGACCATGCCGGGTCGTCGTCTGTCTGAAGGCTTGCACCAAGCGATTGAAGCGAAAGAGCGCCTGAACATTCAGGCAGAGAGCCAGACCTTGGCTTCGACTACTTTCCAGAACTACTTCCGGTTGTACAACAAACTGTCTGGCATGACCGGTACTGCCGACACCGAAGCTTTCGAGTTCCACCAGATCTATGGTCTGTCGGTGATGGTTATCCCGCCGAACAAACCGTTGGCGCGTAAAGACTTCAACGACCTGGTGTTCCTGACTGCGGACGAGAAGTACGCGGCGATCGTGGCTGACATCAAAGACTGCATGACCAAAGGTCGTCCAGTGCTGGTGGGTACCGCGACCATCGAGACCTCCGAGCACATGTCTAACCTGCTTAATCAGGAAGGTATCGAGCACAAGGTTCTGAACGCCAAGTTCCACGAAAAAGAAGCTGAAATTATTGCGCAGGCTGGTCGTCCCGGTGCACTGACCATTGCCACCAACATGGCCGGTCGTGGTACCGATATCTTGCTGGGCGGTAACTGGGAAGTGGAGGTCGCCTCCCTTGAGAACCCGACGCCTGAGCAAACTGCTCAAATCAAAGCCGACTGGCAAAAACGCCACCAGCAAGTGCTGGAGTCGGGTGGTCTACATGTGATTGCTTCCGAGCGTCATGAGTCGCGCCGCATCGACAACCAGTTGCGTGGTCGTGCAGGTCGTCAGGGCGATACCGGTTCTAGCCGTTTCTACCTGTCGCTGGAAGACAGCTTGATGCGTATCTTCGCTTCTGATCGAGTGAAGAACTTCATGAAAGCGTTGGGTATGCAGTCTGGCGAAGCGATTGAGCACCGCATGGTGACTAACGCTATCGAAAAGGCTCAGCGCAAGGTCGAAGGCCGCAACTTTGACATTCGTAAGCAATTGCTGGAGTTCGATGATGTTAACAACGAACAACGCAAAGTGATTTATCACATGCGTAACACGTTGCTGGCGGCTGAAAACATTGGCGAAACCATTGCGGACTTCCGCAGAGACGTCCTCGATAGCACGATCAACGCTCATATCCCGCCTCAGTCGTTGCCTGAACAGTGGGATGTTGCAGGTCTGGAAGCGGCCATCGAAGGCGGCTTTGGTGTGAAGTTGCCGATCCAGCAGTGGCTCGATGAAGACGATCACCTGTACGAAGAAACCCTGCGTGAGAAGCTGCTGAACGAGCTGTTGGCGTCGTACAACGAAAAAGAAGAGCAAGCGAGTGCGCAAGCCCTGCGTACCTTCGAGAAGCAAATTGTGCTGCGTGTTCTGGATGACCTGTGGAAAGACCACTTGTCGACCATGGACCACTTGCGCCACGGTATCCACTTGCGCGGTTATGCGCAGAAGAACCCTAAGCAAGAGTACAAGCGCGAGTCTTACAACTTGTTCTCCGAGCTGCTTGATTCGATCAAGCGTGATTCGATCCGCGTACTGTCCCATGTACAGGTACGTCGCGAAGACCCGGTTGAAGAAGAAGCCCGTCTGCGCCGTGAAGCTGAAGAGCTGGCTTCACGTATGCAGTTCCAGCATGCCGAAGCCCCCGGCCTTGATCAGCCTGATGCCATGGCCCAAGTGCTTGAAGGGGCTGATGTAGCCGACGTGGTTCCTGCGACTGAGCCGGTACGTAATGACCAGAAACTAGGCCGCAACGAGCTGTGCTACTGTGGCTCGGGCAAGAAATACAAGCACTGTCACGGGCAAATTAACTAAAGCCCGCTTCATCTGCTGAAACACCTGCGCCGCGACCGGCATTAGCCGTCGCGGCGTTTTACCATTGAATTCCCGCCCATTGGCGGAACTGTCATCTCTATTTAGGAGCGCGTCATGGCTGTTGGTCTTGGTCCTTTGCCTACTTTGCACCCGGTGGCCGGTTTTGAACTGGGCATCGCTTCAGCCGGTATCAAGCGTCCTGGGCGTAAGGACGTCGTGGTCATGCGCTGTGCTGAAGGCTCAACCGTCGCTGGCGTATTTACCTTGAATGCTTTTTGTGCGGCGCCCGTTATTTTGGCCAAGCAGCGCGTTCAAGGCGCTGTGCGCTACCTGTTGACCAATACCGGCAATGCTAACGCTGGGACGGGGGAGCCGGGCCTCGTTGCCGCGACCCGTACCTGCGCCAAATTAGCCGAGTTGACTGGGGTTGATGCCAGCGCTGTGCTGCCGTATTCCACCGGTGTAATTGGTGAGCCGCTGCCGGTCGAGAAAATCGAAGGCGCATTGCAAGCCGCGTTGGACGATCTGTCGGAACACCATTGGGCTGAAGCAGCCACCGGCATCATGACCACTGATACGTTGCCTAAAGGGGCTAGCCGTCAGTTTGTACACGATGGCGTGACCGTTACTGTGACGGGTATCAGCAAGGGTGCTGGCATGATTCGTCCGAACATGGCCACCATGCTGGGCTACATCGCGACCGACGCTAACGTTTCGCGCGACGTGCTGCAAAATCTGTTGCTCGACGGTGCTAACAAGTCGTTTAACCGCATCACCATTGATGGCGACACATCGACCAACGATTGCTGCATGTTGATTGCCACGGGTAAAGCCAACTTGCCAGCAATCACCGAAGCCAGCGGCCCGCTGTTCGCGGCCTTGAAGCAGGCCGTGTTTGAGGTGTGCATGGACGTCGCTCAAGCCATCGTGCGTGATGGTGAAGGCGCAACTAAGTTTGTGACGGTTGAAGTCAATGGCGGTGGTAATCACCAAGAATGCCTTGATGTGGGATATACCGTGGCTCACTCGCCACTGATCAAGACCGCGCTGTTTGCGTCTGATCCGAACTGGGGCCGTATTTTGGCGGCCGTGGGGCGTGCCGGGGTGCCGGATCTGGATGTGAGCAAGATCGACGTATTCCTAGGCGAAGTGTGCATCGCCAGCGGTGGCGCGCGCGCGATCACTTATACCGAAGAGCAAGGTTCAGCCGTTATGGCTCGTGAAGAAATCACGATTCGTATCGAACTGGGTCGTGGCAAGGCTAGCGAAACCATCTGGACTACCGACTTGTCCCACGAGTACGTGAAAATTAACGCCGAGTACCGTACGTAAGTAAGGATCTGCGGGCGCTTGCTTGGAGTTCGCGCCCGCTGCCCGTCTAAGGGCAAACTTAGCATGAGGCCATGTAGTGATGAGCGGTGTTTAAAGCCTGGCAACAGGCCGGATGAGAGGAAGTACACAGGTGAAACGAATTCATGTGGCTGCGGCCGTTATCCGGGGCGAGGGCGGCAAAGTGCTGATTGCACGTCGCGCTGATACTCAGCATCAAGGCGGACTCTGGGAGTTTCCTGGTGGCAAGGTCGAGGCGGGGGAGTCGGTCGAAGCTGCGTTGAGTCGTGAACTGCACGAAGAGCTGGGCATCGTCGTGAGCGCTGCTCGTCCGTTGATCAAGGTTCAACATGATTACCCGGACAAACACGTGTTGCTGGATGTGTGGGAAGTGTACGCGTTTACCGGCGAACCCCATGGCGCAGAAGGTCAGCCCTTGGTTTGGGTGTCTTCGCGAGATTTGGCGAGTTATGAGTTTCCAGCGGCGAATCAGTCGATTGTTGCCGCGGCGCGTTTACCCGATCAATACCTGATTACGCCAGACGGGCTGGAAGCGCCAGAGCTGTTACGTGGGTTGCAAAAGGCAATTGCTGGCGGCATTAAACTGGTTTCATTGCGTGCCCCAAATGGTTATGACCCCAAATACCGCGATCTAGCGGTTGATGCGGCCGGGTTGTGCGCAGGCAAGGCGCAACTGATGCTCAAAGGCCCGCTGGAATGGTTGGGTGATTTTCCGTCGGCGGGTTGGCATCTGACGGCTGCGCAATTGCGCAAGTACTCAGCAAAAGGTCGACCACTGCCCAAAGAACGTTGGTTGGCCGCCTCGTGCCATAACGCCGAAGAACTGGCGTTGGCTGAGCAGATGGACGTAGATTTTGTGACCTTGTCACCTGTGCAACCAACTCAGACCCACCCCGACACACAGCCTTTGGGCTGGGAGCAGGCGCAGCAGTTGATCGCTAACTTCGGCAAACCAGTGTTCTTGCTGGGAGGGCTGGGGCCGGATGAACGCCAGCAAGCGTGGGCTGTCGGAGCGCAGGGCGTTGCCGGAATTCGCGCGTTCTGGCCCCAAGATTAATGATGTAGGCGCTGTCGAGGAGCGACGACTGCGATCTTGATCCCTAAAATCGCAGCCTGCGGGCAGATCCTGCGGGCAGTCAGCACAGCAGTCGTACATCCAATATGGCCGACTTACCTCTCGGGTTTGGCTGCTGCCTGCCACAAGATTTCGGCGACGCCTTGGCGTTTAGCAATCAGGCGGGCGGCGACGAACAACAAATCTGAGAGTCGGTTGATATACGCCAACCCCGCACCTGCTAAGGGTTCAAGAGCATTGAGTTGCTGGCAGCGGCGTTCTGCACTGCGGGCCAAGCTGCGACACACATGCGCTTGTGCAATCAAGGTCGAACCGCCCGGAAGGATGAAGTTTTCCAGTGGGCCCACCTCTTCATTCCAGCGGTCAATCGCTGCCTCAAGTCGCTCGATCTCAGCAATGTTGAGTGCCTGATAAATCGGCATGGCCAATTCACCGCCCAAGTCGAAGAGTCGGTGCTGGCAAGGTTCAAGCACTTCAATTATGTCGATTAGCCCTGGGCATTCGCTACGGTGCGCGTTGAGTCCGGCCAAGAGCAGCCCCAACTGACTGTTGAGCGTATCGACGTCACCGATAGCTTCTACCCGCGGGTGGTCTTTGGGCACGCGTCGTCCGTCGCCAAGGCCGGTTTCACCTTTATCGCCGGTACGGGTGTAGATCTTTGATAAGCGAAAGCCCATGTTTATAGTTCCACCGTGGTTGATTCGTGAGACGGCAACAGATTGCCAGCCAGCGGTAGACGTAAGGTAAAGCACGTACCTTGGCCTAACGTGGAGTGCACTTCCATTTGCCCTTTGTGATTATTCGTGACGATGAAGTAAGACACCGACAGGCCGAGCCCGGTGCCTTGGCCGACTTCTTTGGTGGTGAAAAACGGTTCAAAAATGCGTTTGCGCACCTGCTCCGGCATACCGACGCCGTTGTCCTCGACTTGGATTTGCGCCCAAGGTGGGTTGAGTTTAGTGCGCAAGGTAATACGTCCGGGTTCGGTGCTGTTAGCGGGGCGCTGATGAATGGCTTGCGCTGCGTTTTTTAGTAAATTCAGCAGCACTTGTTCCAGCTCGTTGGGGATGCCAGGGACAGGGCCGAGTTGCGGATCGAACTGGCGAACAATGTCGTGGCCTTTGAAGTCAAAACCCAAAGCGAGGTCAAAGTCATTGCTGGCAATGTCCACGGCCTGATTAATCAGGGCTGACAAATCGCAGGGGCTCATTTGCCGGTTGCTGCGGCGACTGAAGCTAAGCATGTGGGTCACGATCTTGGCTGCCCGGGCGCCTGCTTGCTGTATGCCGTCCAGTAACTGCGGCACCTCTCGGGCTTGAAGGTAGTGACTGATGGCGTCCAGTGTGATGCCAGCTTGTTCTGCAACCTCAACGTTTTTAGGGAGTTCACTGGACAAGCGCCGACGAATATTTTGCACGTTGTGCAGGATCGCCCCTAAGGGATTAT